>DBUL01000200.1 GCA_002307905.1 Rhizobiaceae bacterium UBA1291
GGTCGCGCTCCTGCTGCTCGCTGTCATTCTTTCCGTGGCCGGTATTGCGGGGAGCGCCGTCGTCCTCACGCTGGCCCTGCTGTCCTCGCTGGTCGGTCTGGGTCTCTATGGGGTTGATCTCCTTGCCACCTATCAGGCGCGGCGGCGGCCGAAGCTGGAGCTCAACAGCCTTGCCAGCATTGCCGCCTTTGCCGCACTCTTCGCCGGTGCAACCTGGCTCGCAGTGGCTGCGGCGGGGGGGGGGGGGGNNGTGGCTGCGGCGGCGGGGCGTGTGGCAACCGACATCGCCCCAATCGTCTACCTGCTTGGCTTCGGATGGCTAACCGGTCTCGGTCTCGCAAAGCTCTACAAGATCGTTCCTTTCCTCACCTGGCTCGAGTGTTATGGTCCGGTGCTCGGCCGTGTACCAACGCCGCGCGTGCAGGATCTCGTCAGCGAACCGCGCGCCCGAACGTGGTTTGTGCTCTTCCATGCCGGTGTGCTGCTTGCCACCCTTGCGTTGGCGTTTGACCGTGATCTGCTCTTTCGTGCGGCGGCAGGGCTGCAGCTCGGGGCGAGCCTCGCGCTCGTCGCGGAATTCCTGCGCACGCGCCGCCTGATGGAAATCGCGCCCGATCAGCGCTTGCCTGGCGGCGCCATCCGCCCCAATTTCTTCCTGCCGTCCCTTCAGCCCACGAGGTCATGATGACAAACGCTTACAAAGAACTCGACGTCCGGCCGATCCTGCGCAATGGCGGCGAACCCTTCCAGGCGATCATGGAAGCCGTGCAATCGCTCAAGCCCGGCGCGGGGCTGCGACTCATCGCCACCTTCAAGCCTGCACCGCTGTTCAACGTCATGGCCAAACGCGGCTTCTCGCACGAGGCGTCCGAAATCGGCGGTGGCGAATGGGAGGTGCTATTCACGCCTGAAGCGGGCGGGCCCGCCGATGTCGCGGCGTCCGACGGCGCGGTTTCGGCTGTGCTGTGGGCCGAACCGGTGTTCCACCTCGACCTGACCGAACTCGATCCGCCCGAGCCGATGGCGCGCATTCTCTCGAAGACCGAACTCATGGACCCCGGCGAGGTTTTGTTCGCATTGCTGTCGCGCGAGCCGGTGTTCTTGATGCCGGAACTCGAAAAGCGCGGCCATCAGTGGGTGGGCAATTACGACGAGGCCGGAACCGCCTATCGCATGCTGATCCGCATCGGCGAGGCACGGGAGTGACGTGATGGATATCGACAGCGTATCAGGGCATGCCGCCGAAATCGTCGCGGCGCTCACCACCATCACGGACCCGGAGATCGGCGGCAATATCGTCGATCTCGGCCTGATCTACGACGTGACCGTCGATGCGGATGGCGCGGCGCGCATCGTCATGACGACCACGTCGCGTGGCTGTCCTGCGGCCGGCTTCCTGCAGCAGGCTGTGCAGGCGACCGTCGAGGCGGTTGCCGGGGTGACGGCGGCCGTGGTGGATCTCACCTATGAACCGCTCTGGACGCCTGACCGTATCCGCGTGGGCGCCTTGGCTGTCGCCGCCCGGCACTGAGGCCTCTGCGGTCAGGATATTTGCGAGGCGCCCAGCGCCAGAAACACCGGGCTCTTTTGCAGGCGATCAACCGATCGCCACGCGCCGGACGCGAGCCAGCATCGGCCCATATTCGAAGACGAACAATGTGAAGGCGGCGATCCAGAAAAATCCGGCGCCCGAGTAGAACTCCATTGTGTAGTCTGGCAGGAGGTCGGCGGCAGGGCGAAGCAGCGCGGCCAGCAGGATTGCCACATAAGACAGCGTCGTCGTGCGGGAAGCGGCCAGCACCCGGCCGGTGTGGCCCCGGGTGGCACGCGTCATGACCGCCAGCATCATGGCCGAGATTGCACCGACCGTCATGACGTGCAGCACCGTATTGGTGGTCAGATAGCCTACCGAGCCCAGGGCAATGGCGAGGAAGCCGAGAGGCACGAAACCATAGGCGAGATGCAGGATGAACNNTTTCTCTGCGAAGACGGCATGGCCGCGCCAGCGCACGAGACGGGCGACATGCAGGCCGAAGGCGACAAGAGCGAGCAGCCCGGTCAAGTGGCTCTCGGGAAGGAGTGTCCAGCCGCCGAGCGCCACGGCTCCGGCGACGATCGCCACCGTGTCGAAGCTATTGAATGGAATGGGGAAGCGTGTCGCGCCGTGTTGGTTCAGCCAGTTGCGGGAAAAACTCGGGATGATCCGGCCGCCGATGATCATGATCAGGATGACATAGGCCGATACGGCCAGTCTCTGCGTGAGACCCCCATGCTCGCCGATCAATGTCGTCACATGGAAGCCGACATTGGCGACGGAAAGGAAGGTTAGCACCATCAGAACCTTGAGGTCCTTCCATTTCCGACCGGCGACGATCTCGCGTGCGCAGATGATGAGCAGTGCAGGCAGGAACAGGCTGTCGATCACAGTGGCGATCTCGACGCCGATCAGGTCCGGTTGGAAAAGCACGAGGCGGCCGGCGAGCCACAAGCCGAACAGCATCATCAGCGGACGGCCGGACACGGGCAACTGGCCAGTCCAGTTGGGCACCGCGGTGAGAAGGAAGCCGGCCACGACCGCGGGCGCGAAGCCGAACAGCATTTCATGGGCGTGCCAATGAAGTGCGCCATAGGACCCCCCGATTTCCAGCCCCATGGTCAGTGCCAGGATCCACAAAACCATGGCGGCGATCGCCATGAGGCCTGCACCGAGGAAGAAAGGTCTGAATCCGTAGGAGAACAGGACCGGTCCTGTCTTTGACAGACCGCGGGGGATGCCACCGCTTCGGTCTGTGTTCTGGCTGTTCATCGGAATCTCCATGTTTTTGATAAATCGCAAGCATAACTATGGCCGCGGTTGGCCTTGATCTTTGATCAGGCGCAAGCAAAACCCTGCTTCTGCAATGGATTCAGCGCGTTCCAACTCTCCTCCTCTGCCAAAATGACGCAGGAGACCCCTCCGCGGGGGAAGTTTGTCCTGGCACAAATTGCAGGTTTCGGTCCGGGCGTAAAACCATTCTCGACCGGACGATATTCGCTCCGTTCCACCCTAAAGGAGATAATCCGATGACCGAGAAGTTTCAGGTAACTCGCCGCACGATCCTGGCCGGTGCGGCCTTCGCCGGCGCACTGGCGCCGATCATCAAGACGTCCGAAGCCCGCGCCGAAGGCGGCGAGATCAAGACCAATGTCAAGGCAACCGCAGCCCAGATCGCTGCCCTGCCGCGTCAGAAGATTGAACTGGTGAGGCCGCCCTTTGTCCATGCCCATACCCAGAAGGCCGAGGGCGGACCGAAGGTCGTCGAGTTCACCATGACGATCGAGGAAAAGAAGATCATCGTCGACGACGAGGGTACCGAGGTTCACGCCATGACCTTCAACGGTTCCGTCCCCGGCCCGCTGATGGTCGTACACCAGGGCGACTATGTCGAGCTAACGCTGATCAATCCCGACACCAATATGCTCCAGCATAATATCGATTTCCATTCGGCCACGGGGGCGCTGGGCGGCGGAGCGTTGACAGTTGTCAACCCGGGCGAGACGACGGTGCTGCGTTTCAAGGCCACAAAGGCCGGGGTTTTCGTCTACCACTGCGCACCTCCCGGCATGGTGCCGTGGCATGTCACCTCGGGCATGAACGGTGCCATCATGGTGCTGCCGCGCGATGGCCTGAAGGACGGCAAGGGCAACGAACTGGTCTACGACAAGATCTACTATGTCGGTGAACAGGACTTCTATGTTCCCAAGGACGAGAAGGGCACCTACAAGAAGTACGAGAGTGCTGGCGATGCCTATCAGGATGTCCTGCAAGTCATGCGGAGCCTGACGCCCAGCCACATCGTCTTCAACGGCGCCGTCGGCGCGCTGACCGGCGAGAACGCCATGACGGCCGAGGTCGGCGACCGCGTTCTGATCATCCATTCCCAGGCCAACCGCGACACCCGTCCGCATCTGATCGGTGGTCACGGCGACTATGTCTGGGCGACCGGCAAGTTCCACAACCCGCCGGAGATCGATCAGGAAACCTGGTTCATCCCGGGGGGGACGGCGGGAGCCGCCTACTATACCTTCGAGCAGCCAGGCATCTACGCCTATGTCAACCACAACCTGATCGAGGCCTTCGAACTCGGTGCTGCCGCCCACTTCACCGTCACCGGTGAATGGAACGACGACCTGATGACGTCGGTCCTGGCGCCGTCGGCCAGCTGACCAACCCCGTGCCCATGCCCGCAATGCGCGGGCATGGGCTCTCCTTCCTTCGCTGCCCATCGACTGCCTCCGGGAGGTCGCCATGTTCGCTCTCAGTCACTCCCATCTCGTTTCCGGCACCTCGATCGCCTTGCCAGCCCTGCTGATGGTGGCTTTCGTCGGCGGCCTCGCCGTCCAGACCGGCCTTTTCATGGCGACATCCGCCGATATTCCCGTGCCGGCGACCATCCGGATCGAGCCACGCAACTTCACCTACCGGCCGGCCGGCGAATTCTATAAGAACGGCTTTGCGGTCGATGCGCCGAAGGTGGAGGTCAACCGGACGCAATCGCTCGAAATCATGAAATACCAGGTGACGACCGCCGAATACGATGCCTGCGTCGCGCAGGGCGCCTGCCCGGCCCGCGAGACCATGACCCCGTCTTCATTCAACTTGCCTGCGACGTCGATCAGCTACGACGATGCGACCGCTTATGCCGACTGGCTGAGCAGACGAACCGGCACGGTGTGGGCCCTGCCGAGCGACGAGGATCTCGCGTTCGCGGCCGGTGGCAAATTTCCCGACGACGCGCTCGGTGTCGATCCCGACAGCAACAATCCGGCGCTGCGCTGGCTTGCCGACTATCAGCGGGAAGCCGCACGCAAGTCATCGCGGGATCCGACGCCACAGCCGCTCGGTGGCTTCGGTGAAGGCGAGTACGGCCTGGCCGACTTCGCCGGCAACATCTGGGAATGGAGCACGACCTGCAACCGCAAAGTCACGCTCGGACAGGACGGTGCGGCAGCGAGTTCAAGCGAAAGCTGTGGCATCTATATCGCGACCGGCAAGCATCGGTCCCCCCTCAGTGCCTTCATCCGCGACCCTAAAGGAGGAGGATGTTCGGTCGGCACGCCTCCGGACAATGTTGGCTTCCGGCTGGTGAGGAATAGTACCTGGTATGCAAGGCTAGTTTTTGCCTTTCGCCGTGCGGCAACCTAGTTTAGAAGAACAATCCAATGTGTTGCCCATGAATGATTTCGCTCGGTGCCATTCCTTGGGCGCCGTGCGCAGAAAGGACAAGCGGCGGTGAAGATCGATCGGACCGTCGTCAAGGCTCTTCCGCTGTTCGACCGGATGAGCGACGAAGACCTCGACAGGTTGCTTGGCCATGCCACTGCGCGACGCGTTCCGCAGGGGGAGTCAGTGTTCGAGCAAGGCCAGCCGGCCATCAGCTTCTATCTTCTCCTGCATGGGCGGCTGAAGGTGACGCAGGTTACAGCCGATGGCCAGCAGATCATCGTACGAGTCGTTCATCCGGGAGATCTCTTCGGCTTTGCCAAGGCGCTGCAGCGCATCGATTATCCAGGAACCGCAATCGCCGCCGCCGAAAGCCTGACGCTTGGCTGGCCTACCGATCTTTGGCCCAGTTTCGTCGAGCACAATCCACGGCTCGCCGTCACTGCCATGCAGACGATCGGCCAGAGGCTTGAAGAGGCCCATACCCGAATCCGTGAAATGTCCACCCAGGAGGTTGAGCGACGTGTAGCCCATGCAGTCCTGCGCCTGGCGCGCAACGCCGGAAAGAAGGAAGCCGGTGGCCTCCGTATCGATTTCCCGATCTCCCGCCAGGACATCGCCGAAATGACCGGCACAACACTACATACGGTATCGCGCATCCTTAGTGCCTGGGAGGGCGTAGGTCTGGTCGAGGGCGGACGGCAGAAGCTGCTGGTACGAAATGTCGCGGGTCTCTCTGAGCTCGCGGATGGGCCCAAAGACCGCTCCTGAACCTGAAGCTGCGTGTTTAGGGAATTGCGCTTTGTTAGTTGCGCAAGCACAAAGAAAAGCCCCCACGGACGGCGTATCTCCTGTCCCAACGGATCCGAAGGGTCCTGATTTCAAGGAGATAAAGAAATGTCCATGATGTTGAAGCACCTTGCCGCCGCCGTTGTCGTGCTCGCCGCCTTTGCGGGTTCCGCCACCGCTGCCGACCACGAGGTCCACATGCTGAACAAGGGCAAGGACGGCGTTATGGTCTTTGAACCCGCCGGCGTGAAGATCGCTGTAGGTGACACCGTTACCTTCATCCCGACCGAGAAGGGACATAATGCCGAGATCATCAAGGGCATGCATCCAGAAGGCGCTGACGGGTTCAAGGGCAAGATCAACGAGAAGATCACGGTGACATTCGACGTGGCGGGTGCTTATGGCATCAAGTGTGCACCCCATCTCAGCATGGGCATGGTCGCGCTGGTCGTCGTCGGAGATGCGCCGGCCAATCTCGATGCCTACCAGGACGTCAAGGTGCCGAAGAAGGCCCAGGAACGTTTCGGGGCAGCGCTTGCATCCATCCAGTNNTTTGCATGCACTATTCCGTGCTATTGGAGGCGGGCCGATTGCGTGAAATCTGCTTCGGTTCTAGTCTCGCTGCGAGACAAAAAACACAGGACCATCGCTTGAAAACAGGCATTGCAGTCAGGTTCATCATGGCCGGTCTCGCGGCGACGCCATCGGTTGCTGCGGCTGAGTGGAAGCCGGTCGAGAAGGTTCAGACCTATTCGATCGTTGGCACGAGCGGTCCCGAACTCTACCAATCCATCGGTGCACGTGGTCCGCAAGTCGGGGGAGAGGTCCGGGCGATCGCGCATACGAGTTTTGCGCTGACCTGGAGCCGGAAATACGAGACGCGCGGCGACGCCTGTGTGTTGGCAACGGCCAAGCCGAAGCTCATCATCACCTATGTCCTGCCGAAGCCGACCAACGTGCTGCCGCCGCCGGTCAAGGCAAACTGGGACAGTTTCATCACCGGCGTGGGCATCCATGAACGGGTCCACGGCGATTTCATCGTCGATATGGTGAGGCAGATCGAGGCGGCAACCGTCGGGCTGACGGTGCCCGACGATCCCAAGTGTCGTAAGATCAGGGAAGAGATGACAAAGCGGCTGGGCGCGCTCTCCAACGAACAGCGCCAGCGCAGCCGAGATTTCGACCGTGACGAGCTCAGCCCTGGCGGCAATGTTCATTCGCTCATTCTCCAACTGGTAAACGGCGGGTAGCCGTCATCTGTTCCAGAGCGGGTCGCTGGCTCCCTCACGTATGCGGGGCTGGATGGAGGAAGGTCCAGGGGCTCGTTTCCGAGCCGGTCTCTACCGGCACCTCGATGAGGTATGGTCGTTCCGACGCCAGTGCACGTGTGAGCGCCTTTTCCAAAGCCGCCGGGTTTTCCACTCGTTCCGAGGTGACACCGAAGCTCTTTCCAAGCGCGACGAAATCAGGATTGATAAGGTCCGAACCGATCAGTCGTCCATCGTATGCAGTTGCTTGGTCGCGATGGACATTGCCGAAGGCGTTGTTGTTGAAGACGACTGCGACGACAGCAATATTGTGCTGTACGGCTGTTGCCAGCTCCTGAACGCCGAACATGAAGCCGCCATCACCGGACACCGAAACGACCGCCCTGTCGGGATGGGCGACCTTGACGCCGAGCGCAGTGTTGAAGCCGAAGCCGAGCGTTTCCTGGTAACCGCAGGTGACGTAGTGGCGCGGGCCGTAGACCGGAAAGCCGAAGCGGGCGGTGAAGCCCATCTGGCTCACTTCCTCGACGAAAAATCCGTCGCGGGGCAGTGCCCGGCGGATGGCATCGAGGTATACCAGTTGCGGCTGCACGCTTTCCATTCGGAGACGAGCCTCCGCACGGCGGGTAGAAAACTCAGCACTGCGCTCGGCTGCGGCGTGGTCGCCAAGTGCGGCAAGCAGCGCGCATGTCCCTTCGGCCGCGTCGGCCACAATGGCGAGATCGGGCTTCAGCCGCACCATCTCGGTCGGGTCTATGTCGATACGGATCACCTTCAGCCCAGGTGGTTGCCAGCGCCAGCGCATGAACTGCAATTCCAGCCGCGAGCCAATGCCGATCAAGAGGTCGCATCCCTTCCACCAGTCATAGCCGGCAACGAGGTCGAATGCGTAGGGCTCGCCGTCCGAAACGATACCCTTGCCGGAGCGGTGCGATACAACCGGGGCGCCGATCGCCTTGGCAAGGTCCAGCACTTCCGCGCCCGCCTCCGCGGCGCCGCCGCCGACCATGATCATCGGACGTTTCGCCAGACGGGCAAGGTTTGCCGCCTCGGCGATCAAGGCCGGATCAGGGATTGGACGGCTGGGAGGCGTGGTCTCGGCGGGCGCGACGGGGCCGGTCTGGCCAAAGACGTCCCATGGAGTCTCGACCGCGACCGGCCGCTGCCGGCCGCTCATCATCTCGTGGAAGGCTTCAGCCATGACCATCGGCGCTTCTGAGACGTGGTGGATGCGGCCGGACCATTTGGTCAGGCCCCGCATCAAAGCCAGTTGATCGGGCAGTTCGTGTAGTTGGCCCCGTCCCTGTCCGATCAGGTGGGACATGATGTTGCCAGTCAGGCACATGACCGGTGCATTGGCGCCGTAGGCGGTGCATAGTGCCGCGCTGGCATTCAGAAGGCCGGGGCCGGGCACGACGGTGAAAACGCCGGGCCGCCCCGTCGATTTGGCATAGCCATAGGCCATGTAGCCGGCCGCCTGCTCGTGGCGGGGATGGATCATCCGGATCCGGTTGCGTGCATTGTAGAGCGCATCGGAAAACTCATAGGTATGGGCGCCGGGAATGCCGAATACAGTGTCTACTCCTTGGGCGATCAACGCATCGACCATCGCCTGGGCCGTGTTTCTTGTCTCCATCGTCTGGCTCCCCGCAGAGTCGTTCCTGCACCGATCCTTAACGCGTTAAGTTTATTTGTCCAGTCGACATGTTCTATCGCCGCCGCGGCGCTTGGCAATCTTCATCCTCCGCAGCCGTGGCGCAGCAACGTTGGCGCGCCTTTTCGCCACAAACAGCGTCAATACGTAAGTTTTATCTAACCTAACAGTTTTAATTGGTCGAGATAATAACGATTTATTACAATGCGTTATCTGCGTCGGACAGGCGGGTGTGAGTGGCAGATCAGCCCGGAAACTCGGCAATTGCGCTACCATCGAATCTGTGCGACAAATTACAGGTGGTTGGGTTTGGGAGAGCCTCACCACGCTTGGGAGCGGGAATATTATCAATGGTCTACGGGGCGGTTTGGAGGTCGTCCTGCTGATAACGATCAGAAAATATTTTTGGGAGGAGAGCTATGTCGCGGGCCGAAATGTCCGACCACTTGCTTTCGATAAAGTCGGCGCTGGTGATCGATGATCATCCCCTCTATTGCGATGCTCTCGCGACGACGATGGAGAGCATCTTCAATACCCGACGGATTCGAACGGCGACTTCATTGGGCGAGGCGCTGCAGCAATTGCGGATGCGCTTCTCGCCTGATCTCATCATGCTTGACCTCAATCTGCCGGATGCCTCCGGATTGAGCGGCTTCCTGAAGATCAAGGAGAAAATGCCGGATATTCCGGTCATCGTCATCTCCGCAATCACGACGGAAGGTATCGTGCAGTCGGTGCTGGCTGCCGGGGCTGCGGGCTTCATTCCGAAGGATACCGGCCGGCAGACCTTCCAGGACGCGATGCGCGACATCTGGAATGGCAAGACCTATGTGCCGCCGGGTTACACGCTGCGCACACGGGCGCAGGCCAAGGACCGCTCTGCGGAGTCCATATCCCTCAAGATCGCCCATCTGTCCCAGCAGCAGACCCGCATTCTTGGCCTGATCTGCGAGGGCATGCCGAACAAGCTGATCGCCTATGAAATGCAACTGGCGGAGGCTACCGTCAAGGCGCACATCACCGCGTTGCTGCGTCGACTTGGCGTGCATAACCGGACGCAGGCGGCGATGCTCGTGCGGGAAGTTTCCATCCGCCACAGCCTGCAATGATGGAGTCCCAGGTGTTGTCGGGTTTTGCCCATGCGGGCAGCAGCGCGGCGGCGGCCCTGGAAGACCTGGACCACCGCCCGGCGAAGGCGGTGCGGATCGCCGTTTCCCACGCGGAGGATCCGGCCGTGGCGCTTGCCGACATCCGGCGCCAGCTCGAGAATGCCCGCCCGAGCTTCGTTTTGCTCTTCGTGCCGAACCGGCTTTCCCCCGAAGGCCTCGCCGACGCGTTGCCTGCTGCTCTTCCGGATGCCGTCGTCTTCGGCTGCACGACCGCGGGACAGATCACGCCACGCGGCTATGAAGACGACGCCCTGGTAGCGCTTGCCTTCGAGCGGAACCACTTCCGCGTCGCCTCCACATTGTTCGTCCCCATTTCGCCAGTGTCGATTGCCGAGGTGGTGCAGCAGACCGAAAGACTCGCTGAGCAGTTTCGAGCGACGCCCGGGCGCAAGAGACTGGCCCTGATTTTCGCTGACGGGCTTTCCAAGCAGGAGGACATCCTGGTTGCTGCTCTGGAAGCTGGATTGAAGGACNNAAGGACATTCCGGTATTCGGCGGCTCCGCCGGTGACGGCCTGCGGTTCGAGCGGACACAGGTCCTGCGCAATGGGGAATTCCACAGCAACGCGGCGCTGCTGCTCCTGCTCGAGACGGATCTCGCCTTTTGCGGTCTGGGCTTCGACCATTTCCAGCCGACCGAGAGCCGGATGGTCGTCACCAAGGCCATACCCGAGGAACGGCTGGTTCTGGAGATCAACGGTTCTCCCGCGGCGGAGGAATACGCTCGGCTGGTCAAGGTTCCCGTCGATGCACTTTCGCCGACGATTTTTGCCGAAAATCCGGTCCTCGTGCGCAATGGCAATATCTATCACGTGAGAGCGATCCAGCAGATCCATGGCGAGAATGGCCTGACCTTTCTGTCGGCGATCGATGATGGACTGCTGCTGACGCTCGGCCGGGGCAAGGAGATCATCCGCACCCTCGACACCGGTCTGACCGTCACCGACAGGCAGGGGGAGGCGCCGGATTTCATTCTTGGCTTCGACTGCTATCTTCGCAAGCTCGAGATCGACCGGAAGGGGCTGGGGGCCGAAGCCTCCGACCGGTTCCGCGAACGCCGCGTCATCGGCTTCAGCACCTATGGTGAGCAGCATCTCGGCGTGCATGTGAACCAGACCTTCGTCGGCGTCGCCTTCTTTCGCCCGAGGGGGAGCGCGCCGCTGTGATCGACCCGAACGACTCCCATGAGATCCAGATCGCCAAGCAGGCGAAGATCATCGAAGCGCTGATCAACCGCGCTGAGCGCGGCCATGAGGTTGGCGGTACCGCCTATTCGCTCTTCCAGTCGGCTATCGCGTTGCAGACGGAAGTCTGGGAAAAGACCAAGGATCTGGAGAAGGCACTCGATACGCTCGGACGGGCGTCCAGCGAACTTGAGATCGCCTATCAGGCGCAGGAGCGCATTCAGCGCAATCTGGCCGACGCAATGGTCGCCATGGAAGGCGGCTTTGCGCTTTTTTCCGAGGACAAGCTGCAGGTCTGCAATGCCCAGTTTCGCCAGCTTCTGCCGGATGTCGAGCCGCTAATCAAGCCAGGCCTGGGCTTCGACGACTATCTCGCGGCGGTCAATGCCAGCCGGTATCTGGCCCGGGAGGAGGGCGATGGGTTGAACGCCCAAGCGCGTCCGGCCATGACTGCGCAGGGGCCTTCCGGCCAGCGTTTTTCCTCCTTCGTCATGGCGCTGCGCAACGATCGCTGGTTCCAGATTTCCTACCGCCAGACCAGTTCCGACAATATGGCCGTGCTGCAGACCGAGATCACCGATCTGGTCAGAGAGAATCGGCGCGAGAAGAACCGCCTGATTGACCAGCAGGCGCATCTGCTGCAGGCGGCCTTCGACCACATGTCGCTCGGTGTCTGCACCTTTTCTCTTAGCGGTGAACTGCTGGTTCGCAACGGGCGGTTCGGGGAACTGCTGGGCATTCCCCTTCCGTTGCTGAAGAAAGGAACGCGGTTCCAGCGCATCGTCGAGCACATCCAGCGTCATGAGATCCTCGACAGAAGGTCCCAGGGGCCCGAGGTTTCGGGGTGGCTGAAAGCCCTGCGGCGCGGCGAGACGATCCGGCAGCGGCTTCGTCGGCGCGACGGCATGAGCCTCGACATACGCGTCCATTCACTTCCAGACGGCGGCTTCATCGTCTCGATCATGGACGTTACCGCCGAGACAGAAGCGGCGGCTCTTCTCGAACGGCGCGTGCAGGAGCGGACAGCAGAACTGACCGAAGCGAACCGGCTGCTGCAGATGCACGCGGCCGAGCAGACGAAGATCGAGGGTGCGCTGCGGCAGGCCAAGGAGGTGGCGGAGGCAGCCCACGTATCCAAGACCCGCTTTCTCGCCGCCGCCAGCCATGATCTGCTGCAGCCGATCAATGCCGCAAAGCTGTATCTTTCAACCCTCACCGAAACGGTCGAGCAGGGCGAAGCCAAGGAGGTGGTGAACCGTCTCAATCGATCCTTCAACTCGATCGAGACGTTGCTGCAGGCCCTCCTCGACATCTCGCGTCTCGACAGTTCAGGCGCCGAGTTCAACGTGACGTCCTTCAACCTGGGAAGCATGCTCCAGGGGCTGGCGGAAGACCTGGCGCCGCTGGCGGTCGAGAAGGGTATCAAGCTCACCATCCTGCCATCGACGCGATGGGTGACCAGCGACCAGCGCTATTTGATGCGCTGTGTGCAGAACCTGGTGGTCAACGCCATCCAGTATACCGAACGTGGCCGAGTGCTGGTCGGCTGCCGGCTGGCAGAAGACCGGTTGCGCATCGAGGTATGGGACACGGGCATCGGAATTTCGCAGCAGGATCAGGCGCGGGTGTTCAAGGAATTCACCCGCGGTGTCGGCGGCAAGGGTACGGGCATGGGCCTCGGCCTGTCGATCGTCGAACGTGCCTGCCGGCATCTCGATCACGCGGTAACTCTCAAGTCCAGACCGGGATATGGCTCCATGTTTTCCATCGAAGTGCCGCTCGCCGCTGGCGGATATGTCGGTCACGGCGAGAGGTCCGCCTCAGAGGCCGTGCCCGAGGGCAGCCTCGATCTCATCGTCATGGTGGTCGAGAATGATGCCGACGAACTCAACGCCATGACCCAGAAGCTGGAGAACTGGGGTGCGAGCGTGCTTGCGGCAAGTTCGACGGCGGAGGCCGTGGCGCTCATGCAGGAAATCGGTACGCCTCCTGACATCCTGCTCGCAGACTATCAGCTGGACGAGGACGATACGGGCATTGAGACGATCCGCACCTTGAGGGCCATGGCCGGCGAGGAGATACCTGCGGTCATCATATCGGCCAACCGTGAGCGCGAGCTTCTGCAGCTTGCCAGCGACATGTCGTTCACCGTTCTCAACAAGCCCGTGCAGCTTGTGCGGCTCAGGGCATTGATCGACTGGCAGACACGCGGCCGTGCGGCCTGAGCCAATACCGACCAATGTCTGCGGTGACTAAAGTGTTCCGGGGACTAGGCTCGCGAAAAAATGGGAGGTTTGCGATGCGTGTCTTTCTGCTTCTTCTCGTAATGCTCGGCTGGTCAGCGGCGCCGCTTTCGGCCGCCGAAACCTACGATCTGTTGTTCCGCAAGGCAGCACTATCAAGTCTTTCTGCCTCGCCTCCGCCGGCGCAAGGCGAGAAAGGCATGGATACTCTCGTCTATGATCGGATCGTCTCACCCCTCAAGACGGGTGCGTCGGGCGACAATGATACGATCGGCTTGCAGGTAACTTCAGACGACAAAGCGGCCCTGATCCTGCATCGCGGGCCTCAGATGCGACTTATCGGTTCCTTTCCCGCCTCCGTCGGCAATCCGCTGATCATGTATTTCCTCGAGAGTGCGGTGTCGGATATCGCCAAGCAGTCCGGCGGGAGCCCCTTCTACATGCGCAACCGCATCAAGGAGGCATTGCTGAAGGATGCCGAGATCGTGCCGGTTTCGGTTCGTGTCGGCAATCGTGACGTTGCCGCGAGCCAAGTGACGCTCCGGCCCTTCGTAAAGGACAAGGCACGCGGCCAGATGGGGCGGTTTGCAGAACTTGCGCTCGCCGTTACGGTTTCGGAGGATGTTCCCGGCTGGTATTATTCATTAAAGGCGACCGTTCCGGAAGGGGCGGNNCCCCCCCCGCCCGCCCGGGGGGGCGCCGGGAGGAGGGGGGTGGTGACGGCGGCTCCCCCCCCCCCATCACCTTGACGCAGGGCGGGAAGGAGAAGCCATGAGACGGGTCGCATTCTATTTCGTCGCTATGATGTGGGCTAGCTCAGCCGGAGGGCAGGGTATGCCCGAGCGGTTGAACGACTATCCGACCGAAGCGCGCACCGACTATGTCTTCGGCTGCATGGCAACCAACGGACAGACCCGCGAAGCTCTGCGTAAATGTGCCTGCTCGATCGACCTCATCGCTTCGATCCTGCCTTACGAAAAATATGTCGAGGCTGAAACGGTGCTTTCCTTGCAGCAAGGAAGCGGCGAGCGGCTCTCCATGTTCAAGACGGCGGTCGTCTCGCAGACCATGGTTGCGGAGCTCAGGCGCGCCCAGGCGGAGGCCGAGATGCTTTGCTTCTGATCGCTCAGTGAAGTCTACGCCGGGGGGCGCTTCGGCAGGGTGCGGTCGAAGACATTGCCTTCGGTGTCGACCGCATGCACCACGAAATCGGGCGAGCCGTCGTCGAGATAGCTGAAGCGGAAAACCGGGTTCTCGCTGATTGAGATCCCGCCTTCCAGTGCGAAGAGCAGATTCTCGCCCTGGCGGACTTCGAGTTCGGTGATGAAATGCGCTCCGATGAAGAGCTGAGTGATCTGGTCGCGCTGCAGCCCGGAATAATTCGGGTGGCGGATCATGATCTGCGCCTCGCGCCTCGCGCTCTGGTCCGCGAGAGCTGTGTCGAACAGTTTGAGCCGCATCTCGCCCATGCCGGCGAGTGCCGCTGACGGATCCTTGGTCGCCGGTGCAGAACATCCGCCGGACGCCTTGACGAAACGCCCGGTCATGTAGCTGCCGCCGGCGGTGTCGGCGATCACGCGGACGTTTGAATACTGGTTGACCCGTACCCGGGTTTCAAACTTCAGCGGCATCATCGCCGGGCCGAAGCGGATCTCGGCAGCGAGCGGTGCCGGGTTCTCATCGATCACCAGCTTGATCGCCCGGATAGGATCGGCGCCTGCGTCCTTCTGCTCTATGGTCACGGGCACGGTCGCCGCGTCGTTGGCGCGATAGGGGGCTGTTACGGTCAACAGGGCGGCGCCGTCGCGCAGCGGCGCTTCGCCGGCGATGGCATCCCTGATCGTCTGCCAGGTCGCGCCTTCGATGAGAGGATTGTCGGGGCCAACCTCTTCGGCGACAGCCAGCCCAGCCGCTAGCAAGAAAGACAATCCGGCAAGAACCTGACGCATGATGGTAAGTCCCTTCTTCCAACGGCCGGACGCAGCGTCCGACCGTCTAAGAATAAATTATACGCCTTGTGGCCGGTGCGCAGAACCGAGCCTTTCGGATGTGTTGCGGGGCTGACGCTGCCGCCGCAGGCTGAAGATTGGGTTTGTTCGAGGGCGGCGGAGGCGAGGCGTGTTCGAAGCGTTCGTGGCAATTTGCATGTTGGCATCCGGCGATGCGCAAGGTGGCGCGGCGCCGCAACAGAACTGCCGGACGGCGCTGCTGCCGGGCTATGCATCGAAGGACCCGTCTGAATGCGAGGCTGCGGTGGTCGCCAATNNTGGCTCACGCGGACCAATGCCGAGGCCCCGTTTTGTGATCTCCGGCCGCGGCCCCATCTCGCTTTCGTCGAAGCGGGGCCAGGCCTTTTCATTCATCGAGGCGCGATCGCGGAACCCGATTCAGAGAACGCTGGCGATGTCTCCAATATCGCCTTCATTATTGGCGAACGCAGCATAGCCGTCATCGATTCCGGTGGCTCACGTCAGGTGGGGGAGCAGGTCTATCTCGCTATCCGGGCTGTGAGCGAACGGCCGATCTCGCATCTGATCCTCACGCACATGCATCCGGACCATGTCT
>DBUL01000256.1 GCA_002307905.1 Rhizobiaceae bacterium UBA1291
CGCCGGAGCGGCCGGCACGGCGGAAAAATTCGGTGACAAGATCGATCCGGTACGAGCCGCCATGGCGGAGGAACTGGGTCTGTCGGTGCCGACATACGTGCCCCATACCGATCGAGACCGCATCGCCGATCTCGCTTCCTTCCTTTCGCGGGTCACGGGCGCGCTTGGCAAGGTCGGCCTCGACATCGCGTTGATGGCGCAGAACGGCATCGACCAAATTGAGATCGCCGGCACCGGCGGTTCCTCGGCCATGCCGCACAAGCGCAATCCCATCCTTGCCGAAGTGCTGCTAACCCTTGCCCGCTACAATGCCACGCAACTCTCCGGCATTCATCAGGCGCTGGTGCATGAACAGGAACGCTCCGGCAGCGCCTGGACACTGGAATGGCTGATCCTTCCCCAGATGATCGAGGCGACCGCCGCAGCCCTGTTGCATGCCGCGTCGCTACTCGGTTCTGTCGAACGGCTTGGCGATCGGGACTGACTCCGGATCAGTTCCTGGCGCGGCCCGCCAACACCGCCTCGAGCGTCGAAATCAGCTTCGTCCCCGCCTCGGCGAGGGCTCCGCTATTGTCGATGGTGACGACGTCGTAGTCGCCCTCGACTGTGAGGGAGCCTCGCTTCAGCCGCTCGAGGATTTCTTCCCGGCTTTCGCGGCCGCGCGCAACCAGCCGCTCCGCGAGCACTTCCGGCGAAGCCGTGACATTGATGACCAGAAGCGACGGAAACGCCCTTGCCCAGTGCTTCAGCGCCGAGCGCGAACCGTTGGCGATTACCATATGGCCGAGCGCCAGTTTCTCATGCACCGACGCCGGAATGCCGTAGCTCAAGCCATGGGCATCCCAATCCACGGCGAAGCTGCCTTCCCGGCGCATCGCCTCGAACTCGGCCGGCGAAGCGCCGCGATGTTGTTCGCCGCCGGAATCGGCGGGACGGGTGATCACCCGCTGAACGAAATGCACGTCCGGCCGGCCGGCGAAATGTTGCATCGCCAAGTGTATGAGGCTGTCCTTGCCGGCTCCGCTCGGCCCGACGACAGCCACCATCGTGCCCACCACACCCTTCGTTTGCAATCTGCCGGGCTGATTGTCCATCAGGCGACCCTGCGGCCTTCACGCCAGACCGCCCGCACCACTGGCACGCCGTTGTCGCGCCGCACGCGAACGAGGTCGGCGCGCANNTCGTGCGCGCTGGCGTGGAGGTGACCATGGCGAGCGCCTGCGGAAGACTGATCTCATCGAAATCGTCAGCAAGTACGAAGGGCGCATGCAGCAGGCTGAGCGGCACGTAATCCGATGACAGCACGTCCAGCACACCACGCCCCGCCAGGTCGCGGGCCGCGATGTTGCCGGAATGCGATTTGCCGCGCACTACGTTCGGCGCACCCATCAACACGCTCATGCCGGCCTGGTGCGAGGCATCGGCGGCTTCGAGGCTGGTCGGGAATTCTGCGAGCCGCACCCCATAGCCCTTGGCTTCCTCGACATGGTCGAGCGTCGCATCGTCATGGCTGGCGACCGTGATGCCGCGCGCCGCGCAGACTTTAGCGAGCGCGTCGCGGTGAGGAGCGGCGTATTTCGCCGAGGATTCCTGACGGCGGGCGACGAAATGGGCAAACGCCTCTTCCGACAGGCCGCGCTTGGTCTTGTAGTAGAGCGTGTACTGCTCCATCGTCTGGAACTGCCGTTGCCCCGGCGCATGGTCCATCAGCGAGACCAGCCGCACATAGGGATCGGCCTCGAAATCGGAAAAATGGTCGAGCACGTCGGCAGCGGAGACCTCGCAGCGCAGGTGGATCAGGTGCTCTGCCCTCAGCCGGTCCTCGCGCTCGGCCGCCTGGATGGCATCGGCCATCTCGCGCATCTCGCCTTGGGCGAAACCGCCATCCTCATCCGACCCCATGCGCAGGCAGTCGAACACGGTGGTAATGCCGGCGGTGGCCACCTGGGCGTCATGCGCCTGGATCGCCGAGGTTTTGTTCCACCGCACGCCCGGGCGCGGTGAATAGTGAGATTCGAGATGGTCGGTATGCAGTTCGACGAGCCCTGCAATCAGAAAGTCGCCGCCGAAATCCTCGCCGGTGCGCATAGGGCCCTCCGAAATGTCGGCGATGCGGCCGTCGCGGATCTGGACGGAGCCTTCGATGACCCGGTCCTCGAGAACGATGCGGGCATTGGCAAGAATGGTTTCGGCGGACATGCGATCGACTTTCGATGGTTCAGGCGCCGGTGAGCGGCAGCCAGGTGTGGACTGTGAAGGGCGCACCCCGTTCCGGCTCGATGAAGAGCGCGAGGCCGGAAATGCGGAGCGGTTTGTCGGTGAAGGGGGCGAAGCGCCCGGTGGCAAATTCGCGCATGGCATCCGCCTGCGAGGGGTCCACCGGGCCGCTCAGCGTCATATGAAAGCGGAAATCTTCCATGACATAGGGATAACCCCAGCGCAGCAGGTTGGCGCGCTGCGTCTCGCTCAGGCGTTCCGGCTTGCGCCGGGCGATATCGGCATCGCTGAGTGGCGCGCGAAACGGCTCGAAGGCCTCCACGACGGCGGCCGCGAAGTCCTGCAGCGGCGGGTGCGTCTCGGCGGGGATCAGCGCGAAAAACGGGCCGAGTTGCCCGACCACGAGCGAAGGGATGTCGAAGGCCGGCTGCGCGGCGCAGAACACCCCGAACTGCGCGATCAATTCCTCTTCGTTCCGGTTCGGAGCCAGTCCGAACGGCGCCTTGAGCGTGGCGTGAAATCCGTAGCGCCGCGGTTCGGCGGTGAGGGCGGCCATGGTCCGTGCCGGAAACGCATCCGCCGCTCCTGCGGCAATGTCTTCGCCAGAAAAGGCGTCCCGGCCGAGCCAGGCGGCCGCCGTCCGGGTCAGCGGATCATCGGCGGGCGGGGTGAAATAGAGCGCATAGCGCAATGCGGAAATCCTCGTTTGACAGGTCGCGGCCACAATGACGGCTCAGCGGGGCAGATTACAAGTCGGTGTCGCTAGCCGAGCCGCATGACAGATTGATGATACGGCGAGCAGATTGGTTCAAGAATCAGTGCCTTGTCCCCATCAATCGCGAGCGCAACGCATTCGAGATCCCGTCGAACACGAAGACGACGATCAGGATCAGCACCACCATATAGGCGACATTTTCCCAATCCGAATTGGTCCGCATGGCTTCCCAGAGCTTCAGGCCGATACCGCCGGCCCCGACCGCGCCGATGATCGTGGCCGAGCGGGTGTTCGACTCCCAAAAATAGAGTGCCTGCGATGCAAAGAGCGGCAGGACCTGCGCCAGCACGCCGAAGCGCTGCACCGCGAGCGGTGCGGCGCCGACGGACTTGACGCCCTCGCGCTGCTTGTCGTCGATGTTCTCCAGCGCCTCGGCATAGAGTTTTCCGAGCGTGCCGGTGTCGGTGAAGAAGATCGCCGACATGCCGGCGAGCGGCCCGGGACCGAAGGCGCGGGTAAAAAACAGCGCCCAGATCAGCATGTCGACCGAGCGTTGGAAGTCGAAGAATCGCTTGATGATCTGGTTGGCCAGCCGGTTGCGGAAGATGTTGCGTGCCGCAAGAAAGGATAGGGGGAAGGCGACGATCATCGCGAACAGTGTGCCTATGAACGCCATGACGATCGTCTGCAGGAGCTTCGTCCACACGTCGAGATGCTGCCAGGAGGGATTGTAGAGAATATCGTTCCAGGCCAGCGACAGATTGCTGCGTGCCGGATCAAGCCGCTCGCCGGCAAAGGCCAGGCCGGCAACTTCGGCAAAGCTCTTGTCGAAGAAGGCCGAGTTCGTGTCGAAGAAGAAGTTTTCCCAGCCGAAGAAGCGCTTGCGGATCTTGACCTTGTCCGCCTGAACCTCGACCCAGCCAGAGAGACCGAAACTGGCGACGACCTTGGCGCCGGGCTTGCGCTGTTCGGCCCAATCGGGGAGCGCTGCCGTGGCATCGACGGTGTTGCGGGTTCCGTCGAGATCCAGCATGACCGTCTCGCCATCGCGCGCCAGGACGACGCGGTCGGGCATGATTTCGACCGTGCGCCCGCGGCCCATCTCGACGAGTGCCTGCGTGACGATTTCTTCCTGCCGGGCTTGCGGAGCGATCGCCGCCTGCGCGCTCTCGTCGGCCTTCGCCGTCGTCGCCGCTGGCGCCATAAAGCTGAAACTCGAGGACCTTGCCGCTGGCGTCGTGGCACCGGCGCTCGGTGCTGCCGGCACTGCGGCGGTGCGGGTCACAGTCTCCCGGGTCGCATTTAGCCAAACCGGATTGGCATTCGGGCCAAGCGGGTCGAAGCGTGGATAGGTGATCTCCATGGCGCCGTCTGCGGCAATCAAAATGTCCGGCCGTACCTCGTAGGACACCCAGTCGGCAAGATAGGAACCGGCAATCGACCAGTTGGCATTGGAGACAACCTTGCCGATCGAGAAGAACCACCAGGCGAAGACGAAATAGAGAAGTATACCGCCGGCGATGAAGCCAATCTTGAATCGCTGCCAGACGGATCGCTGCAGGATGCTGGGATGGCGAGCGGCGATTACCTCCAGTTCGTACATGTTCATGGTTTGCATGGACGTGGTCCTCACTGGATGGTCTGGAAGGCCTGCTCGCCGACAAGCTTGCGGCGCAGCCAGGCGGAAAACTGATCGACGGTAATAATGGTGCAGAAAAGCAGCAGCACGATCGCCAGGGTCTTCGCCTCATGGCCCTGGCCGATCGAAAGCCGAAGCAGCTCGCCGATGCCGCCGCCGCCGACCGCGCCGATGATGGTCGAGGCGCGCACGTTGATCTCGAGCCGCAACAGGAAATAGCTCATGAAGTTCGGCATGACCTGCGGCACCATGCCGAACCAGACCCGCTCGAACCAATTGGCGCCGACCGCCTTCAGGCCCTCGTCCGGTTTCATGTCGGCATTCTCGATGACCTCGAAGAACATCTTGCCGAGTGCGCCGATCGTGTGGATCGACACGGCGATGATCGCCGGGATAGGGCCGAGCGAAAAGACAGCGAGGAAGAAGCCGGCGATGACGACCTCGGGAAAGGCGCGAAGCAGTTCCATGGTGCGCCGGGCAGCGCCGCGGGCCCAGGGGTTCGTCATCATGTTGCGGGCGGCCAGAAAGGACAGGCAAAAGCCGATGAGCAAGCCGATCAGCGTCGACAGGATGGCGATATTGACGGTCTCTACCATCTTGTGAATGTATTCGGGAATGTAGAGCGTCTCGGTAAAATAGAGACGGCCCTCCGGATAGTTGTATTTCATGCTGCCGTCGTCATAGGGCGAGGGCAGGTCGAAAAGTGCACGGAAAACCTCCATGCCGTCCCGCGGAACGAGATCCTCGACGAAATCAAAGAAGTGCGGGATACGGTCGAAGAATTTGCCGGAATTGGTCTCGTTGGCGAACCAGAGCGAGCCGCTGACGACGAGAAGAAGAAGGCCGATACCGAACAGGGAATAGAGGCGCCGCTTTGCTGCGAGCTCTTGCCAGTGCCGCTCGACGAGCGACCCATTCTCGCCCAGCGAAGGCGTTGTCGAAAGCGTCATGTCATTCCTCTTGCCGCAGCGCAGGCGAGCCGGATTACCCCAAGAAAACGCCGGACGAAGATCGTCCGGCGCTTCTTTTCGTGGATGATCAGCCGCCGATGGTGGCCTTGCGGGCGTCGATGATCGGCTTGTAGAAGTCGACGTTGACTTCGGTGTAGCCGGTGAAGTCACCGCCCTGGATGGCCGAGAAGCAGGCCGGGTCGGACTTCGGCAGCTCCATCATGAAGGTCTTGAACTTCGTCTTCATGTCATCGTTCATCGACGAGCGCACGACGATCGGGCCGTTCGGGATCAGCGGGGACTTCCAGAGCTCAACCAGGTCGTCCATGTTCAGGATGCCCTTGTCGACCATCTTCGCCAGGTTGCCCGAGGTGTAGCCGTCCTTGAACTCGCCGACGCCCGAGCCCCAGGTCGTGCCAGCGACGAAGGTGCCCTTGAGCACTTCGAGGACGAGGTTCTCATGGCCGCCGCCGAAGCCGGTCTCGCCGAAGAATTCCTTGACCGGGCCGCCGACGGCTTCCGGAAGGGTGACGAGCGGTACGAGGTAGCCGGAGGTGGAATCCGGATCGGCGAAGCCGAGCTTCTTGCCCTTCATGTCTTCGAGCTTGGTCACGCCCGAGTCCTTGCGGGCGACCATGATCGAGTAGTAGCCGGTCGAACCGTCGGTCTGAACCGTAGTCAGGATCGGCTCGACGGCATCGGCCTTGGCGAGATAGACCTTGGCATAGGCCGAGGCGCCGAGTTCGGCATAGTCGAGCGTGCCGCCGAGCAGGCCCTGGACGACGCCGTCATAGTCGGCGGCCGGGAACAGCGAGACCTTTTCGACGCCGAGAACCGCCGGCAGCTTTTCGGTCATGCACTGGAAGTTGCGCAGGCGGTCGGCTTCGTTTTCGCCGCCAAGAATGCCGATGCGGAATTCCTTGAGGTCTTCGGCAGCGGCAACGCCGGCGAGCGCCACGAGCGCCACGGCGGCAAGAAGGGTCTTCTTCAGCATGAGTTTCTCTCCTGTTGTCCGGCCGGGCCGGAACTTTCTGATCAATGAAGTGCCCTTCACGCGGGCGGTCGATCGACGTGATTTCAGGCCTCAGCGACGGCCAGGGTCCTGAAGCCGGGGGATGCGGGGGCGCCGGCTGCGGCGCTCGGGAGGCGGATGCTCGTCGAGGTCATGCTCTCGTCGATGCCGGCGCCATGGCTGTCGGCGCCGTAGATTTCCTGAACCGTATCGGCAGTCAACTGGTCCGGCGTGCCGTCGAACACGACGCGGCCCTGCGCCATGCCGATGATGCGCGAGCAGTAGTT
>DBUL01000142.1:0-8026 GCA_002307905.1 Rhizobiaceae bacterium UBA1291
ATCCGCGCTGTCCGCTGGCGGCGGAGATCTGCCGCACCACCGTGCCGGCGCTGCGCACCATCGGCGTCCAGCGAACGGCCGCCTGCCATCTCGTCGAAGGCGCCGACGCGCCGATCGCCGCCTGAGGAGACGACCATGATCCGCTTCGTCTTCACCCGCCTGCTGCGCGCCTTCATCACCATACTGGCCGTCGTCACCTTCGCCTTCGTCGTGCTGCGCATGTCCGGCGATCCCGCCCAGGTCATGCTCGGCCCCGACGTGCCGCAGGATGCGGTCGATGCCTTCCGCAAGGCCTGGGGCCTCGATCAACCCTTATGGATCCAGTACCTCGCCTACATTAGATCGATCTTCACCGGCGATTTCGGCGTTTCGATGCGCGACAAGGCGTCCGCCCTGCATCTGGTGCTGGAACGCATTCCCGCGNNTCTGAAACTGCTGATCGGCATCCCGGCCGGCGTCTATGCCGCGCTTCACCGCCAGAGCATCATCGATCGCGGCGTGATCATGCTCTCCATTCTCGGCTTCACCATTCCGTCCTTTGTCATGGGCCTGCTTCTGGTCCTGATTTTTTCGGTGACCCTCGGCCTCCTCCCGTCCGGCGGGCAGGACACCTGGATGCACGGCCTGCTTCCGACGCTGACCATGAGCATTGGCGGAATCGGCATCCTCGCCCGTTTCTCGCGCAGCGCCATGATCGAGGTGATGGGCCAGCCCTATATCCGCACCGCTTCCGCCAAGGGGCTGAAATGGCCGGACGTAGTGTGGCAACACGCGCTGCCGAATGCCGCCGTGCCGATCGTCACCATCGTCGGCTTCATGGTCGGCTCGCTGATCGCCGGCGCGGTCGTGGTGGAATCGATCTTCTCCTGGCCCGGCATCNNCGCGACCATGGTGATCTCCAATCTCATCGTCGACCTGCTCTACGGCTGGCTCGACCCGCGCCTTCGCAGCCAGACCTCGCACTAGGACGTTCAAATCATGACCACGGCAGACATCGTCCAGACAAAGATCCCGCAAGCCCGCAAGCCCGGCCTGATCTCGATCCTTCGCCGCAACGTGCCGCTGTCGATCGGACTCGGCATCCTCTGGCTCATCGCCATGGTGCTCGTCGCCATCTTCGCCGACCTGCTGCGTCCCTATGGTATCACCGCGATGGACCTCTCCAATCGCCTCGCCGCGCCGGGAAACGCAATGCATTGGCTCGGCACGGACGAGCTGGGCCGCGACGTGCTCGCCCGCCTGATCCAGTCGATCCGCGTCTCGCTCGTCATCGCGTTCAGCGCCACGATCCTCTCGGCGGTGTTCGGCACGGTGCTCGGCTTCGCCGCGGCGAAATTCCGTGGCGTGGTGGAGCACATCGTTCTCGTTCTGGCGGACTTCCAGGCGGCCCTGCCCTTCCTCGTCATGTCGCTGGCCGTTCTCGCCTTCTTCGGCTCGTCGATGATGCTGATCGTCTGCCTGATGGGCTTCTACGGCTGGGAACGCTATGCGCGTATCGCCCGGGGGCTGGCAATCTCGGCCAGCGCCCAGGGCTATGCCTCGGCCGTCGTGCAGCTCGGCGCCACGCCTTTCAGGGTCTATTTCCGTCACATCCTGCCGAATGTCGCCTCGACGCTGATCGTCTCGATGACGCTGACCTTTCCCGAGATCATTCTCATGGAAAGCGGCCTCTCCTTCCTCGGGCTGGGCGTGCAGCCGCCCGAAACCAGTCTCGGCAATATGGTCGGCTTCGGCCGCGAATACCTGACGCGGGCGCCGTGGATCATGCTCGCGCCCGCCGTCGTCATCATGCTGACGACCCTGTCGATCTCGCTGGTCGGCGACTGGCTGCGCGACAAGCTCGACCCAACCGTGCGCTGACCCTTCTCAACCCCAGATCCATCAGGACCAAGCTCATGACACTGATCACCGGCCATCGCGGCGCCCGCAATCTCTGGCCCGAAAACTCGCTGCAAGGCTTTCGCAACGTGCTCGAGCTTGGCGTCGACGCCGTCGAATTCGACGTCCACCTCACCGATGCCGGCGAACTCATCGTCATCCATGATGCGACGCTGGAGCGCACGACGGAGGGCGAAGGTCCGGTCAGGGCACTGACGCCCGAGGCGCGCCGGAACGTCAAGCTCAAGGGTAGCGACGAGACGATCCCGACGCTGTCCGAAGTGCTGTCGGTGCTGGCGGCGGCCGACGGCTTGCCCCTCCACGTCGAGATCAAGAGCGACGAGACCGGCGCGCCCCATCCGGGCATCGTCGAGAAGGTCGCAGCCGAACTCGCCGCCCACGGCCTCGCCGAGCGCAGCTACCTGACCTCGTTCGACGTCTCCGTGCTCGAAGAATGCCGCCGCGTCGCGCCGGACACCGCGCGCCTCGTCTCAGTCAATGCCACCTGGGCAGAAAAACAGGGCGGGCTGAAGCGCTTCATCGAGCAGGTCGACGGCCTCGTCGAAATCGTCGCCATCCATCACGAACTGATGGAGGCCGAATGGGACCTGATCACCGGCCTCCTGCCGCTTCATCGACTCTGCGTCTGGACGCTCAACGACGAGGTGCTGATCGGCACATGGCTGGCGCGCGGCATCGGCCACCTGACCTCCGACAGCCCCGACCTAGCCCTCGACCTGCGCGGCAAGATCGTGGCTGCCGCATGAAACCCCCAACCCAATCCCCAATTTAGGAGTGAGAACATGAGCAATATAATCGCAACCGGCTTCAACGCCGCCTCGACCAACGGCGAGATGCAAAGCCTCGAGACCGACCTTCGGGCGTTGGCCGATATCGGCGTCGACACGGTCGAACTGGGTGTGACCACCCTCGACCTGATCGCCGGCGGCCGCATCATCAAGGATCGCGCGGAGCGTCTCGTCGCTCTCGCGAAGCAGTTCAACTTCCGCTACACCGTCCACGGTCTCGTTTCGTCGAACTTTATGGACCCGGCCACCTGCCGCTACCAGATCGACGCGGCCAAGGCGCTGGTCGAAATCTGCGACCGGATCGATGCCCGCATCCTCGTCCAGCACGGCGGCTGCCTGCGCGCCGAGCAGATCTTCGACCGGGCCGCGGCCGACCTTCGCGAACGCGAAGCGCTGCTGGAACTCGCCGAATTCGCCAAGCCCTACGGCGTGCGCATCGCGCTCGAAAACATCTTTACCACCGAGCCCGGCCAGTATCGCCAGACGCCGGCCGAGGTCGCCGAGACGGTCACGGCGGTCAATCACGCCAATGTCGTCGCCCTCATCGACTTCAGCCACGCTTATATCGAGTCGACCTATCGCGGCCTGAACTTCCGCGAGCAGATCGCCGCCATGGCGCCGGTTGCCGGCCATCTGCATCTGCATGACAGCTTCGGCCGCCCGCAGGGCTTCTACAAGGGCTATCACCTGCAGGAGAACACCGCGATGGGTATCGGCGACCTGCATATGCCGCTCGGCTGGGGCGACATCGACTGGGAAGACATCTTCTCCGAGCTCGACTTCCTGCCCGGCACCGTCGCCATGATGGAAATCGGTGCCCGTTACCGCGCCGAACAGCCGGAATGCCTGGAGCGCGCCCGCAAGCTGATGGCGCTCAACAACCGCCAGAAGTCCATCGCCGCAGAGTGATCGCCCGGCTGGACCAGACATGCATGGCCGTCGTGGAGATCACGACGGCCAATGGCGTTTCGGGATATGCGGCCGAGCCTTTTCCAAGCCGAGTTCACGAACGATCCGCGACCCTGTCTGACTTTCGCAACGACATAGCGAGTACCAAATGTCGACACTTGAGGAAATAGCTTCGCGAGCCGGTTGCTCCATGGCCACGGTCAGCCGCGTACTCAATCGTAGCGGACCGGTCAGCGATGGCATGGTCCGGCGCGTGCGCAAGGCGGCCTCGGATCTCGGCTATCACCGGATCGAGCGAACCCTTCCGCCGGGACGCCGCCGGCCGGTGATCGGCGTGCTCATTCCCAGCATCACCAATCCCGTCTTTGCCGCCTCGCTGTCAGGCATCCAGAACCGCATGCGGGTATCGGGGCACGGCGTGCTGATCGCCCAGTCCGACTATGATCCGTCGCGTGAGGCCGATGCCGTCGACCATCTGCTGGCGGAAAAGCCGACCGGCCTCATCCTGACGGTGTGCGACCCGTTGAAAAGCCAGGCGATCCTCCCCGCCTTCCTGCCGCCGACTGTCCTGCTCAACAACTTGCCAACCTTGCGCTTTCCCGCCGCGGTGACGACCGACAACCGCCTCGCCGGGCGCGACATCACCACGCATCTCATCGAAAATGGCCATCGGCGCATCCTGTTCGTGTCGGGGCGCTTCGAGAGTTCCGACCGCGCCCGGCTCCGGTATGATGGATATGGTGACGCAATGGCGGCAAATGGCCTTTGCGTGCTGGACGCCCTGCAGATCCCCTTCGTCACCGGCCATGACGAACTCGATCTCGGCCAGGCCGTTCAGTTCCACCGGCCCACCGCCATAATTGCCTCGAACGACCTTCTCGCGCTGGGCGTGATCAGCGCCCTCCGGCGCGACGGACTGCAGGTACCCGGCGACGTGTCGGTCGCGGGCTTCGACGGCATCGCCATCGGCCGGCTTGTACATCCGCCCTTGACGACGATCGAGATGGCCGATGCCAGCATGGGCGCAACGGCGGCCTCGCTACTGCTCGACATCGCCGAAAACTCCGCGACGCCCCGCCATCTCACGCTCGGCTACAAGCTGAATGCCGGCGGCACGGTGCGGCGGATCGACCCCGCTTCGTAAGCTCATCTTGCTGACAAGAAGAGACCGCTGACAAAGCTTGCTAGGCTCTCCTTCGACATCCTCGGCCTTGTGCCNNGGCACAAGGCCGAGGATGTCGCCGCGCAAGGATTGGGGACTGTCGGCAAACGGAGATGCGCCGCCCTTTCGAGCGGCGCATCTTCAGTCGGCTGGTATTGGGCGAGCGTCAGGCTTAGCTGCGCGGCAGCAGGCCTTCGACTTCGGCGGCGGCGTCGTCAAGCGCTTCCTTCGGCTCGGCCGACTGTTCGACCACACGCGACAGGTTCTCGACGATGGTCTGGGTGACCTTCACGCCGTTCGAGCCGGGGAAGGCATACCAGGGCTGCATCAGCGGCATCTGCTCGAGGCCGGCGCGGAACAGCGGGTTCTCCTTGTAGAAGTTGCCGAGATAATCCGGCGACTGGGCGGCGAGCTCATTGTTCGGCACGTAGCCAGTACCGGGAACGACGACCGAAGCGCCGAACGGACCGGCGGCGAACTTGATGAATTTCCAGGCCGCTTCCTGCTTTTCGGCGTCGCGGGTCAGCATGACGGCGGCATTGCCACCGGTCGGCAGCTTGCCATTGGCCGGATCGATCAGCGGGATATGGCCGGTGCGCAGGTCGAACTTGTCGCCGACATTCTTGATGGTGTTGCGAAGCGCGCCGGTGGTCTGGAAGGCGAAGCCGACCTTGCCGGCGACGAAGGCCTGCTCGCCGGCCTGCTTGGTGAACACCGGAAGGCCGCCTTCCTTGACCAGGCGGTCGACCAGTTCGAAGGCTTTCTGGCCTTCCGGACCGTTGAAGGCGACGCCGGTCTCGTCGTCGTTCAGCATCTTGCCGCCGGCGCCGAACAGCAGGGCCGAGAACATCCAGTCGTCACCCTGCCAGCGGAAGTCGATGCCCTCATTGCCGTCACCGAGCGCCTTGATCTTGGACGACAGCGCGATCACTTCGTCCCAGGTCTTCGGCGGCTGATCTGGATTGCCGCCGACTTTGCGGACGAGATCGGCGTTGTAATACATGATCGGGTTGGAGGTGGCGAAAGCGAGGCCGACCTGCTTGCCCTTGACCTGGGCGAGCTTCAGGATGTTGTCGGAAAAGCCCTGCTCGGCCATGTTGCCGTCCTTGGCCATGAACGGTGCCAGATCGACCGGGATGTCGCGCTCGTTGACCATGCGCAGGCGGTTGAGGCCGATGAAGGTGACATCCGGCATTTCGGCCGTACCGGCCTGGCGCATGATGGTCTGGATGCCTTCTTCATAGGTCGCCGACGGGTTGGCGAAGGTGATCTTGATGTCCGGATTTTCTTCCATGAACTTCTTCGAGATCGTGTCCATCACGTCCTTGAAGAAACCCGGCATCGGATAGTGCACGTTGAGCGTGGTCTCGGCATGGGCGGGCATGCTCACGGACAGCGTCACCGCTGCCGCGGCGAGCGCCTTCTTGAGATAGGTCATCGCAGGTCTCCTTGGTTGCGACCGATCAGCCTTTCAGACCGGTCATGGTGATACCCTCGACGAAGCGCTTCTGCGCGAGCAGGAAGGCAAGCACGAGGGGAAGGGTGATGATGAGGGTCGCCGCCATCAGCGCGCCGTAGTCGTCGCCGGCTTCGGCGGCGCGGAAATAGAGAAGTCCGAGCGGCGGCGTGGCGTAATTCTGGTTGGTGACGACGATCAGCGGCCAGAACAGGTCGTTCCAGTGGGCGACGACAGAGAAGATCGCAAAGGCGGTGATCGCCGGCCAGGCATTCGGCACGACGACCCGCGCCACGATGCCGGCCTCTGACATGCCGTCCAGACGGGCCGCATGGATCAGGTCGTCGGGAATGCCGCGGAAGAACTGCAGGAAGAGGAAGATGGCAAAGACCGAGATCGAGAAGGGCGCGACCAGCGCAAAATAGCTGTTGAGCACCGACAACCGGTCGAAAGCGACATAGAGCGGCAGCGCGGTTGCATGGATCGGAACCAGCAGTCCGAGCATGACGAGCGCCATCATCATCCGCGCCGCGCGGAACGACAGCTTGGCCATGGCATAGGCGCAAGGGATCGCCACCATCACCTGGACGACGAGGATCAGCCCGCAGACGATCACGCCATTCAGGAGCAGGCCGCCCATCGACACCCGGCCGAAGGCCTTGGCGAAGTTCTCCGCATAGGACCAGGTCTGCGGGATCAGGTTCAGCGACGAGGAGAAGATCTCGCTCTGGGCCTTGCCAGCCGTCGAGATCATGAAGATGTAGGGCGCCAGAAAGACGATGGCCCCGAGCGTGAGGAGAGCAAGGCGCACGGCGCGGCCGGGCGTGAAGCGATCGGTCATCATCATGCGTAGTGCACCTTCCGGTCCATGACGCGGTATTGGAGGAACATCAGCGACACCAGGATTGCCAGGAAGATGACGGTCATCGCCGAGGCGTAGCCGACCTTGAGGAAGACAAAACCTTCCTGGTAGATGGTGAAGAGCAGGACTTCAGACGCCTTGTTCGGGCCGCCCTCGGTTAGCGTCTTGACGGTCTCGAACACCTTGACCGAATTGATGATGCTGATCGTCGTGACGAACAGCGTGGTCGGCCCCAGCATCGGCCAGGTGACGAGGCGGAAACGGGAGAGCGCCGAGCGCGCGCCGTCGACTTCCGCCGNNCGGGATGGCCGACAGGCCCGCCAGGAACAGCACCATGTTGAAGCCGGTCGCCTGCCAGATGCCGATGATCGACAGGCTGGTCATCACCGTGCTCGATGCGCCGAGCCAGTTCGGGCCGTCGATGCCGATCAGGGCGAGTGCGGCATTGACCGGGCCGATGGTCGGATGGAAGAGATATTGCCAGACCGTCGCCATGGCCACGAGCAGCGAAGCGACGCGCAGGAAATAGGCGGTGCGGAACAGGCTCTTGCCCCAGCCCTCCGATTCGATCAGCAGCGCGATGCCGAGCCCGAGTGCCATCGACGTGGGCGCGACGATCGCCGCATAGATCGTGGTGTTCCACAGCGATTTCTTGAAGGTGCGATCATTCAGCAGTTCGGCATAGTTCTCGAAACCGACGAAGTTGAAGCTGGCATAGCCAAGTTCGAAATCGGTGAAGCCGAGAAAGATCACCGCAATCGTCGGCAGGATGATGAAGAGGAAAAGCAGCACCAGGGCCGGAGCCGAGAGCAGGATGGCGATGCGTGCTTCGCGGCGTTTCGCCGCCTCTGCGGCGGAGCGGGCGACCGGCGTGCGATCCGAGTCGAGGGCGAGACTAGCCATGCAGCACCTCCGATCGCTCGGCCGAGACCATGGCGATGCTGGCGGCA
>DBUL01000142.1:8043-39464 GCA_002307905.1 Rhizobiaceae bacterium UBA1291
CGAGCCGAGAAATTCGAGCCGCTCGATGCGGGCCGGCAGGCTTCCTTCGCCGGCAGACGCAAGCGCCACAAATTCCGGGCGGAAGGCGACCGTGACCGGCGCACCGGACTTGAGGTGGAGACGGGTCGCAAGGCGGACGTCGCCGGCCTGCACCAGCCCTTTGTGGTCGACCACCGTCGACAGGACATTGATGCGCGGCTGGCCGAGGAAGCGGGCGACCTCGATATGAGCGGGGTCGTCATAGATCTTGCGCGGGCTGTCCAGTTGCAGAAGACGTCCGCCGATCATTACCGCCACACGGTCTGCCATCGACAGGGCTTCCGACTGGTCATGCGTGACGTATAGCGTCGGCACGCCTGCCTTGCGGTGCAGTTCGACGATCTCGCCGCGCGCATGAACGCGCAAGTTTGCGTCGAGGTTCGACAGCGGCTCGTCCATCAGGACNNGTCGACAGCCGCCGCATGGCGAGCGGAACGGCGATGTTCTGGCCGGCGGTCAGATGCGGGTAGAGCGCGTAGGACTGGAAAACCATGGCGATGTTGCGATCGCCCGCGGCCCTGGCCGAGACATCCTCGCCGCCGATAACGATCTCGCCGCGATCGGCGTGGTCGAGGCCGGCGACGATGCGCAGGAGCGTGCTCTTGCCGCAGCCGGACGGCCCGACGAGGGCGATGAATTCGCCAGCCTCGGCCTCGAGGCTGACACCCTTCAGAATGCTGTTGCCGCCATAGGACTTGTTGATGTCGCGAAGGCTGAACGCGCTCATTCGGCAGCCTCCACGGGGACTGCGGAGATGTTGCGGGGATAAACCTCGTCGATGACCTCGTCGAGCACATGAGCGATCATGCCGGCCGCCGCGACGATCTCGCTCGTCACGTCGTCGCCGAGATGATGGATGACACCACCGACGAGACGCTCACCCGGCATGTCCCGTTCCAGCTTGTCGATGATGAAGGAGGTCGGCGGCGCCCAGACGAGCTTGGTACCGTCGACCTCACCCTGCCAGGTCCAGTGCAGATGACCGCTGGCATAGAGCGCCACGTCGTGGGCGGCCAGAAGGTCGAGAAGGCGCTGGCGTTCGGCAGGGCGGGCGCCCCAATAGCCCGTATCACCCTCGGCCGGATCGTCGACGAACAGCGGCTTGTGCGCGAAGATCGCCACGCGGCGGCCCTCGCGACCTTCCAGAGTCTCGACGAGCCAATCGAACTGCGCCTGTTCTTCCGCGTGGCCCGAGCCGACGAGCAGGCTGTTGAGACCGATCATTCGCCAGTTGCCGATGTCCTTGGCGAAGCGATCGGGACCGGCAAGCCGGCGCCAGCGTTCGAGGCGGGCATCGTTGACCGGCTGGTGCGAGCCGGGCATGTGGCCGACGTCGTGATTGCCGGGAACGACGAGAACCGGCACGTCGAGTTCGCCGAGCAGCGCCATGGAGAAGACGATGTCGTCCTCCTGGTCGGCGCCGTCAATGGTGAGGTCGCCGGTATGCACGACGAGGTCGGGCTTGACCTCTTCGATCCAGCGGCGAATGGGCTCCCAGTTGCCGTTGAAATGTGGCTTGGACGGACTGAAATGCGTGTCGCTGATCTGGACGATTTTCATGGGCTGGCACCTTCTAAGCACAAGATCGGCGCGGGATCGCGGGCAAACCCGGCGCGCTCGGCGATGTGTTTAGGTGCTCTGCGTGTCAGTCGCTTGAGGCGGGTTTCAGTGTTCTTCCAATTCCGTCATGAGATCTTCAAAAAAGGATTGGCGCGTGCTGCGACGGCACGGCTCCGGCAGGCAATTGCTACTCAAACCGCCTGAAACCTGAGACCACCTCCTCAGCCTGCGAGGCGAATGATGGCTGAAAGAGGCGCCCGCAAAATCCAGGGCCTTCCACTGGGGCTTGTGGACCAGCTTTTTGGGAATTGGGCGGAACCTCGGTCTCACGGCTTACTGAAATGGCTTATCAAATGCTTCCGCATGCTATCCATCGATGGCTCCGGGGCCTCAGTGTCCGGCGTCATTCCGACATCGAAGCCCTCCGCTACGAAACGCTCGACAAGCACGCGGTCTCTGCTCACGATGTGGATCGGGACCGAGCGCGAGGCATCCGGTCCCGTAACGATAGCCGCAGGCTGATGATCGCCAAGCACAATGAAGACCGCATCCCTGCCAAAACGGGTGACATAGTCACCCAAGGTTTCCAGCGTGTAGTCTATGGTTTCGATATACTGCCGGCGGACGCGCTCTTGATTGGCCCAGACCACCCGTGGCGGATCGCCGCTTTCGGCCTGGTCGTTGAAGGCCGTGCCGTCGCCGACGGCATCCCAATCGATCAGTTTCGGCACGGGCGTCCATGGCGCATGGCTGGAAATGAGGGCGATCTCGGCCATGACGGGCTTGCCGTCCTTGCGGGCAGGTTCACGGGCGAGGCGTTCGAATGCTGAAAGCGTATACTGGTCCGGCATGGTCACCCAGTTGAAGGGCTTGCCACGATAGCCAAGGTCTTTCGCAGCGAGGATTTGGTCATAACCGAAATAGGCGGACTCCGGCCAGTCCATGGTGATGGCGGGCATGATTGCGGTGGTCCGCCATCCCGCCTCGCGAAACAGCCGGTTGAGGCTTTCGCGGTCGCTGTTCATAAGAAGGTCATAGCGCGCCTGGCTATCGACCCACAGGCCCGACAGCAGCGTTCCGTGAGCAAGCCAGCTGAGGCCGCCGACAGTCGGCGAGCGGGTCCAACCGCTGGCGGAGACGAAACCCGCCGACTGGAGCTGCCGCTCGACGCTGTCAAGACGCGGCTTGATCAGCCAGCCATAACGCGGATCCTCGATGGCGCTTCGCCCGTAGGATTCGATGAAGACGAGGATCACGTCACGGCCCTTGACCCGGGCAAAGAGATGATCGCCGCCTTCATATCCCATGTCGGCTGCGAGCGCGCCTTCGAAGGTCCTGATGTCGGCAACCGAGCGAGCCACGAGGGAAAGCCGCGCGCCGAGATAGGAAGCCACCCGCAAATCCGCGACATCCTTCAGCCCTGCCCGCGAGCCGGCCGCCAGCAGCCCGAGACCAACGGCGAGGATGATCGCGAAACCGGTGACGGCCGCGCGCCGGGCCTTCCGGGCCAACCGCGTCATACGGAGGCAGGCCCACCAGAAGGCGCCCATCAGCATTGCCATGGCTCCCACCACCAGACCGATGGCGAGAGCCGCGCCAAGCGCGCCGACCGCACCGGAGAGTACATTCCAGCCGTCGAGCAGCATCTTCATGTCGAGATAGGGATTGAAGCGCCTCTGGAAGGCGGAGAGCACCCCGACGTCCGCGAGCTTCAGAAACAGCAGACAAAAGACGACGATCGTGGCAAGAACGGCAAGCGCGATGGCCATCCGCCTGGGCAGCAACAGCAATGCGAGCGCGACCAGCGGCACCTCGAGCGGCAGGCGCAGAAACGCATGCGGATGGAAAGCGCCCGGACTGTCCGGCATGGTGGAGGCAGCGACTCCGATAACGACAAAGATCATGACAACAATGCCGGCCTTCCATCCGGAAACATGCATGCGCCTATCTTGCGATCCGTACCGCTTCATCCGCTTCATCTTCCTACCGACTGGAATGCAGTTTTGAACGACCGTCCCGAAACGAGACTACCATGAGTAAGCTGAAGGCCCTCACCATCGGCGCCGTCGTCCTGCTTCTGGCGATCCTTCTTCTCGCCGTCGATCCGGCAGGCGTCATCGAGGCCTTGGGCAGGGTGCCGCCGGGACACATTCTTGCAGCGGTGCTGGTGGTCCAGGTACAGATCGTGCTGTCCGCCCTGCGCTGGCGATTTACCGCCGCCCGCCTCGGTCATCATATCCCGGCGCGACTGGCGATCCGCGAATATTATCTCGGCGGCGTTCTCAACCAGATCCTGCCGGGTGGTATCGCCGGCGACGCCGCGCGCGTCTACCGCAGCAAAGACGAGAATTCCGGCGGATGGAAACGGGCGGCGACCGCCGTCGCACTGGAGCGCCTGTCCGGTCAGTTTGCTTTCTTCTTGCTGACATTCCTCGGCCTGATGGCCTGGGCAATCCTGCATCCCAAGAACCTGCCCATGGACCCTTCGCCGGCGATCTGGATTGTCTTGGCCATCGTTGCCGCTCTCAGCGCCGCCGTCGTATGGTTCGGCACATCGCTGAAGGCACGGCTCGGCCAATTCGGCCCCGACCTTGCGGCGGCGTTCTGGAAGGACGGGGCGCTCGCGGTACAGGCCGGCCTCAGCACACTGATTGTCGCCAGCTATGTCCTGACGTTCATGCTTGCGTCCGACGCGGTCGGCGCAACGCTGCCGCTGATCGCGGCCGTCACCGCGGTTCCACTCTGCCTGATGACTATGCTCGTGCCCCTCGGCATCGGCGGATGGGGAACGCGGGAAGCCGCTGCGGCCGCACTCTGGCCGCTCTTTGGCTTTACTGGCGCCGAAGGCTTCGCCGCGAGCCTCTTGTACGGTATCTTTTCCCTCGCGGGCACCGTCCTGCCCGGCGTGCTCGTTCTGGCCGCTTCCTTGCTCGGCAGTCTCGGCCGCCGCAAATAGGGACCGCACGCGCCTCACGAGAAAGACCGGGCGCAGGNNCGCAGATACCACTTTACGGGCATTTGGCCGTTCCGAGGTGCGCCATCGCACTCATCTGCCCGCCTCCCCGCGACGCAACAAGTTGAGGCTGTCGACCGCGAAGGAATAGGAAAGCAACAGGAGCGCGATGGCGGAGAGCCATGAGGAGACTGGCGGAACCATACCGGGCAGGAGAACCAGGCACATCACGGCGACCTGCACCACGCAGACGAGTTTCCGCCTGAACGAGGGCGGCAACGGCGACTTCAAACGGGGTACGATATACTGAGCCAGCACGAAGCCGTAGCGCATCAGTCCGATGAGCAACACCCATGGACCTGCCTTGCCGAATAGGAGGGCGGCCGTCGATAGGTAGAGGATCAGCAGCGCGTCGACTTCCATGTCGAATCGTGCCCCCAGGTCAGATTCGTACCCATAGCGGCGCGCGAGATGGCCATCGACACCATCGAGCGCGAGGGCGACGAGCACGAGCACGACAAGCGCCCATACGGTGGTTTCGCCATGCTGCATCGCGCCGGGAAAGAAAATGATGGCGCCGACCATACTGACGAGCGCGGCACGAACCGCGGTGACCGCGTTGGCGAAGCCGAACCGCTCGAAGCCATGGTGATGCAATCCGTTGACGACGAGTGCGAAGATGAGGATGAGCACGACCGCCGCTGCTGCTATGGCGTTGCGGCCGAGCGACAGGTGAAAGGCCACCAACCCATAGCCGACGAGCGCGCCGGCGAAGATGCTGCCGAGAACGATCAGCGCGCTGGCCTTTAGTGCGGGCGATGCTCCGCTCCCCGCGGCTAGCCCCTGCACGGCTGATGGTTCCTTCGACAACATGTCCTGCCTACTCCGCGGCAAGAAGAGCCTCGATGTCCAGCATGTGGCCGGCGCGCATCTTCTTCGTTTGTAGATAGCCAGCGTTCTCGACCGTCACCTCGCCCGTGAGCGCAACGCGGCTGTCGACTTCGATACCCCCCTCGGAAAGAGCGGCGATCTTGGCCGGATTATTGGTAAAGATGACGACTTTCGCGATGCCGAGCAAGCGCAGCATCGCCATCGCCGCCTCGTAGCGACGGTGGTCGCTGCCAAAGCCGAGTTCGGCATCGGCATCAATCGTGTCCAGCCCGAGATGCTGGTATCCGTAGGCTCGCATCTTGGCGCCGATGCCGGTACCGCGCCCCTCCTGGTCGAGATAGAGAAGCACCCCACCGCCCACCGCCTTGATCGAGGCGAGACCGTTGCGCAACTGGTCACCACAGTCGCATTTGAGCGAACCGCAGAGGTCGCCGGTTATGCAGGAGGAATGGATGCGGATCGGCACCGGAGCGTTGAAATCGGGCTGGCCGACCACGATGGCGATCTGATCCTTCTGCGCCAGTCCGCCGCGAAAGACCACGAACTCCGCATCGCCGAGATCGCGTAGCGGCACGCGGGTGCGGACCACCATGTCAAACCGCTGGCGCGCTGCACCGGCAGTCGCGAGAAGAGACCTTTCGAGCGTGCAGCAAGCCGCGAATCGACTATCGAAGTCGTTGATGTCGGCACAGACCATCGCCGGCAGCAGCAGCGCCAGTTGCGCCAACTCGGCAGACGCTCCCATTAGCGTGTCGGCCTCACGCCAGCGCATCGGTGCCTGTGCCTGAAGGCCGTAGGCCAAGCGCGACGCCTCCGCAAAGGAAAGCCCCTCGAGCGGAACCGAAATGTCACCGCATGCGCCCGGCAAGAGTCGCGCGGCGCGGTGTTCCGTCAGGAAGAGAGAATGCTTCCCTTCGACGGCGGCGGCAAATTGATCGTATATGGAGGGCGCCGCACTATCGAGCGCCAGTGCGGCGAGCCGCCGCGAACCGTCCCTGAGGATCACCGGCCGGCCGAACCGCAATTCGGCGACTGCGCGTTCCACCTGCATCGCAGGCGAGGCGAAATGAAAACCGTGGTCGTCAGACGATGTCATCACAATTCTCCCAAAAATCCATCAAAGAACTTTACGTGCTGAGGCCCCGGCCGGATCATGCAAGGCGCCCGTCGTCTGCCGGATTTTCCGACCGACCGCCCTGTGAGGTCCGGCTCCGCGTGCAAAAACACGAAGAATTTGCACACCCGTGCAATTGCTCCCTGCGGCTTCGCGCTATGTAGGATGGTACCGGAACCAACCGGTCGGAGACAAAGACCCGGTGGCGCCGTTCGCCAATTCGAGGCATCGTAGCCACCACTACGCTTTCGGCACGATGGTCAGCTCAGGAAAGGCCCGCACGACGCGCCAAGGAGAACATGAATGAACCTGGACACCAGGGCCGGAGAGTTGGGCGATGGGAATGCCCGAGCGTTGTGGTTTTCGGCCGCCGGCACATGCGAAATACGAGGTGAAACCCTGTCACCGCGGGCAAGGGGCCAGGTGCTCCTGCGCATGCTATTCAGCGGCATCAGCCGCGGGACGGAGAATCTCGTCTTCCACGGCCGCGTGCCCACGAGCGAATTCGAACGCATGCGCGGCCCCCATATGGGCGGGCAATTCCCCTTTCCGGTGAAGTACGGATATTCAGCCGTAGGGCAGGTTGAAGCGGGCAGCGCGTCGCTTCTCGGCAAGTCCGTGTTCTGCCTTCACCCGCATCAGGATGTCTTTGCCGTCGATGAGGCCGCCGTAATCCCCCTGCCCGACGGATTGCCGCCAGCGCGGGCCGTGCTGGCAGCGAACATGGAGACCGCGCTGAACATCGTCTGGGACGCTAACATCCTGCCGGGCGACCGGGTTGTGGTGTTCGGCGCGGGCGTCGTCGGCGCCCTCGTCGCCTATCTCGCGTCACGCGTCATCGGCACCGAAGTCCTGCTCGTCGATCGCAACCCGGCAAGACAGGCCCTGGCCGCACGCCTCGGGCTCGATTTTGCCTCGGGCCAAGACCTCGCCGGCGAATACGACGTGGCTGTCAACGCTTCCGGTTCGGCCGAGGCGCTTGGGCAAGCCATTGAACTGGCCGGGCAGGAGGCGCGCATCGTCGAGGCCAGCTGGCACGGCGACAGCCCCGTCAGCCTGCGGCTCGGCGGTGCCTTTCATGCGCGACGGCTCACCATCGCCAGTTCCCAGGTGGGGTCCGTGCCGCCGGCTAGACGTGCGCGCTGGACCTATGCCCGGCGGCTCGCCAAGGCGCTCGACCTTCTGTGCGACGACCGCCTCGACGCGCTGATATCAGGTGAAACCCGCTTCGCCGCGCTTGAGAGCGCCTATCCGGCGATAATCGCCGATCCAGAAACCCTTTGTCATCGTATTCGCTACTGAGCGTAACTATGGAGAGCAAGCGCCCATGTTTGCAGTTGAAGTCCGCGATCACATCATGATCGCCCACAGCCTCCCCCGACCGGTCTTCGGACCTGCCCAGGGCATGCATGGTGCCACCTTCGTGGTCGATGCCGCCTTCTTCACTCGCGACGTCGACGACGATGGGCTGGCGGTCGATATCGGCGCCGCGACCACTGTGCTCGGCGAAGTGCTGAAGCCGCTCAACTACAAAAATCTCGACGAAATCCCCGTTTTCACCGGCAAGGTTACGACGACGGAAGTGATCGCCAAGCACATCTTTGACGCACTCGCGCGCGCGGTCGCCGACAAGAAGCTGGGACCGGGCAGCCACCGCATCTGCCGTCTGAAAGTAACCCTGCACGAATCCCACGCCGCCCGCGGCTGGTACGAGGCCGACCTTTGAGCGAGAGTGTCACATTCGCCTATCCCGGCGATTTGGCGCTGAAGACCGGCGGCTATGCTTATGATCGGCGGGTGATCGCAGGCCTCTCGGAAAGCGGTTGGTCCGTCGAGCGCCTGCCGCTGGGCGAGGGCTTTCCTGCCCCGCCCGCGGACGCGAAGCGTGAGGCCGAGCGCAGGCTGTCGGAACTGGCGGACGGCGCCCTTGTTGTTATCGACGGCCTCGCCTTCGGCCTGCTCGACGAATGGGCTGAGCGCGAGAATGGCCGGCTGCGCATTGTCGCGCTCGTGCACCACCCGCTGGCGCTCGAGACCGGCCTCGATATTCGCCAGCAGGACCGGTTCCAGAACCGCGAGCGCCGCGCGCTTTCCTTCGCCAGGCACGTCATCGTGACCTCACCTATGACCGCGCGCGAGTTGGAAGCCAATTACGGCGTACCTCAACGCCGGATCACCATCGCCATTCCGGGCACAGATCCCGCGACCGCCGCCAGCTGCGACGGCGATCCGCCGCATATCCTCTCCATCGGCACCCTGACGCCGCGCAAGGGCCATGACGTCCTCATCGCCGCGCTGAAACAGGTGAAGCACCTGGCTTGGCGGGCAACCATCGTCGGCAGCCAGACCCTCAATCCGAAGACGGCCACGCTTCTGCGGCAGCAGGTCGAGACGCTCGGCCTTGCCGACCGGATTTCGCTAGCCGGCGAATGCGACGATCCGCGCGCGCTCTTGGCCGGCGCCGACATATTCGCCCTTGCCAGCCGCTTCGAAGGCTATGGCATGGTTTTCGCGGAAGCCCTATCGCAAGGACTGCCGATCGTCGCCTGCAGGACGGGCGCCGTGCCCGACGTCGTTCCGGACGCCGCCGGCACACTGGTTCCCGTGGATGATATCGGCGCTTTCGCGGGCGCGCTTCACGACCTTCTCACTGACAAGACGCTACGACTTGCGAAAGCCGAAGCGGCAAGGCGCGCCGGCGCACAATTGCCAGGATGGGCCACGACTGTTGACATCATCTCGACCACGTTGAGGGCATTTCGATGAGCGGGTTCGACAAGGACTGGCTGGGGCTGCGCGGGCCCGCCGATCGGGCAGCCCGCCACGACGGTCTGGTCGATGACCTGGCCCGGTATCTCAGTGACATGAAAGACACCCGCATTCTCGACATCGGCTGCGGCACGGGTTCGACCTGGCGCGCCCTCAATGATCGACTGCCCGGCGCGGTACACTGGGGGTTGCTGGACCACGACCCCCTGCTGCTGGAAGAAGCGGAGCGCCGGATCAGCGCGAACGGTAGGGTCGGGTTCTGCAGGCACGATCTCAACGATATCAACACCCTGCCACTGAAAGGCGTTGATGTCGTCACCGCATCCGCGCTGTTCGACCTGTGTTCGGAGCGCCTCTGCGAAGCCATGGCCGACCGGCTCGCTTCAACGCTCTGCGGCCTCTACGCGGCGCTGAACTATAACGGCATCATGCACTGGTCCATCCCGCATGCGCTCGATGAGCAAATAGTGGACCTGTTCAACCAACATCAGCGGACCGACAAGGGATTCGGGCCGGCACTCGGCCCTGACGCCACGGCCTGCCTCGCCCGCCTTCTCACGACAAGGGGCTTCAGCGTCAGGATAGAGGAGAGCCCATGGCGGATGGACGCCGGTTCGACCGCCCTGCAGGTCGCCCTGCTGAACGGACTGCGCCAACCGCTTCTGGAGATTTCCGAACTGTCCGAGGCAACGATCGAGGGCTGGCTGGGCTATCGGCTGTGGGCTATCGGCGAACCGGACAGCTCATGCATGGTTGGCCATACGGACCTCCTGGCCCTGCCGGTCTGAGGCCCGTTGCCGTTCCAACCGGCAGTCGAACAGGATGTCGCTGCCCAGGTTATAGACTTCTGTTGCGGGCCGGTGAGCGCAGGTGAGCCGATCGATTGGCGGCAACATGATGCCGCTCGGCCCGGAACCGATGATGATCGGGGAAATGGCGACATGCAGCCGGTCGACGAGATTGGCATCGATGAATCGCGCGATCGTTCGCGCGCCACCTTCGACCAGGATGCGATGGAGATTGCGCCTTGCCAGCGCATCCAAGATGTCGCGGGGATCAAGGCCACATGCCTTGGCCTGAAGGTCTATTACCTCGGCCGTCGGCAGCGGCCTGCCTCTGGCGCTCGCGCTGCGGAACACGACCACCGGTGCCCCGCCGTCGTGAAACAGGCTTTCGCTGCCGTCCAGGACCGCATGACAGTCAACGACCACGCGCACTGGCGCCGGTCCCCTGACCATCCTGACCGAGAGTCTCGGATCGTCGGCTCTGACCGTGCCCACGCCGACGATGACGGCATCGACCAGCGCCCGGCACCGGTGCAGATGAGCAAGGCCGTCTGGCCCTGAGACATTGCGTGCATCACCTGAAGGCGTGGCGATGCGCCCGTCGAGCGATTGCCCCACCTGGGCCAGCACGAATTGTCCGCGCGCGCCGGCTATGGGCGAGTACAGATCATAGGCGGCATCGGTGGAGGCCAGATCGGCAGTTCCCTTTCGAAGGGCGAGCAGCCGCTCCCATGTTGCCTCGGTGATCTCCATGCTTCCCATTGTCGGCCCTAGAGTATCCTGTACAGGGTGTTGTCGCGCTTGATCACATGATGAAGCAGTACAGCCCCGATATGCAACGCAAATAGCAGCAAAAGGATCCATGCGCTCCAGCCGTGGATCGCCGATAACGTCCAGGCGATGTCGGGCGCCTTGCCCAGCGGGCTCCAGACCGGTACGAGGCCGAACCAGACGAGCGGGAAACCGTGTGCATTCGTGGCAAGGAAGCCGCTGACGGGCATGATGATCAGGAACACATAGAGCAGGCCGTGGACCGTGGAAGCCGCGAAGCGCTCGATCGCCGGTCCTTCCGGATGCGGCGCCCGGGCGATTAGCTTGTTGCCGACGCGCAGCAGCATCAGCCAGAGTACAAGGAAGCCGAAGCTCTCGTGGATCATGTAGAAATCCAGCGACACTTCCTTCTTGGTGAACTGGATAAAGAAGCCTAACGGCCAGGTCGCAAGCACGAGCACCGCCACGATCCAGTGAAAAATGCGGGACGTCGCCGGATAGCGCTCAACGCGGATGACCGCTTCGGACGGACAGGTCGCCTTGGAAAGGATGTTCATTTCACTGATCCTGGACATGATTGTCTCGAGATATGAACGCCTCACAAAATCTGATCACATGCCTAGACCAAGCGCAATGACGTTCTCCCGACGCGCGCCCCTTTCACTCCACTTCTGGCGTGGTTGAGACGACCGCAGGGAGTTCCAAGGTATCCGACTGTGAAATAGTCCATTGAACCCGCGCTCCTTTTCTGGTCATTTCAAAGCAATATAATCGCAAAGCCGCCCCCATGACCTACCCCCAGATGCTTGTCTTCGCCATCCTGGCCGCGACCATGGCGCTGTTCCTCTGGGGGCGGTTTCGACACGACATTGTAGCGCTGATGGCGCTGATGGCCTGTGTCGTCGCGGGGCTGATTCCGGCCGCTGACGCCTTCGCGGGCTTTGGCCATCCGGCGGTGATCACGGTGGCCTGCGTGCTGGTCCTCAGCCAAGGGCTGCAGAATACCGGTGCTGTGGACCGGCTGGCCCGCGCCGTACTACCGCGCGAGACCGGCCGGCTGGCCAGCATGGCCGCCCTGATGGGGTTGGGCGCGCTGCTGTCAGGATTCATGAACAATGTGGGTGCGATGGCGCTNNCCTATCGCCGTGCAGCTCTCGAAGAGGCTGGGTCTGGCCCCGGGACAGGCGTTGATGCCGCTCGCCTTCGGCACCATCCTGGGCGGCATGACCACGCTGATCGGCACGCCCCCCAACCTTATCGTCTCCGATTTTCGGGAAGAGGCAGGATTGGGGCATTTTGCCATGTTCGATTTCGCCCCCGTGGGTGTGGCTGTGGCACTGGTGGGCGTGGCCTTCGTCGCCGCGATCGGCTGGCGCCTCGTTCCTGCGCGCAAGTCGGCGGCCAACGGCGGATTCGAAACGGGGTCCTACCTGACCGAGGTGCGCGTACCGGAAGCCAGCAAGGCGGCCGGGCTGACCCTGCGGGCTTTTGAGCGCGAGATCGAGGACAGTGGTGCGCAGGTCGTCGGACTTGTGCGCAACGAAGTANNTCATCCGCGCGGGCGACATCCTAGTGCTGGAGGCCGATGTTGACGCCCTGGCGGAAGCGCTGTCGGTTTTCGGCATCAAACTGGAGGAGCAGGTGTCTTCCTCCGAAGAGAAGGACAAGAAGGAGGGAACGCCAGCGAGGGAACCATCGCAAGCGGCCCGCACGGATGGGGGCAGGGAGGGTAAGGCCGAGGAAAGCCCGAAGCGCGACGAAGATATCGTGCTGCGCGAGCTGGCAGTACTACCGGGATCCACCATCGTTGGACGCTCTGCCAGCGATTTGCGGCTGCGCACGCGCTACGGGCTTAATCTGCTGGCCGTCTCACGCGAAGGACATCCGCCAAAAGCGCGGCTGCGTACGCTCAAGCTCAATTCCGGCGACCTATTGCTGATGGAGGGGCCGGCCGAGGTGATGACCGACTTCATCAGCGATACCGGTTGCGTACCGCTGGGCGAACGCGAATTGCGCANNCGCGATCATGCTGGGATCGGTCGGCATCGTCACGCTGGGACTGCTGCCTGCGCCCGTGGCCTTCACTTTAGGCGTAATCGTCTCGATGCTGTTGCGCACAGTGCCGCCACGACAGGTCTATACTGCCATCGACTGGCCGGTGATCGTTCTGCTGGCGGCGCTGATCCCGGTAGCCGGCGCGATGCAGGTCACGGGGGCGGCGGACGTGTTGGCACGTTTCCTGGTTGAAACTGTCGCGCAAGGCAATGCGGTCGCCGCACTGGCCGTGGTCCTGGTCACCACTATGTTCCTGTCGGACGTGATGAACAACGCCGCGACCGCTGCAGTGCTGTTGCCCCATTGCTATCGGAATCGCCGGCGCCCTCGGCGTCAATCCCGACAGCTTCCTCATGGCGGTGGCGATTGGCGCCTCTTGCGCCTTCCTCACCCCCATCGGTCACCAGAACAACACCCTGATCCTCGGCCCCGGCGGCTTCGGCTTTGGCGATTACTGGAAACTCGGGCTGCCGCTCGAAGTGCTGGTGGCGGCGGTCAGCATTCCGCTGCTGCTAATCGTATGGCCACTCTGAGACGCCGGTATCCTCGAAGAGGACCGACGAGGCAACGCTCTCGCTGTTCTTTTTCGTCGCAACCATCAATCGCCTAGTACCNNCTTCCGGACGCTCTTGCCTGTGGCGGGAAGGCGCCGCGCGCGATCTCACGCAAGAGCCACTTTCATTCATCTCCCTCGGAGGTTAGGTTAAGCAGTGGCGTCTGTTGGGTCCATGTCAATTTGTGTCCGTCAGCAGGTCTGGCTTGTGCGAAAACCACGCGGCCCACTGCGACCTGTCAGAGAAACAACGAAAGCGGGGGATGATGGAGCGCGAAACGCGCATCGGTCATATCGTCAGACTCGGCGGTGGAATCGCCGATATTCGGTTCGACGGGGATCTGCCGGCGATCACGAACCGGCTGGTGACGTTGACCGATCCTGAAATCGTCATCGAGGTCGCCAGCCTGCCGAGCGAGACAATCGCCCGCGGGCTCATCATGAACCCCNNCCTGCGCATTGGCCTTGCCGTGCGCGACACCGGCGGCCCCATTGACGTCCCGGTAGGTGAGGCGGTGCTGGGCCGGATGTTCAACCTGTTCGGCGAGACGATCGACAATGGCCCGCCCCTGGGTGAGATGCTGCGCCGACCGATCCTGCGCGCGCCCGTTCCCCTGACCGACCGGCGGGTAGAAGGTACGATCTTCGAGACCGGGATCAAGGCGATCGACCTGCTCAGCCCGCTGGAGCGCGGCGGCAAGGCGGGGCTTTTCGGCGGCGCGGGTGTGGGAAAGACGGTGCTGATTACCGAAATGATCCATAACATGGTCGCCGAATACGACGGGGTCAGCCTGTTCTGCGGGATCGGTGAACGCTCGCGCGAGGCGGAGGAACTGTATCGCGAGATGGGCGAGGCCGGCGTTCTGGACAACACGGTAATGATGTTCGGCCAGATGAACGAAAGCCCCGGTGTGCGGTTTCGTGTGGGCCACGCGGCACTGACGATGGCCGAATATTTCCGCGACGATATGCGCCGCAACGTGCTGGTGCTGATCGACAACATCTTCCGCTTCNNTGGGCTATCAGCCGACGCTGGGTACCGAGTTGGCCGATCTGGAGGAGCGCATCTGCTCTACCAACCGGGGCACGATGACCTCGATCCAGGCCGTCTATGTGCCTGCCGACGACTTCACCGACCCAGCGGCCACGCACACCTTTGCCCATCTCTCGGCCTCGATCGTGCTGTCGCGCAAGAAGGCGTCCGAGGGGCTGTATCCCGCGATTGACCCGCTGCGTTCCTATTCGCGGATGCTGACACCCGGAACCGTCAGCCCGCGTCACTACCGCGTCGCACGTGCGGTGCGCACGACGTTGGCCGAATACGAAGACCTTAAGGACATCATCGCCATGCTGGGCTTGGAGGAACTGTCCGAGCGCGACCGGGCCACCGTCAGGCAGGCCCGTCAGTTTGAGCGCTTCCTGACCCAGCCGTTCTTTTCCACCGAGGCGATGACCGGCAATCGGGGCCGCTTCGTCACGTTGGAGGAGACGCTCGACAGTTGCGAGCGCATCCTCTCGGGTGAATTCGGGGACCGGGACGAGGGCGATTTCTACATGATCGGGTCGATCACGGACCTAGTGGAACCATCGGGAGAGAGCGATGCGGCTTGAGGTGATAACCCCCATGGCAATCTGCGTGGATCGTCCGGTGCGGCGCGTGGTGGCCGAGGCGCCCGACGGGCATTTCGGAATGCTTCCGGGCCATGTCGATTTCGTCAGTGAACTGGTGCCGGGCATATTGCTCTATGAAACCGCAGAGGGCGCCGAACGCTTCGTCGCAGTCAATTCCGGCACTCTGGTGAAATGCGGCGACGAGATACGTGTTGCGGTGCGCGGTGCGGTCGAGGGCGACAATCTGGCCGAGTTGCGGGCAAGAGTGGAGGCCGATTTCCGCAAGCGCGATGAGGATGAGCGCGAGGCGCGCACGGCGCTGGCGCGCCTCGAGGCCAGCATGATCCGCCGCTTCCGCGACTTGGGGATGTGATGGACATGACCGGTGAACGCCGCGGCGAAACGGAGACTGAAACGGAAACCATCGCGCGCAAGGCGCAGCGGATGGAGGAATCCCGAAAGCGCCGCCGCGAGAGCGCGTGGTACGGGCTGGGCATGTTCGGGCTGGTGGGCTGGTCCGTCGCAATTCCCATCGTTGCGGGCATTGCGCTGGGAATCTGGATCGACCGGCGCTGGCCGGGCGAAGTGTCCTGGACGCTGACCCTCTTGATCACCGGCGCGGCAGTCGGCGCGATGAACGCGTGGTATTGGGTCCAGCGGGAGGGACGCGATGACTGATCGGGACAGACAGTTCGGCGGAGGGCCACGATGAGCGTTTCGGTGCTTTCGCTTCTTGTCGCCGCGCTAGCGGGGGCCGCGCTCGGTGGCGCCTATCTGGGCCTACTGTGGTTGGCCGTACGGCGGCTGCCGCAGGATCGGGGCGGCGTACTGGTCTTCGTCGGGCTCGGGCTTGCGCGCGGCGCGCTCTTGCTCGGCGCATTGGCCGCAGCAGCCGTGCTTGGAGTCCCGGCGGGAGGGATTGTTGCCGCGCTGGCCGGGTTCGTCGCCGTACGGTTCGCCGCGACGCGTCTCATGGGTCGCGGAACGCCGGGAGACGCTTTATGGAAATAAGCCCCGACGCCTGGGTTCTCTACGAATGGCGAGGCGTTCAGCTCAACGCCACGATCGCCTTCACATGGGTCGTGATGGCACTGCTGATTCTCGGCTCCTGGGCCGTCACGTCGCGGTTGAGCGAGGGCGAAACCGTCTCGCGCTGGCAGGCGCTACTGGATGTGATCATCTCGGCCATCCGCGGCCAGATCGATGAGATCGGCGCCGACGATCCTGATCGCTACCTTTCGTTCATTGGGACGCTGTTTCTGTTCATTGCCACCGCAAACGTACTGGCGCTGGTGCCGGGCTTCCAGCCGCCCACCGGTTCGCTCTCCACGACGGCGGCGCTGGCGATTTGCGTGCTGATCGCAGTGCCGCTTTTTTCGATCGGGAAGCGGGGGCTCGGAAATTATCTGCGCACCTATCTGCAACCGACGCCACTGATGTTGCCCTTCAACCTCGTGAGCGAGGTCTCGCGCACCATTGCGCTGGCCGTGCGCCTCTATGGCAATGTCATGAGCGGAACGGTGATCGTCGGTATTTTGATCAGCGTCGCACCCTTCTTCTTTCCGGTCGTGATGCAGTTGCTTGGTCTGTTGACCGGCCTGATCCAGGCTTACATCTTCGCGATCCTCGCGATGGTCTATATCGGCTCGGCAAGCCGCAGCCAGCGCGAGCCCGACCACCCGGCCGCGATAAAGGAAACAGAAGGAAGAGGAGACTGATTATGGATGCAGCAACATGGGTTGCGGTGATCTCGATCTTTACCGCCGGGCTGACCATCGCCATCGGCTCGATCGGCCCGGCACTGGCCGAAGGGCGCGCCGCCTCGCAGGCCCTTCAGGCAATCGCGCAGCAGCCCGACGCCGCCAACACGATCACGCGGACCCTGTTCGTCAGCCTCGCGATGATCGAATCCACAGCAATCTACTGTTTCGTGGTGTCGATGATCCTGATCTTCGCCAACCCGTTCACAAACCTAGCCGTCGTAACCGCCACACAGGGTCCGGGAGGCTGATCCCATGCAGATCGACTGGCTGACCGTCGCGGCGCAGATCGTCAATTTCCTCGTTCTCGTCTGGCTGCTGCAGCGGTTTCTCTACCGCCCCATCACTCAGGCCATGGCCCGGAGGGAAGAGCGTATCCAGACCCGGCTGTCCGAGGCGAAGGTCGCACGCGAAGAGGTCGAGGCCGAAACAGGCCGTTTGCGGGAAAAGCAGCAGGCGCTGGAGGCAGAGCGGGAAGAGATGCTGAGCAAGGCCCGGCAGGAGGCCGCCGCCCTGCGCGCCCGACTGGAGGATGACATCCGCGAGGAGATAGAAGTCAAGCGCAGCACGTGGCAGGCGCATCTACAGGACGAGCGCGAGGCCTTTACCGCCCAACTGCGGCAGCGCGCCGGCCATCAGGTGATCGACATCGTCGGGCGCGTGCTCAAGGACTATGCGGGCAGCGACCTTGCCGGACAGGTGGCCGGCACCTTCGCCGACCGCCTCGCTGCACTCGACGCCGGCGAGCGGGAAAAACTGTCGGCCGCCGCGAGCCGTGCACAGGGCCCTGCTCGCGTGGAAAGCTCCGTCGTGCTCCAACCGGGTGCTCGAGGCCAGATTACCCGCGCGATCCGCGACTGTATCGCCCAGGAAATCGAGGTCGATTATACCGAGGATGACCATTTGCTGCTGGGCATCCGCCTGACCATCGGCGAGCAAATGGTCGAATGGTCCGCCTCGCGGTTCCTGCACCGGCTCGAAACAACGCTCGACGAGGTGATCGAAGGCAGCGGCCATCAGGGCAGCGGCCGCGCGCCGGCCACAGGCTGAGGGGGACATGATGACCTTCGACAATCTGCACGTCGGTCTCTTCGCGCCGCTCGAAGACGCGCTCACCCGGGTCAGCCCTGCAATAGAGCGAGCCGAGATCGCCCACATCGTGTCGGTGGGGAATGGTGTGGCGCAGGTCGCGGGCTTTACCGACTTGCGCGCAGATGAGCTTCTGGCCTTCTCCGGCGGCGTGATGGGGATCGCTTCGAACCTGAGCGAGGATCGCGCGCAAGTCATCGTTCTGGGCGCGACTATGAGCCTGCGACCAGGCGATCCGGTGCGCCGCACGGGTCAGGTGGTCTATGTGCCGGTGGGTTCTGCTCTGATCGGTCGGGTGGTGGATGCACTGGGTCGACCGCTCGATGGAGGCAATCCCATCGACCCGGAAGGTTTCCTGCCTATCGAGCAGCCGGCCCCCCCGATCATGCATCGCGCGCCGGTGCAGGTACCGCTACAGACCGGGATCAAGGCGGTCGATGCCGCGATCCCCATCGGCCGTGGCCAGCGCGAACTAATCCTGGGCGACCGCCAGACGGGCAAGACCGCCATCGCCGTCGATGCGATCCTCAATCAGCGTGATACTGGCGTGATTTCGATCTACTGCGCCATCGGCCAGCGTGCCTCGGCCGTGGCGCGCGTCATCCAGAGCCTGCGCGAAGGCGACGCTATGGACCGTACCATCGTTGTCGTGGCCAGCGGCGAGGATGCGCCGGGACTGCAATTCGTCGCCCCCTATGCCGCGACCTCCATGGCCGAGCATTTCATGGCCGAGGGTCGGGACGTGCTGATTGTCTACGACGACCTTACCCGCCACGCCCGCGCCTACCGCGAGCTGTCTCTCCTGTTGCGCCGCCCGCCCGGGCGCGAGGCCTATCCGGGAGACATCTTCTACATCCATTCTCGCCTGCTGGAACGCGCCACCCAGCTGCGCGAGGAACATGGGGGCGGCTCGCTCACCGCCTTGCCGGTGGTCGAAACGCAGGCACAGAACATTTCCGCCTACATCCCCACCAACCTCATTTCGATCACCGACGGGCAGGTCTATCTGTCCCCCTCTCTCTTTGAGAAGGGGCATCTGCCGGCCATTGACATCGGCACCTCGGTAAGCCGGGTGGGCGGCAAGGTGCAACTGCCCGCCTTCCGCGCCGTCGCGGGCAATCTTCGGCTAATGTATGCGCAGTTCGAGGAGCTGGAGACCTTCGCCCGATTCGGCACCCAGCTCGACGCCGAAACGCGCCGCAAGCTGACCCGTGGTGTGCGGGTGCGCGAGGTTCTCAAGCAGCGCGAGCACGACCATATCGAGGTGCCCGAGCAGATCGCGACGCTGCTGGCAGCGACGGAGGGCCTGTTCGACGATCTGGCGCCAGAAGCCGTCGCCGAGGCCGAACGGACGGTGCGCGAGGCCATGCGATCACAGGCGCCCGGTATCTGCGCCCGCATCGTGGAGGGTGCGAAGCTGGACGACGAGGATCGTAGAGCGCTGATCGAATTGATGCGCGACGCACTCTCGGCGCCAGATCAAAAGGGAGCGGACGATGGACACGCTTGAAAACCTGTCCGACGCGCTCAAGACGACGGGTGACATTCAATCCATCGTGCGCACGATGAAGGCGCTGTCCTCGGTCAGCATCCGGCAATACGAACACGCCGAAGCGGCGATGGCGGATTACGCTCGAACCGTCGAGCTGGGTCTGATGGCGCTTTTGCGCCAGCGCTGGCAAGCAGGCCTGCCCCTGCGAGGCGCCGACAGCAGGACCGCGCGCGAGGTCATGATCGTGATCGGTTCGGATCGCGGGCTTTGCGGTGGCTACAACGACAAGATCACCCGCTTTGCCCAAGCCCGGATGGAGGATCGGCCAATGGTTCTGGTGGTCGTGGGCGGGCGCGTTGCGGCCCGGCTCGAAGCGGGTGGGCGGCGTGCCGATACAATTCATGCCCTGCCGGGCTCGGTCGAAGGATTGTCGCGGCTGGTCCAGACCATAATCGTAGAGGTCGACCGCTGGATGCAGCTCGAGCGGGTCGGGCAGGTCTGGCTTTTGCACAATCGTCGCGAGGGCCGTAACACGGCAAAGCCGCAAGCTCACCGGCTACTGCCGTTGCCCGACAGCTATCTGCGCAAGCTGTCCGAGGCAGACTGGCCAGGTCGGTCGCTGCCGCTGTTCCGGATGGATCCCGACCGGCTCATGTCGTGGCTCGTGCAGCAGCGGCTTTTCGTTGTGATCTATCGCGCCCTGGCCGAGGCGCTGGCCAGCGAACACGCCTCGCGGCTTGCTGCGATGCAGGCCGCAGAGCGCAACATCGAGGAGCGGCGCGACGACCTGCGCCAGCTTTACCGCCTCCGTCGGCAAGAGACAATTACCCGCGAACTTCTTGACCTAGTGTCAGGTTACGAAGCCATCCGCACGGAGGATTGAGCAGGCACGTGCCGAGTGACGTTCCCGAGCGGCGCGTGCCATCGGCGGTCCCAAAAACGGCCAGCACTTGACCAGGCTTAGGCCTCCCACCGAGGGGCTGTCTGCGGTCATCCGCCCGAAGCCCGTTGACCTTACGGGCGACGGTTGCGACAAGAGGGACATGGAACAGCCGATCAGAATCGACTCCGACTATCTGACCCGTCACCTGAAGGCGCTGCTGGAAATATCGAGTCCGACCGGCTTTACCGACGAGGCCGTGCGCTACACGGCGAGCGAACTGGAGCGGCTCGGCCTCGAGGTGAAGCTGACCCGCCGAGGCGCCATCCGGGCGCTGAGACCGGGTGCTGCGACCCGTCCCGCGCGAGGCATCGTTTCCCACCTCGACACGCTCGGCGCCCAGGTCAAGGCGCTCAAGGAAAACGGTAGGCTGGAACTCGTCTCCATCGGCCACTGGTCGGCCCGCTTTGCAGAAGGCGCCCGGGTTTCGGTCTTTTCCGCGAAAGGAACCTATCGCGGCTCGATCCTGCCTCTCAAGGCGTCGGGCCACACCTTCAACGACGAGGTCGACACCCAGCCGGCCGGCTGGCCCCATGTCGAGTTGCGCGTCGATGCGCTCGCGCGCAACCACAACGACCTCGTCCAGCTCGGCATAGACGTCGGGGACATTGTCGCGATCGACCCGCAACCAGAATTTCTGGAAAATGGCTTCATCGTCTCCCGCCACCTCGACGACAAGGCGGGCGTGGCCGTCATGCTGGCCGCGCTCGAATGCATGCAGCGGCTGAATATAGCAACGCCGGTCGATACCTACTGGCTGTTCACGATCGGTGAGGAAGTCGGCGTCGGCGCATCAGCGGCGCTGGTTCCGGAGATCGCCTCCCTTGTCGCCATCGACAACGGCACGACAGCGCCCGGGCAGAACTCCCAGGAATTCGGCGTGACGCTTGCCATGGCGGATCAGACCGGGCCCTTCGACTACCACCTGTCGAAGAAGCTCCACCAGCTCTGCCTCGAGTACGACATCCCTGTCCAGAAGGATGTCTTTAGATACTACCGTTCCGACGCCGCCTCCGCCGTGGAGGCGGGTCACGACGTCCGAACCGCGCTCCTCACTTTCGGCCTCGATGCCTCGCACGGCTATGAACGCATCCATCTTCACGCATTGATGTCGGTCGCCCGCCTGACCATCCACTACGTCTCAAGCGAGGTGCAAATCGAGCGCGACGCCGAGGAGGTGTCGGGACTGCGCGGCTTCACCCGTCAGGAGGTCCAAGAGGCCGAACAGGTTCTGAAGGCTAACGAACAGAACGCGCCCTAACTAGCCTTGGTGGCTCGCCTGAGATTCGAATGCGGTTTCCGCGCCGGTTTAATCTGGACGCTGATAGTATCCCAATCTTGCTGTCCGACCGCATGCTGCCCGAGGATCACCCGAGCTATCCCACCGAACCCTCCCCTCTCCTTCAACTTCTCCTCCGTCGTCGCAAACTGACACCGGCGCGACCGATCTACGCCGAGGCGCTCGCTGCTGCTCAGGCGATCGAATAGGAGGGCAGGGGGAACATCTGGCCGCGCCGAGCATTCTAGTATCATCGCATCGGGGCCGCGGATCATCCACGGCCCCGATGCCTTTCCATGGTGCCAACAACGGAGGTTTTGACCCGTTTCATGTGTGGAATATGCGGAGAAGTCAGGTTCGACGGGGGCTCGCCGTCGGTTTCAACAGTCTCGATCATGGCGGATGTTCTTGCGCCTCGCGGTCCGGATTCATCGGGAATCATGGTTCGGGAAAATGTGGGACTGGGGCATCGACGATTGCGCATCCTCGATCTCTCCGAAAAGTCGCAGCAGCCGATGGTCGATCCCGAACTCGGTCTTACCCTCGTCTTCAACGGCTGCATCTACAATTTCCGCGAACTGCGGGCTGAGCTCCAGACCAAAGGCTACCGCTTCTTCTCCGAGGGAGACACCGAGGTCATACTCAAGGCCTGGCACGCCTGGGGCGAGGAGTGCGTTTCCCGCTTCCACGGCATGTTCGCATTCGTCATCCACGAGCGCGACACCGGCCGCGTCGTGATGGCCCGCGACCGCTTCGGCATCAAGCCGCTCTACCTGGCGCAAGTCGATGGCGCCCTGCGTTTCGCGTCGACCCTGCCGGCAATCGTCAAGGCAGGCGGCGTGGACACGTCGATCGATACCGAAGCCCTGCACAATTACATGACGTTTCACGCGGTCGTGCCGCCGCCGCGCACCATCCTTGCCGGCGTCAGCAAACTGCCGCCGGCCACGATCCGCGTCTACGGGCGCGATGGCATGTTCAAGGACCACCGTTACTGGGATCCGGCCTACCATCGCCGGCCGGAGGACCGGGCCGTCTCACGCGAGGAATGGCAGGAGCGCCTGCTGGATGCGCTGCGCATTGCCGTCAAGCGGCGCATGGTGGCCGATGTTCCCGTTGGCGTCCTTCTCTCGGGGGGCGTCGATTCCAGCCTGATCGTTGGCCTTCTCGCGGAAGCCGGCCAGACGGGACTGATGAGCTTTTCGGTCGGCTTCGAGGAGGCGAACGGCGAGAAGGGAGACGAGTTCGTCTATTCCGATCTCATCGCCGCTCATTTCGGCACCGATCACCACAAGATCTTCGTGCCCTCCGCCGATCTTATGGGCGCGCTGCCCGGCACCATCGCGGCCATGTCGGAACCCATGGTCTCCTATGATAATGTCGGCTTCTACCTGCTGTCGAAGGAAGTCTCGAAACACATCAAGGTCGTGCAGTCTGGCCAGGGTGCAGACGAGGTCTTTGGCGGCTATCACTGGTATCCACCGCTCGTGAACTCCAACGACGTGGTTTCCGACTACGGCCGGGCCTTCCGCGACCGCTCGCATGAAACGCTTTCGACGCAGCTCTCCGAGAAGGCCTTCGTCAGGAGCGACGTCAGCGGCGAATTTCTCGCCGAACACCTCCTGCGCAAGGGCGCCGACACCCCGGTCGATCAGGCGCTTCGCCTCGACAGCAACGTCATGCTGGTGGACGATCCCGTCAAGCGCGTGGACAATATGACCATGGCTTGGGGCTTGGAAGCGCGCGTGCCCTTCCTCGACCATGAACTGGTGGAGCTCGCCGCCCGCATTCCGCCAGACGAAAAGCTGCGCGACGGCGGCAAGGGCATCCTCAAGGACGTGGCGCGCAAAATCGTTCCGAGCGAAGTGATCGACCGCAAGAAGGGTTACTTCCCCGTACCTCAGCTCAAATATATCGACGGTCCCTATTTGGAGATGATCCGCGACGTGCTGGGTTCGCAGAAGGCCAGGGAACGTGGGCTCTTCCGGCAAGCTTATCTCGAACGCCTGTTCAGCCGGCCCTCGGACCACCTCACGCCTCTGCGCGGCTCGGAACTCTGGCAAGTGGGCCTTCTGGAGCTGTGGCTTCAGGAACAGGGAGTGTAAGATGGAAAAGGACGGAGAAATGGCATTGCCGCGCTCGCGGACTAAAGGAACAACAGCCGTGAGCCACCGCCTGAAGCGGCTTCGGACCCAGGCTCGGCCGGGACAGCATCTCGGACCGGCCGAGACTTCTACGACCCGGAAGGACGTGACGTTGGACTGCGGCTGGGGGCGGCTGCTCTTTTCCCAGACCTTCAACGATGCTGCCCTGCTCTGCGAATTGCGCGGCGAGGCTCCCTCGAGCCGCGACATCGCCTTCTACGTCAACGAGCCGCATGTGCTGCTGTCGCTGGCCCCGCAGGAGATATTCCTCGATCCCTCGCATACCTACCGCCTCGATCTCTCGACCTACCGCGCCCGGTCCCGCCCCGCACGGGGCATCACGATCCGCCGTCTCGCGACGGAGACTGACGCCGAGGCCATCAACCGTGTCTATGCCGCCTGCGGCATGGTGCAGATCCGGCCGGACTTCTTCTCGTCCGAGCGGGACAACCGCTCGCTCAGCTATTTTGTGGCCCAGGACGACGCGACCGGGGAGATCGTCGGCACGGTGACCGGCATCGACCACCAGCGGCTGTTCGACGATCCCGAGCGCGGCGCCTCGCTCTGGTGCCTCGCGGTCCATCCGCAGGCGCGCCAGCCTGGGATCGGTGAAAAGCTTGTACGAAAGCTTGCTGAGCACTTCCAGGCGCGGGGCCTTGCCCATGTCGACCTGTCCGTCATGCACGACAATGAGCCGGCGAAAAAGCTCTACGAGAAGCTGAACTTTCGTCGTGTGCCGCTCTTCGCCGTCAAGCGGAAGAACGCGATCAACGAAAAGTTCTTCGCGATGCCGCACCAATCCTACGAGGCCCTCAACCCGTATGCGCGCCTGATCGTGGACGAGGCGACGCGGCGCGGCATCCACGTTGAGATCACGGACGCCGAGGGCGGTTTCTTCCGCCTTTCCCATGGCGGCCGGTCCATCCATTGCCGGGAAAGCCTGTCGGAACTGACCTCGGCGGTTGCCATGTCGATCTGCGACGACAAGGCCATCACCCGCCGGGTCGTGACCGCCGCGGGTCTTTCCGTTCCGGACCAGATCCAGGCAGGCTCGGACCGAAAGGCGCTTGAGGCTTTCCTCGAAAAACACGGCAAGGTCGTGGTCAAGCCGGCACGCGGCGAACAAGGCCGCGGCATCGCCGTCGGCATCACCACCATGGAAACGCTGGAAGAGGCGATTGAGGCCGCCGGCCGGGTCTGCGATCGCGTCCTGCTTGAGGCCTGTTTCGAAGGGGTCGACCTGCGTCTCGTCAACATCGACTACAAGCTGGTTGCCGCCGGGGTGCGCACCCCGCCGCGCGTGATCGGCGACGGCCGCACCGCGATCCGAGAACTCATCGAACTGCAGTCGCGCCGCAGAGAGGCGGCGACCGGCGGGGAAAGCCGGATTCCGCTCGACGCCGAAACGGAGCGCTGCCTTGCCGAGCAGGACCTCGCCCTCGACACGGTCCTCGAGGATGGGCGTGAGATCACCGTTCGCAAGGCCGCCAATCTCCACACCGGCGGGTCCATTCACGACGTCACGGAGACCGTCCATCCGGACCTGGTCGAAGCCGCGTGCTCGGCCGCCCGGGCGATCGACATTCCGGTGGTCGGCATTGACTTGCTGGTCAAGGATCCGGCGGAGCGCGACTATGTCTTCATCGAGGCGAACGAGCGGCCGGGGCTTGCGAACCACGAGCCGCAGCCGACCGCTGAACGCTTCGTCGAACTTCTCTTCCCTGGCAGCCGCAGCGGACGGTAGGGCTGGCGTTCATGCCCCGGCAAGAACGATCATCGGCTTCCGGGGGGGTGGGCGGACGTCAAGCGGGCTTAGTCCTTGCCAGCGACAGTGTTTCTATCTCCGCCTTCCCTCCCGGTACCCCTGCTTAGAACTCAAGCAGCATCGTGCTCGTGATAGGATTCTTGCCAGATCGGTTGCGTGTGAGGGTGAGGCCGTGGCCGGGAATGTCATGCATGGTGGAGACCCGCTCATTTCACAGCTGCGGCAGCCCGTTCGGCGGCTACAAACAATCCGGGAACGACCGCGAGGGACACGTTGGGCTGGATTGCCACGACTTCCAATTCGATCACCCGAGCGGCAGTGCAGGTGGTTTTCGACGAGACCGTGATGCAAAGGTCTCCGTGACGTTGTTATCCACACCCACCGCACTGGCAAGAGTGGGTGGATTCCCACCCTCTGCCGACCGTAATGTTACGTAATCCACCCATCAGGTCAGGAAAAATGGGGAGGTCGGCGGGCCGGCGCCGCTGCCTGCATTGCTTTGATTCTCGGTAAGGGTTTCGGTTGCACGCGATCCCTGTTCGTGAGGATACTCGGATCAAGCCTAAGTGAGGATTTTGGGAGGATTCAATGCACAAGTCTATTCTTGCTGCGGTCAGTACCGTGGCTCTGTTCTTCAGCTCTCCAGTCGCCGCTCAAGATAAGAGTGACTGGCCGGGCAGCATGACCATCGGCACGGCCAGCCAGGGTGGAACCTACTTCATCTATGGTACCGGTCTTGCGGGTCTCATCACCGAGACGTTGGGCATCAACGCTTCCGCAGAAGTTACAGGTGGCCCCGTTCAGAACGCCACGCTTATTGAAACCGGTGACCACCTGATGGGTCTTGTCACGATGGGTCCAGCCTACCAAGCATGGACGGGCGCCAGCGAACTGGCGCCAGGCGTCGAACACAAGAAGCTGCGCGCGCTGTTCCCGATGTACCAGACGCCATTCCAGGTGGTGGCGCTCAAGTCTTCCGGCACCAATACTGTGGCTGATCTGGACGGAAAGCGCGTTTCAGTCGGCCCGGCCGGTGGGACAGCTGCGACCTACTGGCCCCGTTTCTTCGAAGCGGCCGGAGTAGCGCCCAATGTCTCTTTCTCGGGCGCTAACGATGCCACCGGGCAAGTCAAGGACGGCCTCATCGACGCCTTCGCCTTTGCGGCCGGCGTACCCATCTCGGCCTTCGCGCAGATTGCTGCTGAAAATCCGGTGAACATCTTCGGTTTCACCGCTGACGAGCAGAAGAAGATCCTAGAAGCCATGCCGGAGCTGGCTGCCTTCCAAGTGCCCGGTGGGCTCTACCAGGGCTTCCCCGACCCGCAAGGCACTGTCAGCCTTTGGAACTTCGCGGTGGCCAACGCCGAAATGCCGGAATCGCTTGCCTATGAGATCACCAAGCTGGTGATGGAAAGCAACGATCGCATGATCCAGATCCACGCCACGGCCGCCGAAACAATCGCCCAGAATATCGAAAAGAACACGTTCCTGCCGTTCCACCCGGGCGCCGGGCGCTACTTCGAGGAAAAGGGCATAACGATCCCGGCCGAATTAAAGGGCGAATGAGCGCCCTCGGCCTTTTGCCTGAAGCGAGTGGCGTCCATTCGACAGTGCATGCCTCGAGTTGAAGCGTTGAGCGGCAGCCGAGAGCTGCCGCCGGCTTCGTGCCTCATTCGGTATTCTTTTCGGGAAAGATAACCATGACACATGTTGACACGGCTACTGCGCCCCAAGGCACAGGCCCAATCCTGGCGCGCAACGTTGACGAGGAACCAGTTGCGAGCAACCAGAGGCTTCATACCGGTTGGTTGAACAAGGCGATCATCGTCCTCTGCATCGCCTACACGACTTTCCATATCGGGGTCATGAACCTCTATCCTCTGGAAACCTGGACCTATCGCCTCATTCATGTCTGTGGCGGCCTGTTTCTCGGCTTCCTCATCTATTCCGCCGTGCAACTGCCGCACGACGAAGAAGTCAATGTCTCCCGCCGTCATCCGCTTGAGTGGCTGTTGATGGCCGCCGGAATTGGCGGGATAGGCTACGGTTTCGCGATGGTCACCTACGCTTGGGCGGGCCACTGGCTGGCCGGTCTTGCGCGGCCGCCGGCTTTCGTCTTCACGACGTTTGGAATTCCCTTGGCCGTCGGCTCTGTCGCCGCGCTATTCGCGACCTGGTTCTTCCCTGATCGAAACAGGAGCCGCATCCACTGGGCGGATTATGCCCTTGGCGTCGCGGCGATCGCCGTTCTTGGCTATATCCTGTTCAACGTCGGGCCGCTTCGCCTGCGCGCAGGCACGGCACTCGCCCAGCCGGCGGATTTCTTCGCCGCGCTTGTGGGTGTATTCCTGATCCTCGAGGTAACACGGCGTGTCGCCGGTCTGGCGCTGGTCGTTATAGCCTCAATCTTCATCCTGTACGCGTTCACCGGACCCTACCTGCCTGGGTTCCTCGCCCATCGCGGATATGATGCCCCTCGCTTCTTCACCTATATCTTCACCGACCAGGGCATTCTGAGCGATCCGGTGGCGGTATCGTCGACTTACATCATCCTGTTCATCACGTTTGCGGCATTCCTGCAGGCGTCCAAAGTAGGTGATTATTTTGTCAACTTCGCCTTTGCTGCGGCGGGCCGCGCGCGCGGAGGTCCGGCAAAGGTCGCAGTCTTCGCCTCTGGTTTGATGGGCATGATTAACGGGACGTCGGCAGGCAACGTGGTATCGACGGGGTCCTTGACCATACCGCTGATGAAGAAAGTCGGCTATCCGGCCAAGACAGCCGCTGCAGTCGAGGCGGCAGCCTCCTCGGGTGGGCAGATCATGCCGCCGATCATGGGTGCGGGTGCCTTCATCATGGCCGAGGTGACCGGCATTCCCTATACCGATATCGTGATTGCGGCGATCATTCCATCGGTACTCTACTTTGCTTCGGTCTATTTCATGGTCGATCTCCAGGCCACCAAACTTGGCATGAAGGGTCTTTCGAAGGAGGAACTCCCGATCTTCAAGGAGCTCCTCAAGCAGGTCTATCTCTTCATCCCCATTATCATCCTGATCTATACGCTGTTCGCTGGCTATTCCGTCATCCGAGCCGGCACGGTGTCGATGGCGGCGGCGGCAATGGTCAGTTGGCTGACGCCGCACCGCATGGGACCGCGGCTTTTCGCCAGAGCCCTCGACCTCGCGGCACGCATGTCGATCCAGCTTGTCGCGGTTTGCGCCTGCGCAGGCATTATCGTCGGTGTGATCGCATTGACCGGTGTCGGCGCGCGGTTCTCCAGCCTTCTGCTCGGCATCGCCGAACAGAACCAGCTTTTGGCGCTGTTCTTCGCCATGTGCATCGCAATCGTGCTCGGAATGGGCATGCCGACGACGGCCGCCTATGCGGTGGCGGCGGCTGTGGTGGCGCCGGGTCTGGTCAATCTCGGCATTCCGGTTCTCACCGCGCATTTCTTCGTTTTCTATTTCGCAGTCATGTCAGCGATCACGCCGCCAGTGGCGCTGGCAGCCTATGCGGGGGCGGCCTTATCAGGATCGGATCCCATGAAGACATCTGTCGAGAGCTTCAAGATCGGCCTTGCCGCTTTTGTCGTTCCGTTCATGTTCTTCTATTCACAGGCATTGCTAATGCAGGGCACCTGGATGGAAATCCTGCATGTATTCGTGACCGCAAGTGTTGGGATCTACATGCTCGCCGCAGCGGTCCAGGGCTGGTACTTCGGCCGCATGGGCGCTGCACTGCGCGTGGTCCTGCTTTTTGGAGCACTCGGCATGATCCAGGGCGGATTGATCTCGGATGCAATCGGTCTCGTCATCGGCCTTGCGCTCTTTGCCTACCAGAAACGCTTGGTTACCCCATCCGTGATTGCTCGCGGATCCGACTGAATTGGCGACCGTCGCGGCCGGGCCCTCGCTGGGGGCAACGTCACAGAGACAAAGAAACTCCTCGATTGACCTGAGACCCAAAAACTGGACCGTTCATAACTGGAGTTTTCCGCGGTAAATTCCCGGCTGGGAAAAGGAGCGGAAGCATGAAGGCATCGAAGTTCTCGGACGCCCAGAAGGCGTTCATTTTGAAGCAGGGTGATGACGGCGTGCCGGTGGCAGAGATCTGCCGCAAGGCGGGGATCAGTCAGGCGACGTATTTCAATTGGCGCAAGAAGTATGGTAAGCGCTGTGCCAGTCCCACGTCGGGCCCATTTGCGAGCGCCATCTCAAGTGTCATCACCGACCTGTCGTTCAGAAGGCGGTGCGGCATAAACAAAAATCTACGTCTCCCCGCTACCAGAGGTAGGCATCGTTCAGCTCGCAGGGGAAATGTATGCCTACTTGGATAGCAATTCTCGTTGCCATCAGCCTCGCCACGAGTTGGGGGCCGTTCGTCTATGCGCGGAAGCTTGCCCGTGAGGATGGCAAAACTGTTGGCGTGAAACCCCTATGGTTCGGTGGGGTCCTGAATTATTGCCTGGTTACAAGCGTTTTGAAAAAGCATTCCCAAGAGGGAGATCGCCGGGCTCGTTGGGCATACTGGGTTTACTGTCTTGGATCGGCAATTGTCCCGATTGTGATTGCCGCTCTTTTTGCTCAACAGTTCTGGTCTCGCTGACTTCGGTCGAGAATGCTGATGGTTCCAAGGCAAGAGCTCATCGACCCGGCTCTGCTTGTGGGCGTTGACGATGGCGGTAAGCGTAGCGGTCAGATAGGCCTGCGGATCGATGGCATTGCGTTTGCACGTTTCGATCAGCGAGGCGATGGTCGCCCAGTTCTCGGCTCCGGCATCATGACCCGCAAAGAGTGCGTTCTTCCGGTTGAGGGCAATCGGCCTGATGGTTCGCTCGACGCTATTGTTGTCGATCTCGATGCGGCCGTCGGTCAGGAAGAGCTTCAAACCATCCCAATATTTGGCGATATAGGCCAAAGCCTCGCCGAGCGGGGACTTCATCGCGACGCGGGCGCGGTGATGGACGAGCCACGCCTGAATGTCGGCTACGAGTGGCGCTGACCGCTCTTGCCGTCCGGCGAGACGAGCCTGCGGATCAAGGCCGCGCAGTTCGGCTTCGATGCGATACAGCTCTCCGATGCGTTTGACACCGTCCTCGGCAATCGGTGCTGAGCCGTTGCGGGTGATCTCCACCAGCTTGCGCCGGGCATGCGCCCAGCAATAGGCGAGCCGAATGTTCGGACCAACTCGCTCTGGCGCGATCAGCCTGTTGTATCCGGCATAGCCATCGACCTGCAGGATGCCGGAGAAGCCCCGCAATATCCGTTCGGCATGAACACCCCCACGACCGGGCGCATAGGTGAAGGCGACACCTGGCGGAGCACCGCCGCCCCATGGATGATCATCTCGTGCCAGTGCCCAAAAGTATCCGGTCTTGGTCTTGCGGGAGCCGGGATCAAGCACCGGTGCACCGGTCTCGTCCATGAACAGCTTGGTCGAGCGCTTCAGGTCGGCGATTAGCGCATTGAAGACGGGACGCAGCTCATAAGCTGCCCGACCGACCCAGTCGGCCAGCGTGGAGCGGTCGAGATCGATGCCCTGGCGGCTCATGATCTGAGCCTGCCGATAGAGCGGGAGATGGTCGGCATATTTGGAGACCAGCACATGGGCGACGGTCGCTTCCGTCGGCAGCCCCGCCTGAATTAGGCGAGCCGGAGCCGGGGCCTGAACGACGCCATCCGCCAGGACGACAGTGGATAAAGGCGGCCGGGACGCGCGCCCTCCAATAGAAGATGTTTCCGCGGCGGATCAGATTCTCGACTTCGTGGCGCACGGCCATGACGAATGCCCTGTCTTTTCCCCAGGGCTTGTCCACCGCGCTCAAGCGTCGTGGGCATCACCTTTGGGCATC
>DBUL01000237.1 GCA_002307905.1 Rhizobiaceae bacterium UBA1291
CGACATGCTCTCGGCCCACCAGCCGTTCGAGACCTATCCGGCGCTCATCCGCGCCGCCGCGGCCGAAGCCGGGGGCGTGGCGCAGGTGGCGGGCGGGGTTCCCGCCATGTGCGACGGCGTGACCCAGGGACAGCCCGGCATGGAGCTGTCGCTGTTCTCGCGCGACGTGATCGCCATGGCGGCCGGCATCGGGCTTTCGCACAACATGTTCGACGCGGCCGTCTTCCTCGGCGTGTGCGACAAGATCGTGCCCGGACTGGTGATCGCCGCACTTACCTTCGGCCATTTGCCGTCGATCTTCATTCCCGCCGGGCCGATGACAACCGGGCTTCCGAACGACGAGAAGTCGCGCATCCGCCAGCTCTATGCCGAGGGCAAGGTCGGCCGCGCCGAACTGCTGGAGGCCGAGTCCAAGTCCTATCACGGCCCCGGCACCTGCACCTTTTACGGCACCGCCAATTCCAACCAGATGCTGATGGAGATCATGGGCTTCCACATGCCCGGTGCCTCCTTCATCAATCCGAATACGCCGCTGCGTGACGCGCTGACCAGGGAAGCCACCAAACGGGCGCTCGCCATCACCGCTCAGGGCAATGACTTCACCCCGGCCGGCGAAATGATCGACGAGCGCTCGATCGTCAACGGCGTCGTCGGCCTGCATGCCACCGGCGGCTCGACCAACCACACCCTGCACNNGCCCGCGCCGCCGGCATCCAGCTGACTTGGCAGGACATTTCAGAGCTCTCCGACATCGTACCGCTGATTGCCCGCGTCTACCCCAACGGGCTTGCCGACGTGAACCATTTCCACGCCGCCGGCGGCATGGGCTTCCTGATCAAGCAACTCCTAAAGGTCGGCTTCTTGCATGACGACGTGCGCACGGTCTATGGCCAGGGCCTTGCCGCCTATACGATCGACCCGAGGCTTGGGCCCGACGGCACCGTCGAGCGCCAGCCCTCGCCGGAAGAGAGTGCCGATCCCAAGGTTCTCGCCCGCATCGAGGCGCCGTTCCAGTCGAACGGCGGGCTCAAGATGCTGACCGGCAATCTCGGCAAGGCGGTGATCAAGATCTCCGCCGTCAAGCCGGAGCGCCAGGTGATCGAGGCCCCGGCCATCGTCTTCCACGACCAGCAGGCGCTGCAGGACGCCTTCAAGGCCGGCGAGCTCGACCGCGATTTCGTCGCCGTCGTACGCTTCCAGGGACCGAAGTCGAACGGCATGCCGGAGCTTCATCGCCTCACCCCGCCGCTCGGCGTCTTGCAGGACCGCGGCCACAAGGTGGCGCTGGTCACTGACGGCCGCATGTCGGGCGCCTCGGGCAAGATCCCGGCGGCGATCCACCTGACGCCCGAGGCCGTCGACGGCGGCCCCATCGCGAGAATCAGGGACGGCGACATGATCCGACTCGATGCGATTGCCGGGACGCTGGAAGTGCTGGTCGACGCCAGCGAATTCGCCGCCCGCCCGGCAATCGTCACCGACCTCTCGGCCAATGAATTCGGCATGGGCCGCGAACTCTTCGCGCCGCTCCGCCGGGTGGCAGGACCGGCGGACGAGGNNCGGGGGGACGAGGGTGCCAGCGTCTTGTATTAGGTCGGCGCAAGCCCTCTCATGCTGAGGTGCCCTCGCGAAGCGAGGGCCTCGAAGCATCCGGCCTGCGGACACAATCCAGCGAAGACGCCAGCTGCACCAACTCCGAAACGCAAGAAGCCGGCCATCGAGATGACCGGCTTCCTATTTTTCGGGCGCATGCCCCGTTCACATCATCGCCACATATTTCGGCAGTTCGTTCATCTTTGGCACCACGATCAGCGTCTTCACCTGACCGCGTTTGAAGGCGTTGAGGAACTTGTTGTAGTCGGCGAAGACCACGCAGCCGGAGGAATCTCCCGGCACCCGCAGGAGATAGGTGTGGGTAAGGAAACCGTCACGGCCGTACATCTTGGCATCGCCGACCGGGGTCATGCGGATCGCCTCGATGCCATGGAAGCGGCTCTCGCGCATCCGCAGGCTGTAGACGTTGGGCGGAGTGGCTCCGCGGTTCCTGACGTGGACAAAATTCGGATTGTCCCGATACTTGCCGCGGCCGGAGCTCGCCTTCAGCTTTTCGCCGTTTGGCATGTGGACGATGCCGGCGGAAATGTCATAGACGGCAACGCCCCGGCCCGGCAACTTGGGCTTGCGGGAGAAGAGCGAGGGGCGCTCCTCGTCGCTGTCGGTCAGCGAAGGGCGATCCGGCTTGGCATAGGCGAGCAGGGTCGCCGGCTTCTCGGCCTTGGCCTTGTTCTTTGCGCCGGCCTCGGGCTTTTCGGTGACGCGCGCCGGTGCGTTCGGGCGTGCGGACGGCAGCGGCACATCGTCGGGCAGCGCGCTATGGTCTTCCGCTTGCGGCTCGGACAGCAGTTCGACAAAGGGTTGCTCGCGCGGGTCCGTGCCGGGGTTCACGATTTCTTTGGCCGGTTGCGGCGCGGCATAGGCAAGGGCGGCCGGCGCGCTCACGAGCGCTTGCGCATCGTCCGAGAGTTTTGC
>DBUL01000158.1:0-19417 GCA_002307905.1 Rhizobiaceae bacterium UBA1291
ACCCTCCAGCGCATAGCCATCGAGTTCCTCATAGCGCGCCTGCACCTCGCCGTAGCGCTCGATGATCTGATCCATCTCGTCGAGCCGGTCCGGATCGACCATGGCGGTCTCAAGCTCATGCAGTTCGGCGGCGACAACGCTGACTGGGCCTGCCCCATCCATCACTTCGGCGACGGCGCTGCGGCCGGACATCTCGCCCACATCCTGGTTGAAATAGCCGATCGTCATGCCCTTCTCGACCGAGATCTGGCCTTCGTCGGGCTGCTCCTCGCCGGTGACCATGCGGAAAACCGTCGTCTTGCCGGCNNATCTTCTCGCCCTTGTTGAGCGCTGCGGAGCTCTCGATGAAGAGAATGCGGTGGCTGAGCTGCTTGCTGATGTTTTCGATACGAATCATGACCGGACAGGGGGGCTTGAGGGGTTTCCGGGCGCCTTATGTCACGGGTCGCGCAGCCTGTCGAAATTTTATCGCAATGCAGCGGCCGGTTTTGGGCGATCATGGTCGAGATAAACCTGCGCACGCCTCGCTTCGGCGGGCGAGAGCGCCCGAACCGCAGGATGCGCCGCCAAAAGCGGCAAATGCCCGATGAAGTGATTATCTTTTGTTCAGTCTAAAGTATTGCACTCTTTATGTGCATTATTTGCTTGCGCGAGGAGCGAACATTGGCTTCAATCGCCGCAACAAAACCACCAGAGGGAAATTCTGACCATGCTTTCGAGACGACTGTTTTCCAGTCTGGCCGCAACCGCAGCCATTACCTTCAGCTTAGGCCTTTCCATGCCGGCAGCCCCGGCCCGCGCCGAAACGCCGATCAAGTTCACGCTCGACTGGAAATTCGAAGGCCCGGCCGCCGGCTTCCTGCTGGCGCTCGACAAGGGCTACTTCAAGGCCGAGGGCCTCGACGTCACGATCGACAGCGGCAACGGCTCGGTCGAGGCGATCCCGCGTGTGGCGACCGGCGCCTACCAGATGGGCTTCGGCGACATCAACTCGGTGATCAAGTTCCTCGACGAAGACGCCTCGCAGAAGGTCAAGGCCGTCTACATGGTCTATGAACGCCCGACCTTCGCCGTGGTCGGCCGCAAGGCGCTCGGCATCACCGAAGATCCGAAGTCGCTCGAAGGCAAGAAGCTCGGCGCCCCGCCGCCGGACGGCGCCTTTGCCCAGTGGCCAGCCTTCAAGCAGGTCGCCGGCATCGACGATAGCAAGATCACCATCGAATCGATCGGCTTCCCGGTCCGCGAGCCCATGCTCGCCAAGGGCGACGTCGACGCCGTCTTCGGCTTCGCCTTCTCCGTCATCCTCAACCTCAAGGCTCAAGGGGTTCCGGCCGATGACATCGCCACGATCCTGATGGCCGAGCACGGCCTGAACCTTTACGGCAACTCTGTCCTGGTCAACACCGACTTCGCCGAGGCCAATCCGGATGTCGTCAAGGGCTTCCTGAAAGCGCTCGCCAAGGGCTTCGCCGATGCCGTTGCCAATCCGGAAGAGGGCGTCACCGCCGTCCTGAAACGCAACGAGACGCTGAATTCCGACATCGAACTGGAACGTCTCGGTATGGCCAATGCGATGAACATCAAGACGCCTTATGTCGTCGAGAACGGCATGGGCGGCGTGGACATGACCCGCCTGTCTGCCTCGATCGAAACGCTCAAGCTTTCCATGGGCCTCAAGGGCAATGTCACGGCCGAGCGCGTGTTCGACGCGAGCTACCTGCCGGCCAAGGAAGAGCGGATGCTGCCCTGATTGGGAGCAGGAGCCCCTCCCCACCCCCTCCCCACANNCCCTTGTGGGGGAGATGGCCGGCAGGCCAGAGGGGGTGTCTTGCGAAATTGCATTCAGACCCAACACGGAGACCCCATTGTCCCACCTCGTTTCCATTGACAACGTCGACATGCGCTATGGCGGCGCGGAGGGCACGCTTGCCGTGTCCGGCCTGACCCTGCGCGTCGACAAGGGCGAGTTCGCCGCCGTGGTCGGCCCATCCGGCTGCGGAAAGTCGACGTTGATGAAACTGGTGACGGGGCTGCACATTCCCCAGGCGGGCGATGTCATCGTGGCCGGTAAGCAGGTCACCAAGCCCGTCTCCATCGTCGGCATGGCCTTCCAGAACCCGACCATGCTGGCCTGGCGCACGACGCTCGAAAACATTCTCCTGCCGCTGGAGATTGTCGAGAAGCATCGCCACCGGCTGCGCGCCCATAAAAAGGAATATGTCGAGAAGGGCGAAAACCTGCTCGAGATCGTCGGCCTCAAGGGCTTCGGATCGAAGTTCCCCTGGCAATTGTCCGGCGGCATGCAGCAGCGCGCCAATCTCTGCCGCGCGCTGATCCACGAACCGGAACTGCTGATGCTGGACGAACCCTTCGGCGCGCTCGACGCCTTCACCCGCGAGGAGCTGTGGTGCGTCATCCGCGACCTGCATGCGGCTCAGGGCGTCACCATCATCCTCGTCACCCATGACCTGCGCGAGGCCACCTTTCTCGCCGACAAGATCTTCGTCATGAGCAGCCGGCCCGGCCGCGTGCTTGCCGAACACAAGGTTCCCTTTGCCCGCCCGCGTGACCTAGAAATCATTTACGAAACGCCTTTCAACGACATGGTTCACGCCCTCCACGGCGAGATCGCCAACGCGCGGGTGGCGGCATGAGCGCGATCGTGGAGAAACCCACCATGGCAGCGCCTGCCCGCACACCGCTGATCGCCCGCGTCAACTGGGTGCGCGCCGCCCCGTGGCTCTATACGCTCGCCCTGTTCGCCGCCTGGGAACTGCTCGTCCTCGGTCTTGACATGCCACCGACCATCCTGCCCTCGCCGACGCGCGTCTTCCAGGCGATCGTGCAATACTGGTCGCCGATCTGGAAGAACTCGCTGCAAACGCTCTACACGACGACGCTTGGCTTCATCATCGCCGTCGTCGCCGGCCTCGGCATCGGCCTCTTCATCGGCTGGTCGAAGACCATCTATGCCGGCCTCTATCCGCTGATGATCGGCTTCAACGCCATCCCGAAGGTGGCCCTCGTGCCCATCCTCGTCATCTGGTTCGGCATCGGCACTGTGCCGGCGGTGCTGACCGCCTTCCTCATTTCCTTCTTCCCGATCGTCGTCAACGTCGCGACCGGGCTTGCCACCATCGAGCCTGAGACCGAGGACGTCTTGCGGGCGCTCGGCGCGAAAAAGATGGACATCATGTTGAAGGTCGGCATTCCCCGCTCCATGCCCTATTTCTTCGGCTCGCTGAAGATCGCCATCACGCTGGCCTTCGTCGGCTCCGTCGTGTCCGAAACGGTCGCCTCGAACTATGGCCTCGGCAACATGATGAGCTCCGCCCAGAGCCAGTTCAACGTGCCGCTGGTCTTTGCCGGCCTGCTCATGCTGGCCGTCGAGGGCATCGCCATGTATGCGTTGATGGCCTGGATCGAGCGGCGCATGACGGGCTGGGCGCACCGCTCGACCATGGCGAACTGAAGAACGCCCTATGGCGGGAAAGCAGTTCCGCGCAGATCGCCTCTAGGAAACGCTCGCCCGTCTCTCTAGACTTCCCCCTCACGGCCATAGCGGCCGCGAGGAACGGAAGAGGAGGCCGTTGTACCGTGAAGCTCCGGCATGTTCTGGTCTTTGCCATACTTCCCGTCCTCGTCGTTCTGGCAGCGTTCCAGGGCGGCGCTGTCGCCACGCGGGCCTATATGGAAGAGGCCTCGCTCCAGGCAAGTTCCGCGCTGCGCCTTGCCGTCTCCGCACTTGGCGGCCACCTGAGCCGCTATGAACCGCTGCCGGCCCTGATTGCCGATCACGACGGCATCAAGGCGTTGCTGCGCGCGCGCTCTGACCCGACCTTAAGAAAGACGGTGAACGCCTATCTCAAAGAGATCAACACGCTGCTCCGATCCTCCGACATCTATGTCATGACCATGGACGGCGAGACGATCTCAGCCAGCAATTACGACGGACCGGCGAGCTTCGTGGGCCAGAATTTCAGCTACCGTCCCTATTTCCAGGATGCCGCCAAAGGCCGGCAATCGCGCTTCTACGCACTCGGCACCACGTCCCTCAAGCGCGGCTACTATTTCGCCTCGCCCGTCAGCGTCGATGATGAAATCCGAGGGGTCATCGTCTTCAAGGTCGACATTGATTCGATCGAAGCATCGTGGAAGGGAGGCGAATACAAGATCTTTGTCGCCGATCCGGAAGGCATCATCTTCATGACCGGCAGCCCGGAATGGCTCTACAACAGCATCCTGCCGCTGGACGCCACACGGCTCGCCCGCACCCAGGCATCGCGCCGCTATGCCGATGCGCCACTGAAGGAACTGCCCCTTCGCAAGAGTGACGAAGGCGGACATCGCCTGATGACGGTCACGGACGATGGCGCCTCCCGCGAATATCTCGTGCTGTCGCGATACATGGCCGAGGCTGACTGGACGGTGAACGTACTGATGGATACCGCATCGGTGCGCGGCCAAGCCCGCACTGTGGTGATCGCCGTTGTCCTCTTCGTCTGCCTCGCCGCACTGGCGATCGCCATTCTCCTGCAGCGGCGGGCCCGCACCACCGAACGGCTGCGCCTCGAGGAGAAAGCCCGCAACGATCTCGAGCACCGCGTCGCCGAGCGCACCGCCGACCTCGCTCGCGTCAATGAGCAGATCGAGCTGGAGATCGCCGAGCGGCGCCTGACCGAACAGGAACTGCGCAAGACCCAGGCCGATCTCATCCAGGCCGGCAAGCTCGCCGGCCTCGGCCAGATGTCGGCCGCCCTGTCTCATGAGTTCAACCAGCCTCTCGCCGCTGCCAAGACCTATGCCGACAGCGCCGCCCTGCTGATCGACCGGGGTCGGAGCGGCGAGGCGCGTGACAATCTTCTGCGCATTTCCGGCCTCGTCGACCGTATGGCCTCGATCAGCAGGCACTTGAGGAACTTCGCCCGCAAGCCGAATGAGAAGCTGGGTCCCGTCGCGCTGGACGAAGTAATCGACGACACGCTGGAGATTGTCGCTGCCCGGCTCAAGGTGGCGAATGCGACGCTCGATGTCGACCTCGGCCGTGGTCACCTCGCCGTGCTGGCCGGACCCATCCGACTACAGCAGGTCCTCGTCAATATCATCACCAATGCCGCCGATGCGGTGGAAGGTCAGGCCAATCGCAACATCGAGTTCACGGCCCGCCGCAAAGCTGGCAAGATCGTCATCGCGGTGCGTGATCACGGGCCGGGGGTCCCGGCCGCTATCGTCGAGCGCATTTTCGACCCGTTCTTCACCACCAAGGGGGTCGGCAAGGGCCTCGGCCTCGGGCTATCGATTTCCTACAACATCATCAAGGATTTCGGCGGCAGCCTTTCCGTCACCAACCATGCCGAAGGCGGTGCGGTGTTCCGCATTGAGCTAGATGCTGCCGAGAAGGTGACGGAGGCGGCGGAATGAGCGACCAGCGCATTCTGCTGATCGACGACGAGGAGGACATGCGCCGTTCCTCGGCGCAGGCACTCGAACTGTTCGGCCTGCCGGTCACGACATTTTCCAGCGCTGAGCCGGTCCTTGAACTGATCGGCTACGGTTTCGACGGCGTCGTGGTCAGCGACATTCGCATGCCCGGCATGGATGGGATGACGCTCCTGCAGCGTATCCGGGAGGTTGACGCCGAGATCCCCGTCATCCTCGTGACCGGCCATGCCGATGTCCAGCTTGCCGTCAGTGCCATGCGTGCCGGCGTCTATGACTTCCTCGAAAAGCCCTTCACCGCGCAGCATCTCGCCGGCATCATCCGCCGGGCGATGGACCGGCGTAGCCTCGTCATGGAAAACCGGCGGCTGCGCGCCGTCGCCGGCAAGCGCGACGACATCGAAACGCGCCTGCCGGGGCGCACCCAGGTCATGGTCGACCTACGCTACCGGCTGCGTGCCATCGGCGCGACCGACGCGGATACAATGATCATCGGCGACACTGGCGTCGGCAAGGAAGTGGTTGCCCGCGCCCTCCATGACATTAGCGCCCGGGCGAACCGGCCGCTGATCGCCATCAATTGCGCGGCCCTGCCGGAAAACCTGATCGAGAGCGAATTGTTCGGCCACGAGGCCGGCGCCTTCCCCGGCGCGCTCAGGCCCCGCTACGGCAAGTTCGAACATGCCCGGGGTGGCACGATCCTGCTCGACGAAATCGGCTCCATGCCCTTCGACCTGCAGGCGAAATTCCTCCGCGTCCTGCAGGAACGCGTCATCACCCGTCTCGGCTCAAACGAGGTCGTTCCCCTCGATGTGCGCTTCATCGCCACCAGCAAGGCAGATCTCGAAGCCGAGGTCGCCGCAGGGCGCTTCCGCGCGGATCTCTTCTATCGCCTGAATGTCGCAACCCTCCATGTACCCGCCCTGGCAGACCGATCGGCAGACATTCCCATCCTCTTCCTTCAGCTCGTGCGCGAGGCCGCAGCCCGCTACCTGCGCGACGACATCGAAGTCCCTCCCGACCTTCTGGCCGAGATCGCTGCCCGTCCCTGGCCCGGCAATGTCCGCGAACTGCGCAACGCCGCCGACCGGCTCGTGCTGGGTCTGGATCCCGTTCCGGAGGAAAGCGCGCCGGCTGCCGTCCGGCAACGCCTCGCCGACAAGGTCGCTGCCTATGAGCGCGGCGTTCTCGCCAGCGCGATCTCCGCCCATGGCGGCAACCTGAAGCCCGTCTACGAGCAGCTGGGCATTTCCCGCAAGACCCTCTACGAAAAGATGCAGAAATACGGACTGGCGCGAAAGCCCGGTATCCCGCGCGAGGAATTCGACGCCTGATGGGTGCAACGGGTAGACGACGATCCATTCCCGAAAACACCTTGGCTGGGGCGCGGGATCGCCCCAGCCAAGATTATCCGTTCTCCAAGGCGAGGAGGCCTTGAGGACGGTCAGTCGATGCCGCCGCCTGTGGGTTCTTCACCGTCTCCGGAAGATTCCGGGGTAACGTCAAGAACAGCCGCATGCATCTTGATCGTTGCCTTGCCGGGCACGCAATCGGTCATGCAGGGCTCCGACTTGTCGACATAATGCGGCTCCTGCAGGCGGTCGTCGTCGATGAAGTTTGCCTCGTTCGGCAGCCTGATCGAGGTGAAATTCTCCTTCGACAGTTCGAAGTCCTCATCCGACACTTCATCGTTGAGATAGAGCAAATAGGCCGTGAGCGCATAGACATCGTCATCGGACAGCGAGCGGGCATCCCCGAACGGCATCGCGCGACGCACATAGTCATAGACGGTCGACAGGTAAGGCCAGAAGGAGCCTATTGTCTTCTCCGGCCGATCGGCCTGCAATGTCCCATGGCCGCCAGCCAGAACCGGCCGACGCCCGACCGCTTCGCCGAAATCTCCGTGACAGGAAGCGCATTGCTCGTCATAGATTTCCATGCCTTCGGCAACCGTGCCGCTGCCTTCCGGCAATCCGAGACCGTCGGCACGGACATCGATGTCCCAGGCGGCGATTTCCTCAGGCGTTGCCTCGCGGCCGAGCTTGAAATGCGCGCCAACGCCCGGGCCGGCGGCCTTCCGCTCTGCACCTGCCTCGCTATCTCCCACCGCGGCTGGCGCTTCGGCGGTCTCAACCGGCTTTTCCGCCAGATTTGCCGCGCCTTGCTCAGCCTTCGGGGCTTCTTGGACTTCGAACTCTGCGGATGCCGGGACGGCGGCTGGGGCAGCAGAGAAGGTTTCAAGATAGGCGATCACATCGTTGATCTCCTTTTCCTTCTTCAGCCCCGCAAAGGTCATCTTGGTGCCCTTGACGACGTCTTTGGGATTGGTCAGGTAGGCGTGCAGTGTAGGGTCGTCCCAGACGAGCCCGCCTTCCCCGGCCTTCATCATCGCGGGGGAGTATTTGAACCCGTCAACCGTGCCAGCCTTGCGTCCGATGATATCATTCAGCATCGGCCCGACCTTGTGCTTGGCATTCTCGCCGACGGTGTGGCAGGCGGCGCATTTGCCGAAAATCTTCTTGCCCGCATCGGCATCGCCACCGAAGGCATGGGGTGTCGAGGCCAGCAACAGTCCAACGGACAGAAACAGCGATTTACGAAATTTCGACATTCTCGATGCCTCCGTCCTTGTTGACGTACCAGGTCTGGATGCCATTGTTGTGGTAGATGGAGTTGGTGCCTCGGACGCTGCGCAACTGGTCCTTGGTGGGCTGAATCAGGCCTTGTTCGTCGATCGCCCGTGACTGCAGGAAGAGCTCCGAACCNNCAGAGCCTTCGGCAGGCTCGGTCCGTCGATACGCGCCGTATGCCAGTTGCGTCCCCCGTCGATCGTCACATCGACACGCTTGATCGTTCCGTGACCTGACCAAGCCAGACCACTGAGGACCAGCGGTCCTCTGCCATGCTTAATCGGAGCCTGTGGGCTTGGACTGGTGATGACGGATTTGACATCCATCGCCCAGGTGAACCGCCGCGATTTGCCGTCCGGCAAAAGGTCGGTGTATTTCGAGGTTTCCTCGCGCTGCTGCCAGGGCTCGTCGCCGNNCACTTGATCCACATATTGCCTTCCCAGCCGGGAACGACGAGTCGCAGCGGATAGCCCTGCTCGGCACGCAGTGCCTCCCCGTTCATGCCGAAGGCGACCAGACAGTCATCGAGCGCCTTTTCCATCGGGATCGAACGGGTCATGGCGGAGGCATCTGCGCCTTCGGCGAGCAGCCACTTGCCTTCTGGCTTGACCCCGGCTTCCGCCAGCAACGTCTTCAGCGGCACGCCCGTGTACATCACGCAATGCAGCATTCCGTGGGTGAACTGGCAGCCATTGAGCTGGGCGCCGCGCCATTCCATGCCGGAATTGGCCGCGCATTCGAGGAAGTAGACCCTGTTCTCGCGTGGGAACCGTTTGAGTTCCTCCATCGTGAACACCAGCGGCTTGTCGACCAGGCCGTTAATCATCAGACGGTGGGCGGTCGGCTCGATCACTGCGACCCCACCATGATGGCGCTCGAAGCACAGCCCGCTCGGCGTGATGATCCCGTCGAGTTCATGCAGCGGCGTGAAATTGATCGACGAGATGGAGTCAGACGTCAGCCACGGCACGTCCTTGCGCACCACATGCGCCTCGAACTCCGAGGGCATGCCATAGGGCTTCGCATCGACACCGTCGCCAAGCAGGCGATTCCAGTCCTGGACTTCGGTAATGAGCGGATCGCCGGCGGCAAGCGCCCTTCCGGCCGTTGCGGCACCGGCAAGCGCAACGCCCCCCATCAGGCCGCCCTTCAGGAAGCTGCGGCGCCCGGCCGACTTCGGGTTTTCAGGATTTTCCATCGGCTCCTCCTTTGCCTCCATTGTATGCAAATATGCTATTATTTCTATATCTCATGCCGCACTTCTGCGCCGCCAGCGCAGCCTCCATCTTTACCGTCAGATGACCTTCACGGAACGGTTTTCCTGCAGATTGACGACCGGATTTTTCGTCAGATAGTCCTCAACGACATCCCAGATCGGCGGACCTTCGGTCGCCTCATTGATCGAGGCCCACCCGGCAACCACATATTCTTTTGCAGGCTCAATGGCCTCGCCGGTTTTCAGCATGGTCATCTGCGAGATGCGGCTTCCCATGCTGCCGTTGGGGTCGATCGTGTAGCCCATGCCGCCGACGCGAACCATGTCCCCGCCCTGCTGATAGTAAGGATCCTTGTTGAACAGGTTGTCGGCGACATCCTCGAGGATGTCTTTGAGCATCTGGCCGCTCATGTTCGAGCGATAGGCGCTCGGATAGGTCATCGAGCAGGCATTGTGCACGTCCTCGACCGTAATCTTTTGGCCGGGAAGGACTGATGTCCCCCAGCGGAAGCCTGGGGACAGGGCGATGTCAGCCTCGCGCACCTCGAGCAATGCCTCGCAGATCAAATCGTCGAAGGTGCCGTTGAAATTGCCACGTCGATAAAGAAGGCCCTCCGCGGTCGCGAGTTCGCGCGTCAGTTCGCCCAGATGGGGTGCGCGAATGTCCTCTATCATTTTGGCCATCTCGGCATCCGGCGAAATCACGTCCGAAAAGACTGGGATAAGTCGGTGGCGGTAGGATTTCAGCGCGCCGTCCTGAACGTCGAGATCAAGCCGTGTGATGAACTTGCCGTGCGATCCGGAAGCGATCACGAGTGTCTTGCCAACGATCACCGGTTCCGGCAGGGCGTCGTGGGTGTGGCCCGCCAGAATGATATCGATACCCGGGACGCGCGCGGCCATGGCGCGGTCGACGTCGAAGCCGTTGTGAGACAGAAGCACGACCAGATCCGCCCCTTCGGCCCGCGCCGCCGCGACGTTCTTGGCCACCTCGTCCTCGCGGATGCCGAACGACCAGTTGGGAAACATCCAGCGCGGATTGGCGATCGGCGTATAGGGGAAGGCCTGTCCAAGCACGGCGATCTTCGCGCCCCCCTTCTCGAACATCTTGTAGGCCTCGAAGGCAGGCTCGTTCCATTCCGCGTCGAAGATATTGCCGCCGAGGAAGGAGAACGGCAGCCCGTCGATGATCTCTTGAACCCGCTCCGTGCCGTAGGTGAATTCCCAGTGTCCGGTCATGGCGTCGGGCTGGAGCGCATTCATGGCGTCGACCATGTCCTGCCCCTTGCTCTGCAGGGACGTGTAGCTGCCCTGCCAGGTATCGCCACCGTCGAGCAGCAGAACATTGTCGCCACGCTCGGCCCTGATCCGCTTGACGATGGTGGCGATGCGATCGAGCCCGCCCATCTTGCCGTAGCTCTTTGCAAGCGCGACATAGTCTTCGGAAGTCATTGCGTAGGCTTCCGGCGAGCCCGGCTCGATATTGTAGAGCTTGAGGAAATCGGCACCGGTCACATGCGGCGGCAGACCGGCGTCATCGCCTACCCCAAGGTTGATCGATGGCTCGCGGAAATAAACCGGTACGAGCTGGGCATGCAGATCGGTGACGTGGATGATTGTGACGTTGCCGGTTGACTCAAAGTCAAGAAGGCCGTCCTCGGTCAGCCCCTGCTGGGCAACAGCCTGTGACCAGCGGCCGGAAAGCCCGGAACCGGCGATCGCAGACAGGGCGGCCCCCGCCATGAGCAATTCACGTCTTGAGAACATACACTTCTCCCATGAACACGAGTGCCCTCGCGGCAAATCTCGCGCTACCGTCATCTTCGTTTAGGGACGGCGGCTACCCCGCCGCCGGTTTTATTGGCGGACAGCCGGCGTCTCGACCGACAGGCCGAGACCGCGCCAGGTGACATAGACCTCGAGCGCCATCAACTCATCCGAGAAAGCCTTGGGCATTTCGGCGCGCGTATCGCGGATGCAACCGCGGAAGCGGTTGTGCAGGGAGACCATGCCGGCAGTGTTGAAGCGATATGTCGGGAAGCCGTTGACCTGCCCCTGACTGAGATGGTCCGCGCGGATGAACTTGCCCATGCTGTTCTCGTGACAGTTGGAACACGACAGATTCAGCTGGCCCATGCGGGTGTAGTAGAGATCCTTGCCCTTGTCCCACCAGCTCTGCATCTCTCCCTGTGTGAGATCAACCGAGACCGGCGTGCCAAGCGACTGGAACTTGATATAAGTCGTCAGCGATTTCTGGTCCTCGGCATCGAACTTGTAGGCTTCGGCGCCCATATTCTCGGTGCGGCACCTGTCGATCTGCAATTCNATGTTGAGCGGCTTGTTGGCCGCGGCATCCCACTTGGGATAACGCGCGCCGATGTCCTTCATCGACACCGAGGCGTCGTCATGACAGGAAGCGCATGACTTGCCGGCGGTTCCGTCCACGGTGTTCCAGATCTCCTCGCCGCGTTCGACCGAGAGCATGCCGGGATTGGCGAAGGAATCCGCTTGCGTTGCCCGGGTCTCTGCTTCGCGGAACAACCAGCCCGAAAGCACTTCATCGAACGGATGACCTTCCGGCGCCTTGGTGCGGGTGATCATTTCCTTGTCGTCGATAACCAGCGTCTCATCCACCGGGTCCGCAAACGCGGCACCCAGGGGACAGCTCATTCCCAAAAGGCCGGCGGCAAGCGCCAACGAAAGTCTTCTCATGGTTACCCCTCCCAAGATAACGGCGAACGTTCCTCATCGCCCGCGACGGATCGACTGCGGCGCCTTCGCGGCCATGCGCGAAGACGGATAGTTGGCTGCGCCGGAAAGGGCGCCGCCGGGCGCAAAAGCGCCTCAGTTCACGGTGATGGGCTGCTCGTCGACATAGGCGGAGCCGTCGTCATCGGTCCAGGTGAACTTGAACGTGCCCGTCTCGCTGACGAGCGCACTGAACTCGAAATACGGGTTCGCTGAAACCGCCGGATCGATGTCGCAGGAGAACACCGGCTTGCCGTTGAACTCGCAGGCGAACTTGTTGATGATCTTGCGCGGGATCGGGTTGCCGTCCTTGTCCTTGCGCTGACCGGATTCCATCTCGTGGCTGATCAGTGTCTTGATCAGCACGATTTCGCCGGCCTTTGCCGTTTTCGGGACCTTGATCCGCGGCTTGGGTGCTGCTGCCATTTCATCAATCTCCTCTGTAAAAGCCGATCAGCCGCCGCAGCCGCCGATGGTGACCTTTACTTCCTTCTTGTCCATGTAAACCGAGCCGTCCGCCATCTTGGCGACGGCAATGACATTCTGCGTTTTGGCCAGGCGAATGCGCGTGGTCGCCGATGCCGAACCGCTGAGCGCGGTAAAGTGGAACGTCACCACTTCAGGATTCGGATTGCCGTCCGCCACGATCATGACCGACTCGACCATGTCGCCGTCCTTCATGGCGCTCTCGACATCGAAGGATATCGGCACGGTATTGCCGTTCTCGGCAATCTCGGGCGCGGTCAGCGTGATCTTACCGGCCTCCGGCGTCTTGCCGCCGGCAAAATCGGCGATCCGCTTATCTGTCGACGGAATGTCCGCGAAGGCCAAACGCCCGCCGGCCGCCGAGACGGCCGCGACACCCGCCGTCATCGCCAGGACCTGTCGCCTTGTCAGTTTCATGATTTTCTCCTCCATGACCGCGCCTAATTGGCGTCCTTCAAGGTGACCAGATAGGCCACCACATCTTCAACCTGCTGAGCGGTCAGGATCGTCTTGCCGACGAGGTCCTTGCGCACATTCACACCCACTTCGAGGCTGTAAAAGCCAGGCATGACCGAGTCCGGGTTCAGCGAATGCTTGGCGTTGACCACGATGCCGCGCAGCTCTTCCGGTGACCACCGGTCGGCGACGCCGTCCAGGGCCGGGGCCACGTCGCCATGGAACTGCTCCTTGGCCAGGGGCGTCACCACATGGCAGGCAAGACAGTTGCCCAGACCACGGTCGGCGAGCACTTTCGCCCCGTCTTCCGGGTTGCCGGGAACCCCGGTGAGCGAGGTGGTGATCGTGGTGCCGTCGTATTTGACGTCGGCTGGCGCGATTTCCCCGGCTAAGGCCATTGGGACGGGCACCAGCGCCGAAAAGACGACAAGGTAAGCTGCGACTAACTTCATTCCTAGAGTCCTCCCAAACTCCCGAACCGGCTAGCGATCCGCTCCTCCGCTCAAACGATATCCCTGCGCTTGATTCAGATCAATAGAAAAATATAAATTCTTGCATATATTACACGCCATTGATTTCATGACCTATTCCTCCAGTTTTCCCGCCGCGCGCAGCTCGTTAATGATCCGGGCGTGGTAAACCTGAAAGTGTTCGCCACTCTCGTAACCCTTTTCCTGCACCCAACGAAACATGTTGAGGAATGTCAGTTTTCCAAAGGCGCCGGGCATGGTCGCGATTGCAGCCTTGCTGACCGGAACCTGTTCATCGAGAGACTCTGGAAGGAAGACGATCGTCGGAGTGAAGATAAAACCCCACTTTCGCGCTGCCGACTTCTCGGTGAGTGTCTCGCCGTCCGTGTCCGTGACCTCCTCGTCGCCGAACATGTTGTATTGAACGACCATGAAGTTAGCCTTGATGTAGTCGCGAACTTCAGGATCGGAGAGGATCTTCTCGTGCATCTCCCGACAGTAGATGCAGCCGCGCTGTTCGAAGATGATGGCCAGCCGCTTTCCCTCGGCCTGCGCCGCTTCGATATCCTCCGCGATATCGCGGAATGTCATGGAGAACCATGGCTCCTTGTGCAACCCGTCGTCGCCGACCTCGACGGCCATGGCCGGCGTCAGCAGGAAGGCGAGCATGGCAAATGACAGGCCTAACATTCTCAACATGATTTCCTCCTAACCAATCGATTGGAATACCGGGAATGTCTCGAGCAACCAGAAGGAGATCCGGGACATCTGACCGGTGATGAACAGCAGCCCGGTCGCAATGAGGAACAGACCGAGCGCAATCTCGACCTTGCGCAGGTGGCGGCGAAACCGCATCGCCCAGTCCAGGAAGCGGCTGGCGAACACTGCGGCCAGAACGAAGGGGATACCGATACCAAGCGAATAGACTGCGAGCAGGAGCGCCCCCTGGACAGCAGAGCCTTCGCTACCGGCGATAAACAGGATTGCGGCAAGAATCGGCCCGACGCACGGGGTCCAGCCGAAGGCGAAGGCGAGACCAAGCACATAGGCCCCGGCCAGCCCCGCCGGCTTCTTGTCCACCTGTACGCGCGCCTCGCGGTAGAGGAAGCCGATGCGGAAAACGCCTAGAAAATGCAGCCCCATGATGATGATGATGACGCCGGCGATGACCGACAGGACATCAAAATATTGGGCGATGGTCTTCCCAACCAGGCTGGCAGTGGCGCCGAGCGCGACGAAGACGGTGGTAAAGCCGAGCACGAAGAAGATTGCCGAGAAGACGATCTGCCGGCGCTCAGCCGGACCTGGCGAAGCGTCCTTCAGCCGGTCGAAGCTGACACCGGCAAGCCACGCCAGATAGGGCGGCACGATCGGCAGAACGCATGGGGAAACGAAGGACAGCAAGCCTGCAAGAAAAGCCCCGCCCAGACTGACATCAAGCATTCGATCCCTCCCAAGATCCACGCACGCGTCAACGAATGCACTTCCAATGTATGCAAATTAATCTATATATTGCAAACGACAAATCGAGGGATTTTCGTTGAGCTATTTTTTTCGGCTGATGCTTGTCTTCGGGATCCTTTCTGCCGCGCTTCAGGCGCGCGCAACCGAGCTTGTCGTACTGGAGCAACCCGGATGCCCCTGGTGCAGACAGTTCAATGCGGAAATCGCGCAGGCCTGGCCAAACACCCCGGAAGGCCGGATCGCCCCCCTACGGCGCGTCGACATCACCGAGCCATGGCCGAAAGATCTGGCGGATGTGCAGCGCGAGCGGTTTACGCCGAGCTTTATTCTGATGCATGAAGGCAAAGAAGTCGGTAGGCTGCGCGGCTATGTCGGCGATGAGTTTTTCTGGTTCAGGATTGGGGAACTGATTGCCAAGCTGCCGCAGTAGCGATAGCCGGCATTTAAAGTGGCGTGAAAAGAGGATTTCGGTAATGAGCCTGCCAAAGGTTAGCGCATTGCGGTCGTTGGAAACCCGGGGGCAGCTTGTTGTCCAGGCGCGCAAGGCGAGCGAACTGCTCAAGGCACTGTCTCACGAAGACAGGCTTCTGATTCTCTGCCTGCTGACAGAGGGTGAAAGATCCGTTTCCGAATTGGAAGAGATCATGGACATGCCGCAGGCGGCCGTGTCGCAACAGCTTGCCCGCCTGCGCTTCGACCGGCTGGTCAACACCAGGCGCGACGGCCGGACGATCTACTATTCTCTCGCAGGCAAGGAAGTCTCGTCTGTCATCGAAAACTTGTACGACCTCTTCTGCGCCGAGGTGCGGCGCGACGAATGAAAGCCCCGTAGGCCGGCGGGGGAGCGCCGGACGACGATAAACGCTAGCCGCAAGGCCCAGGGAGGAACGAATGGATTTTTCCGCATCGCCGTGGCTTCTGCCGCTCGCTGGCCTGCTGGCCGGCGTGTTGATGGGTTACGTCGCCCGGGGCCAGCGTTTCTGTACGATGTCCTCGCTCGAACGGCTCTGGTATGCCGGAGACAGCACAGGCGTGCGCACCTGGATGCTGGCGGCAGCCATGGCGCTTGTCTTCACCCAGGTCCTGCACGCCCTCGGCTGGGCCACGCCGAATGAGAGCTTTTATGTCCGCTCGGGCTTTGCCTGGACCGGCGCCATTGTCGGCGGCATTCTGTTTGGTTTCGGCATGGCGCTCGTCGGAACCTGCGGCTTCGGTGCACTGGTGCGGCTTGGAGGCGGTAGTCTCCGATCGCTGGTCGTGCTGATCGTATTGGCCCTGAGCGCACTTTCGGCGCAGAAAGGGCTGATCGCCCAGGCTCGCGTGCCCCTCGTCGATGCTATGGCGATCGACATGAACTTTGCCGGCGGTCAGTCGCTCGGTCTTATCCTTTCCCATCTCACCGGCTTCGATGTCCAGTTCCTCGTGGCAGCACTCGTGGCCGGCGGAATGCTCTGGTGGATCTTCGCCGATGCCCGTTANNAGACATTACCGGGCCATCGCCACGGGCTCCGTCATCGGCGGTGTGATCGCCTTCGGTTGGTTTATGACGGCATGGGCCGCAGAAACCTCCTTCGAAGTGGTTCAGCTCGAAGCCGGTTCGTTCGTCGTGCCGGTCGCCGACACGCTCCTGCATCTCGTGACTTTCACCGGTTCCATCCCTGATTACGGCGTCGGCCTGGTAGTCGGAGTGGTGATCGGCTCGAGCCTCAACGCCCTTTTCCGGCGCCAGGTGCGGTGGGAAGCCTGCGACGACGCCCGCGAACTCAGCCGTCACCTGTTCGGCGGGTTTCTCATGGGAGTTGGCGGCGTCCTGTCGATGGGCTGCACCATCGGCCAGGGCGTCACCGCCGTCTCTACACTGGCGATTTCAGCTCCAATCGTCCTCGCCTCGATCATGATCGGCGCCCGGATGGGACTGTCCTATCTAATCGAGGGTTCACCGCTCGCGGTCTTCTCGACATCCAGGGCCTGAGACACCGCGCCGAGCGTGGCGTCTCAGGCCGGACAATGCCGGACCGACTCGATCAGGCCGGAACAAAGACGTAGGCGGCTTCCCTGCGCTCGACGTGGCCTATGCCGGCATGGTCGAAATGGTAGCCTATGATCGCCGCCCTGTCGGAGACCAGACGGTCGAGAAGGGCTGCCCGGGTCGCGGCCCCCTTCTCCTGGTCGTGATCGCTTCCCGTGCGCCATTCCGGATGGGCAAACGAGATCGCCGTATTGCTGAGGGCATCGCCGACGATCAATGTCGGTTCGCTACCACCGTGCACGAGAAAGGAAAGATGGCCGGGCGTATGGCCGGCTGTATCCACCGCCTCGACGCCAGAAAGCACTTCCTGGCCCGGCTTGATGAAGTTCACCTTGTCTTCGATGAATTTGAACCGGGTCTGCGCGCCAACAACGAAGCTCTGTCGCTCCTCCGGCATTCTTGCCAGCGTTTCAGCGGAAGACCAGAAGTCCCATTCCGTCTGGCTCATATGATAGGTCGCTTCGGGGAAGACCAGTTCATCGAAGTCGTCCGTCACGCCCCAGAGGTGGTCCGGATGAGCATGGGTGAACACCACATCGGTGACCGATGCCGGATCAATACCGGCTTCGCCCAAGTTTTCGAGGAGCCGCCCGGCGCTCGACATGAAATTCGAACCGGATCCCGCATCAAACAGCACGACATGGTCGCCGCGCTTCAGCGCCGTGACATTGCAGTCCGGCGAGAGCGCATCAGTCGGCAGGCCGTTCGCGACGAGGAAAGGCTCAAGTTCGCCCTTCGGAACGTCCGGATAGAGAAAAGCCATCGGTAGTGTGAGGTTGCCGTCGCTGATGGTCAGGATCTCCCCCTCTCCTGCCGCGATTCGGCCCAGCGAGAGGGCGGGTCGCGGTAGTGCCGCGACGGCAAGCAGTCCCAACCCGCCGTACAAGAAGCCGCGGCGCTCGACACTGCCGCGCATGATTTTTGTCCTGCCGTGATAATATGTCATGGTCTTCCTCCCGTAAGGCGAAAACACATATCTTTTTTTGCATATTTCTACAACACAGGCTAAGGTCCATTCTCGCTTTTGATTTTTGGGAGGAAATCGCATGCACCTGATCAGATCCGCCACCATTGCAGCGTCAACCCTATTGCTCAGCGCATCGCTGGCTTTGGCACAGGACGATGTCACGACCTATACGACCGACGCCCCCTTTTCCGAGGTTATCGCCGACCTTGAAGATGCGGTGGTGAACCGCGGNNTGGACCGCACGGCCGGTGACATTGCCGGCTCCAAGCCCCTCTACAAGGGGGCGGAAATCCTGCAGTTCTGCTCTGCCACGATATCGCGCACGGCAATGGAGGCGGACATCGGCAACATAGCCTATTGCCCCTACGTCCTGTTCGCCTACGAGCCGGTCGAAGATCCAGGAAAGGTCACCCTCGGCTTCCGCCGCTTGCCAGACGGCGGCGGTCGCGACGCGGTGAACACACTGTTGGAAGAAATTGCCCGCGAGGCTGCCGGCCAATAGCACTGGCGAAGCGCCTCGTGTTTTCGGAACGCGTCGCGCACATGCGCGGCGCGTTCGCTTTTTTGGCAATTTCACTGCCAAGCGCCCCTGCGATCGCCACGCGCTTGGCCAGTCCAAGGCCCCTTCGGCAAAAGCGACAAAACTTCACCACGACGGCCGGTGTCCGTTCCGAGGAACCGGCACTTGCCCGCCTGTCAAATTCGCCGCGCAACGGCTGTCACCAGCACTGACATCCGCTATAAGCGACACAGCGGGAAGACATTGGAGTTGTACGATGGAAACGACTGAGATCGGCAATCGTGCCGAATTTGCGCTGTGGGCGATCCAGCGCGCCCAGGAGATCGTCACGAACGAGGGCGCAACCTTCGCGCTCGCCGCGCGCGACATGGACGAGGAAGCAATAGCGTCGAGCGCCGCCGAACTCGGCAAGGCCATAGCCGATTCCATGCTGGAAGTATTCGACGGCCTGCTTGCGGACTGAACGCCTCAAAGCGTCTGGGTCGGTGATTTGGCAGCTTTGCTAGTTTGGCAGCGCTGCTGTCCGTCGCGCCGCAATTGCCTCTGCGAGGGTGCGACCGCATGCTCCATTGTCTTAGCCCCGAGCGCTATTTTGCCGAAGCTCTCGGCGATGTCCCGAACATCGGGCCGCCGCGCCAGCGCGGGAAGCCATAGCCGTGGATTTCGACGAGATCGATGTCGGAGGCCTTTTCGGCGATGCCTTCCGACAGGATTGCATCGCCCTCACGAGCCATGGCTCCAACCAGATGATCGGCGATCGCCTCGGCATCCAATGCGGGACCGGGCCGGACCAGGGGAGCGAGAAGGTGGCTGACCTCGTCTGAAGGAAGCGGACGGCGATTGCCGGACTTATAATCATACCAGCCGCCGCCGGTTTTCTGGCCCTTGCGGCCGGCCCTGACCAGAATATCGCCCAGTGTTTCGGGCACATTCTGGCCCGCCGCACGCGCGCCTTCGCGTTGCAGGAAGGCGATGTCGAGACCGCCGAGATC
>DBUL01000158.1:19577-33118 GCA_002307905.1 Rhizobiaceae bacterium UBA1291
CATGACATTGGCCGGGCTGAAGAAATGCAGGCCGATGAAACGGCCGGGATTGGGCAGGTCCTCGGCGATCGCCCGCGGATCGAGATAGGACGTGTTGGTCGCCAGCACCGCATCGGGGCGACAGACGCGACCGAGTTGCTCGAACACCTGGCGCTTTACAGAAAGCTCCTCAAAGACAGCCTCAATCACGAGATCGGTATCGGCAAGAGCCGCATAGTCCGTCGAGCCCGTGACACCGGCAAGCCGCGCTTCGGCGGCATCCTCGCTGAGACGTCCCCGCTTGACGGCTCCACCGAAGATATCCTTGAGATTGGCGATGCCACGCTCGACGGCCGCTTCGTCCCGCTCGATCAGGATGACCGGCAGCCCCGCGTCGCGCAAGGCAGCGGCAATGCCCGCCCCCATCGTACCGCCGCCGATGACGGCAGCATTCCTCAGCGGCAGGGTCTGAACGCCAGACAGCGCCGCCGGCCGCGGTGCTGCGCGCTCGGCGAAAAAGACGTGGCGGAGCGCCGCCGCCTGGCGGGAGGCGCGCAGTTCAAGAAAAGTGGCGCGCTCGAACTGCATTGCGGAGCCAAAATCCGTTCCCGTTGCCCGGCGCAGGCAGGCAAGGGCTTTCAGCGGCGCAACCTCGCCCCTTGCACGCTTGGCAATCGCCGCTTCGCTCTCCGCCCAGAAGGTATCCGCTGCTGTCGGCGCAAGACGATGCGACACCGGCTGGGGAAGCGGATGCGAAAGCGTGTCGCGAGCAAAGGCGATGGCGGCGACGCGAAGGTCGCCTTCGACGATGCTGTCGATCAGGCCAAGCTCCAGCGCCTGCCGCGCGCGCGCCGGCTTGCCAGTGGTTACCAGATCAACCGCAGCCTCGACGCCCGCAAGCCGCACCGAGCGCACCGTTCCGCCGGCACCGGGCACAATCCCGAGCGTCACTTCCGGCAGGCCAACCGAAGCCTCTGCAGTGGCAATCCGGAAGCGGCAGCCAAGCGCGACCTCGAAGCCTCCCCCGAGCGCCGAGCCATGGATCGCCGCGATCCACGGTTTGGCCGCCAGCTCAATGCCCAAAACGACATCCGGCAGATGGGGCGGCTGGGGCGGCTTGTCGAATTCGCTGACATCAGCGCCGGCAATGAAGGTCCGCCCCGCACAGATGAGCACCACCGCTGCGACATCGTGATCATTGTCGAGTTCGGCGACTGCATCGACAAGACCCTGGCGCACGGCTTGGCTCAATGCGTTGACGGGCGGATTGTCGATCGTGACGACGGCGATGTTACCCTCACGGGCGATGGTGACGACGGACATGAGTATTCAGATTCCCAGATAGGCTTCTCGAATGCGGGGATCGGCGAGCAATTCGCCGGCCGGTCCTTCCATGGTGATCTTGCCGGTTTCCATGACATAGCCGCGGTCGGCGACGGACAGGGCGCCGAAGGCATTCTGCTCGACCAGAAGCACGGTGACCTTGAGGTCCCGCATGCTCTTGACCACGTCGAATATCTGCTGGACCAGAATGGGAGCCAGCCCCATCGAAGGCTCATCGAGCAAGAGGCAGGAGGGACGACCCATCAATGCGCGGGCGATCGCCAGCATCTGCTGCTGGCCGCCCGACAGGCCCCCAGCGGCCAGATTGCGCTTCTCCTTGAGAATCGGGAACATCTCGAAGGCATTGTCCATGTCCCGCTCGACCCGATCGTCGGTAAAGAGAAATGCGCCAAGACGCAGGTTTTCCTCCACCGTCAGGTTGGTAAAGATCTGGCGGCCCTCGGGAGACTGCGCAAGACCTCGCTTCAGCCGTTTGTAGGCCGGCGTGGTAGCAAGCGCTTCGCCCCGGAATATGATCTGTCCGGCACTGATCGGCTGCAAGCCCGACAGGCAGCGCAACAGCGTCGTCTTTCCCGCACCATTGGCGCCGACGATGGTGACAATTTCGCCGGAATCGATATGCAGGTCGATGCCATGCAGCGCTTCGATGCGGCCATAGCGCGACCGCAGTCCCTCAACTGTGAGCATGGGACGCCTCCTGTGCCTGGGTTCCGAGATAGGCCGCGATGACGTCCGGATTGCGCGCGACGGCTTCGGGATCGCCTTCGGCGATCTTCACCCCATGATCGAGGACGACGATGTGGTTGGAGATGCGCATCACCATCTTCATGTCGTGCTCGACCAGCAGGATCGAGACCCCCGAGGCAGCGACATCGGCGATCAGGTGGTCGATCTCCTCCGTTTCGACCGCGTTGCAGCCGGCGGCCGGCTCGTCGAGCAGCAGAACCTTGGTGTCGAGGGCAAGCGCACGCGCGATCTCCAGCCGCTTCAACGCCCCATAGGAGAGATTGCCAGCCTCGAGTTCGGCGGCATTGGCAAGCCCGACACGCGCCAGCAATTCTCGTGCCCCCGCTTCGGCCTCCCTGGAACGCCGGCGCGAGCCCGGAAGCCCGAGCAGGTCCGCGAAGACAGAGCCCTTTTCTTTCAGGTGAAAGCCGGCGATGGCGTTTTCCAGCACGGTCATGTTCTGGAAGATCTGCAGGTTCTGGAATGTGCGCGACATGCCGCGACGGGCCAGCAGATGCGGAGCAAACCCCGTCACGTCCTCCCCGTTTAGACCTACCTTGCCGGATCTCGGCATGTAGATGCCCGAGATCATATTGAACAGGGTGGTCTTTCCCGCACCGTTCGGCCCGATTATGGAAACGATTTCGCCTGAATTGACGGAAAAGCTCACATCATCCACGGCACGCAGGCCACCGAATGAAATTCCCAATCCCTCGACACTGAGAAGGCTCATGCTCCCCTCCCCGTAAATTGACGCAGCAGCGACGGCAACAGGCCCACGAAGAACATCACGCNNGACGGCAACAGGCCCTCGCGCAGGAAGATCATGACCAGCATCATCACCAGCCCGAGCATGACCTGCTCGTATTCGGCAAACACGGTGAGCACTTGTGGCAAAAGGGTGAGAATGCCAGCCCCCAGGATCGCGCCCAGCACCGATCCGGCACCGCCCAGCACGGCCATGGTGACCAGTTCGATCGAATGCATGTAACCCGCAACATCCGGCGTGATGAATTTGTTCTGCAAGGCCAGCAACGAGCCGGATACCGAAGCATAGACCGCCGAGATCACGAAGGCCTGCAGCTTCAGCCGGGATACATTCACGCCGACGGTGCTCGCGGCGATCTCGGAACCATGGAGCGCCCGCAAGGCACGGCCCGTCGGACTGTTATGGAGATTGAGTGCTAGCCAGGCACCGATCAGCAGGCAAAGCCCGCAGAAGAAATACCAAAACTGGGGCGCCGAGAGCTTGAGCCCTATGTCACCGAGTACTTGCCGCAGGCCGAGATCGGGAACCGCAATGCCGTCCGGCCCACCCGTGAGCCAGGCCTCATTGGAAAGCACCATGGAGACCAGGATGCCGAAGCCGAGCGACGCAACCGCAAGATAATAGCCCCTGAGGCGCAGGATCGGCCTGCCGACGACATAGGCGATCAGTGCGGAGAGCACGGCACCAAGGACTGCGGCAAACGCAGGATGAATGCCGAGATGGACAGGCGCAAGCGCCGAGGCATAAGCGCCGAGGCCGGCAAAACCCGCGTGACCAAGACTGATCTGTCCCGCATAGCCCGTCAGGATGACGATGCCGAGCACCGCCACGCCGTTCACGAACAGCAGCGAGCCGACACGGAAATAATACGCGGACGGAAAAAAGAACGGAGTTGCCGCAATGAGCAGCGCAAGCACCAGCAAGGTGGTCTGTTTTGTCGTGAGCCGCATCATTACACCCGATTGACCGAGTTACGCCCGAACAAGCCTTGCGGCATGGCGAACAGGACCGCGAGGATGACGATGAAGGCAACGGCATCCTTGTATTGCGAGCTGAGGAACCCGGCCGTCAGCGCCTCGAAAAGGCCGAGCAGGATGCCGCCGACCAGCGCACCCTTCGGATTGCCCATGCCACCCAGCATTGCTGCGGCAAACCCTTTGAGAGCAAGCGCGATGCCAAGGTCGTAGCTGGTCAGCGTGATGGGCGTGACGAGCACGCCAGCCAGGGCGCCAATGGCGGCCGACAAGGCAAAGGACAGCGTCATGACCCAGTTAGTGTTGATGCCGACGAGCTGTGCGGCAAGGCGATTGTTCGAGGTGGCGAGAACCGCCTTGCCGGTCAGGGTCCGGGTGAAAAAGAGCCAGAGAGCCACGAACACCAAGATAGCGCCGGCAATCACCCACAGGCTCTGCGGCAGGATCGTCGCGCCCAGGATCCGGATCGGCTCGTCGCCGCTAAAGGCCGGTAAACGATGCAGCTGTTTGTCGAAGACCAGCTGCGTCACGCCGCGAATGAAGATCGACGCGCCGATCGTGATAATGATCAGCGACACCACGGGCGCACCCCGCGCAGGGGCGATGGCGAGCTTGTTCAAGGCGACGCCGATCGCGGCGGTCACCATGATCGCAATCACGGCTGCAAGCGGCAGCGGCAGGCCGGCGTCGAAGGCAAACACCGTGATCATACCGCCCAGCATGACAAATTCGCCCTGGGCGAAATTGACCACGTCCGAGGCGTTGTAGATGATCGTGAAGCCCAGCGCGACGAGCGCATAGACCGCGCCGACCGTCAGGCCGGAAAGAAGGAACTGCATCAGTTCAGGCATCGAGGACCCCACTGTGGCCGATTACTCTTGAGGTGGAGCCCGCATGTCGCATGCAGGCTCCACACCAAATACCGTCGCCCCGCGAACGGGACGGCTCTAGTGATTACTCGATAATGGTCCAGCCACCGTCCTTGATCTCCAGCATGCGGAATGCCGAGAGATCGAGGCCGAGGTGATCCTCCGCTGACATCGTCACGACACCGGTGGTGCCAACCAGGCCGGACGTCGATTCAATCGCATCGCGGATTGCTTCGGGCTCAGTGGAGCCGGCACGACCAATCGCATCGACGAGAATGCGCAATGCGTCGTGCGCATAACCACCGAACGTCGAGACGGCAGCGCCGGTCTTCCCCTCGTAGGCCGTCTTGTAGGCTGTAACGACGGCCTTCTGGGGATCATCATCCGCGAGGATGCCGGCAACCAGTAGCGCGGTACCAGGCAGGCGAACGCCTTCGGCAGCCTTTGCACCGGCGAGCTCGATGAAGCCGTCAGATGCGACGCCATGGGACTGATAGAGCGGGAGTCCGACAGCGAGCTGCGAATAGTTGCGAGTCACGATCGACGGCCCCTGGCCGAACCCGGGATTGAGTACGGCCTGCACGCCGGCTGCACCCTTGATGTTGGTTAGCTGGGGCGTCATGTCCGCATCCTGCGGTCCATAGGTCTCGTCGGCAACGATCTCGATGCCGTAGTCACCGGCAACGGCGACGCACTGCTTGTACATCGAGGCGCCGAAGCCGTCGGTGCCGGAAATCACGCCGATCTTGCTGATGGCGTTCTTCTTCATGTCCTCGAAGATCTTCTGGCAGGCCATGCGGTCGGTGTGCGGGGTCTTGAAGACCCAGTGCTTGACCGGATCGATGATCTCGATTGCGCCGGCGAGCGAGATGAATGGAACTTCGGCGTCTTCGGCGACCGGAATGATCGACATGGTCGTGCCGGTGGTCGTGCCGCCGATGATCGCCACGACTTCGTCGTCCTCGACGAGGCGGGTCGCAAAGGTGCGCGCCTTGTTCGGGTCGCCGCCGTCGTCATAGAGAACGAGCTTGAGCTGTTCCCCGTTCACGCCGCCAGCGGCATTGATTTCCTCGACCAGCATTTCCAGCGTCTTGGCTTCCGGGTCGCCGAGGAATGAGGCCGGGCCTGTTGCTGACAAGGTGGCGCCGATCTTGATTTCGGCCTGGGCCGCGGTCGCAATACCCAGTGCCATGATCGTGGCGAGTGCGGTTGCTGTCGTCATTTTCATTCTGTCTCCTCCCTGAGAACGTTTAAATGAAAGTGGATTACGCCGCCTTTGGGCGGCGCCACATCGCCAACCGGAATCGGTTGGCGACGAAGGCTGTGTCGGTCAGGCTGGCATTTCCGGCGGGATTGCCACCTGTGACGTGAAAGTCGGAAAACGCAGCGGACTGGTTGACGAAGATGTTGCCGGTCAGGTTGATCGACAGGTTGACGCCGGCACGGGCAAAGGCTTTGACCGCATGGGCGATGCGTGCCTCGTCCGTGTCGTAAAGCGCGGCGGTGATGGCGCCCTTGCGGCGCGCAAGGTCGGCCGCGGCATCAATGCCGGATTCGGCGCTATCGACCGCGACAATAAAGGCAACAGGTCCGAAGCACTCCTCCTCGTGAGCCTTTGTTTCGGCTGCATCGACGGCGACAATCAACGGCGTCGCACTGCAGCCGGCAGCAAGCGGCTGCGAATCGCGCACGACGCGTCCGAAGCTGCGGGCCTTGTCGACTCGCGCAAGGGTAGCCGGATTGGCGATTGCACCGCAGACACCCGAGGCGCGCGCAGGATCGCTTAGCAAGGCGTCGACAGCGGTGCCGATCGCGGTCGCGACCTCGTCGAAGCTCCTGTGCCCGTCATCGGTAGCAACGCCGGAACGCGGAACGAAGATGTCCTGCGGGGCGGTGCACATCTGGCCGGAATAGAGCGAAAGCGAAAACGCGATGTTGGCGCACATCCCGGAAAAATCATCGGTCGCGGCGACGACGATCGAGTTCACGCCAGCTTCCTCGGTGAACACCTGGGCTGAACGCGCATGGTTGCGCACCCATTCGCCAAAGGCGCTGGAACCGGTGTAGTCGATGATGCCGATGTCCGGATGGGTCACGAGGTCCTTGGTGATCTCGGCTCCGGCCTGATCGACGGCAAGAAGGACCACGTCAGCCGGGAAGCCTGCCTCGACCAGGACTTCGCGCGCCACTTTGACGGTCAATGCGAGCGGCAGGATGGCGCCGGGATGCGGCTTGATGATCACGGTATTGCCGGTCGCGAGGCTCGCGAACAGACCCGGATAGGTGTTCCAGGTCGGGAAAGTCTGGCAGCCGATGGCGAGGGCGACGCCGCGCGGCACGATCTGCCAGTTCTTTTCCAGAACGATCGGCGCTGCCTTGCCCTGCGGCTTTTCCCANNTTCCCAGGTGGCTTGTCCCGGGGTGCGGGTCATTTCCACCCAGGCCGTGGCAACCGCTTCGAGGCCGCGATCCTGCGCATGCGGACCACCGGCCTGGAAAGCCATCGGAAAGGCCTGGCCAGTCGTATGCATCACGGCATTGGCCATTTCAAAGCTGATGCGATTGAGTCGCGTCAGGATTTCGAGGCAAACACCAACCCGCAGCTCCGGCGAGGCATCGGCCCAGGTGTCCCCGGCCGCTTTGGAGGCAGCAACGAGCGTCGCGGCACCGGTTGCAGGATAAAGGATTTTGAGGTCGGGCCCCCAGGGCGACACTTCGGAACCGAGGCGCCGATCTTCCGGGTGGCCAGGCAAGTCGAACTTCGTTCCGAGCACGGCCTTGAAGAAAGCTTCGCCGTCATCCTTGGCGGTTTCGCCATAGATCTTGCCGCTCGGAACTTCCGGGAAGGGCGACCAGAAACCCCGGTCGGACAGGGCCTTGACAGCCGTCTCCAGCAGACCGCGATGACGGTCGAACAGGTCTTCCATGGCAATTTCCTCCCTACTCCTCCCTTTATCATTGACCGTCCGGTCGGTTTATGCAAGATCTTTTTACGCCCCCGGGAAAATTCGGAGCGGGGACAGGGAGAGAGCGATGCACCAATCCGACACCGTTCTGGTGACGATGGATCACGGGGTTCTGCGGCTGACGCTGAACCGTCCGGACAAACTCAATTCGTTCAATGAGGAAATGCACCTCGCCTTGCGTGCCGCGCTCGAGCGCGCCCATGACGATTCTTCCGTGCGCGCGGTCCTCCTGACCGGTGCCGGCCGCGGCTTTTCTGCCGGGCAGGATCTCGGCGACCGCGATCCGCGCAAGGGCGGCCCGGCCCCCGATCTCGGCCACACGCTCGAGACCTTCTACAATCCGACCCTGCGGCTGATCCGTTCGTTGGAAAAACCGGTGATCTGCGCGGTCAACGGGGTAGCGGCCGGTGCCGGCGCCAATATCGCCTTTGCCTGCGACATCGTTCTGGCCGCCCGCTCGGCAAAGTTCATCCAGGCGTTTGCCAAGATCGGCCTCATCCCCGATGCCGGCGGCAGCTGGAGCCTTGCGCGTATCCTCGGCGAACCGCGCGCCAAGGCGCTCGCCATGACGGCCGAGCCGCTGATGGCCGAGCGCGCCGCCGAATGGGGACTGATCTGGAAAGCGGTCGATGACGACCAGCTGATCGGCGAGGCCGATACGCTCGCCCGCTCGTTGGCCGAAGGTGCAACGCGGGGCCTCGGCCTCACCAAGCGGCTCATCCAGGCCGCGGCGACCAACAGCCTCGACGAACAGCTCGACATGGAGCGCGACTGCCAGCGCGAAGCCGGCCGGACAGCCGACTATGCCGAAGGCGTCACCGCGTTCCTGGAAAAGCGCAAGCCGGAGTTTTCGGGCAAATGACGATGAACGCACAGGAAATGGCGGAAGCCTGCGCCAAGGCGATGTGGGACCTCGACACGGCATCGCAAAATCTCGGCATGCGCATCGAGCACATCGCGCCGGGACAGGCGACCCTGTCGATGGACATCACCGAAATCATGTCCAACGGCCACGGCAATTGCCACGGCGGCTACATCTTCACGCTCGCCGACAGCGCCTTCGCCTTTGCCTGCAACGGCTACAATCAGCTGACCGTCGCGCAGAACTGCTCGATCACCTATATCAGCCCGGGGAGGATCGGCGACCGGCTGACGGCGGAGGCACGCGAGATTTCGCGCAAGGGCCGGTCGGGCATCTACGACATTCGCATTTCAAATCAGAGCGGCGACCTTGTCGCCGAGTTTCGCGGACTGTCGCGAACGGTGAAGGGCACCCACTTGCCCGATCCCGCCTGAACCACGACGCTTTCCAGGGAGGAAATCATGCTCGACTTTGTAAGCCGCCCCCAAGATCTGGACCCGATCGAGATCGCCTCGCGGGATGAAATCTCGGCGTTGCAGTTTCACCGGATGAAGCGCTCGCTGAAGCATTCCTACGAGAACTCGCCGTTCTATCGCCAGCGCTTCGACGAGCATGGCGTGCATCCGGAAGACTTGAAGACCCTGTCGGATCTTGCCAAGTTCCCTTTCACCACCAAGACCGACCTGCGCGACACCTATCCCTTCGGCATGTTCGCCGTTCCCCGGGAAAAGCTGGTCCGTATCCACGGCTCGTCGGGCACCACCGGCAAGCCGACGGTGGTCGGCTACACCAAGCATGACATCGATGTCTGGGCCGACGTCGTCGCCCGCTCGATCCGGGCGTCCNNGTGCATGTCGCCTATGGTTACGGCCTGTTCACCGGCGGCCTTGGCGCGCACTACGGCGCCGAGCGGCTCGGCTGCACCGTCGTGCCGATCTCCGGCGGCATGACCGAGCGCCAGGTCACGCTGATGAACGATTTCAAGCCGCGCATCATCATGGTGACGCCCTCCTACATGCTGTCGATTCTCGACGAGTTCCGCCGCCAGGGCATCGACCCGCGCGAAAGCTCGATCGAGGTCGGTATCTTCGGGGCGGAGCCCTGGACGAATGCCATGCGCAGCGAGATCGAACAGGCCTTCAACATGCACGCCGTCGACATCTATGGCCTCTCCGAAGTCATGGGGCCGGGCGTCGCCAACGAATGCGTGGAAACCAAGGACGGTCTGCACGTATGGGAAGACCATTTCTATCCGGAAATCATCGACCCGGTGACAGGTGCCGTATTGCCCGACGGCGAACTCGGTGAGCTTGTCTTCACCACGCTGACCAAGGAAGGCCTGCCGATGGTGCGCTACCGCACCCGCGACCTGACCCGCCTTCTGCCGGGCACGGCGCGTTCGATGCGGCGCATCGAGAAGATCACCGGCCGCAGCGACGACATGATCATCCTGCGCGGCGTCAACGTCTTCCCGACCCAGATCGAGGAACAGATCCTGAAATGCGGCGGCCTTGCCCCGCACTTCCAGATCGAGCTGACCCGTGCCGGCAGGATGGACAATATGATCGTCCACGTCGAATGCGCGGCCAATTTCACCGATGCCGCGGCGCGCGCGCAGTCGGCCAAGGAACTGGCCCACCACATCAAGAGCGTCGTCGGCATCAGCACCAGGATCGAGGTTCAGGACCCGACCTCCATCGCCCGTTCGGAAGGCAAGGCCAAGCGTGTTGTGGATAACCGCCCGAAGACCTGAACGGCCAACCGGGACAGGTAAAAGGCATTCACTATAAGGAAGCGGGGCAGATATGCCCCCTTTTGCAGGCAACTGCAGGCAGGAAAGCAAAAATATGGCTCGCACCCGGGCAACCGACTTTGAGGAAAAACGCCGCGGCATTCTCGACCACGCCGCAGCAGTGTTTGCCGAGCAGGGCATGGAAAAGGCATCCATGTCCCAGATCGCCACCCATTCAAGCGTGTCCAAGGCGCTGCTGTATCACTATTACCCCAGCAAGGATGCGCTGATCCATGCGATCATCATTACTCATCTGGAGGAACTCGACGAGGCGATCCACGCGGCCGACGACCCGAACGAGGCGCCGGAGAAGCGGCTTCGGCGACTGGTGGGCGTGGTGCTCGAAAACTATCGCGGCGCCGATAACCAGCACAAGGTGCAGCTCAACGCGACATCCGCCCTGTCCGATGAGCAGAAGGCAGGCATCACCGCGATCGAACGGCGTATCGTGCGCCGCTTCTCCAACCTGCTGCGGGAGATCAATCCAGACCTCGACAGCAAGGAAAGGCCCCTGCTGATGCCCGTCACCATGTCGCTGTTCGGCATGATGAACTGGGTCTATATGTGGTTTCGGGACGGCGGTCGGATCACGCGGGAAGACTATGCGGACGTCGCCACCACGCTGATCCTCGAAGGCATCAAGGCGGTTCGCTAACCCCCGCCCGCAAGCTTCAACCGGCGACCATTCCTCCTGACAAAAATTCTTCAAATCGACGGCCAGGTTAATGCTGGCCGTCGGTTTTTTGCATGTCCTCAAGTCGCGTTCCAGGTCTTGGCGACCATGGTCAGGACATCGTATTGCGCGACGACCGCGCCGTCCTGGTTCGTCACCTGACAGTCCCAGCGGACTTCACCATGATCGGCATTGGCGCGCGGGTTGATTTCCTTGCAGGTCAGCCGCACCTGCAACGTATCCCCCGGATTGACCGGGGTGAGGAAGCGCAAGTTGTCGACGCCGTAATTGGCGAGAACCGGACCCGGATCCGGATCGACGAACAAGCCGGCGGCAAAGGAAGCGATCAGATAGCCGTGGGCGACGCGCCCGTCGAAGAACGGATTGGCTTTGGCGGCCACCTCGTCCATGTGGGCGTAGAAGGTGTCGCCGGTGAAGTGGGCGAAATGCTCGATGTCGTCGAGCGTCACAGTGCGCTTGGCCGTGATGGTCTGGTCGCCGATCTTGAGCTCGGCCAGCGACTTGCGGAACGGATGGACGCTCGTGTCGCCGGCGCCGGCACCTTCGAGCCACCGGCCTGTGACGGCCGAAAGGAGCCGCGGTGTGCCTTGGACGGCGGTGCGCTGCATGTAGTGCTTGACGCCCCGCATGCCGCCCATTTCCTCGCCGCCACCGGCACGGCCCGGTCCGCCATGCACCAGTCCGGCAAGCGGCGATCCATGGCCGGTCGATGTCTTGGCCGAGGCGCGGTTTCCGATCAGGATACGGCCGTGATACGGCGCCATGCCGATCACCATCTCCTCGGCGACCTTCGGATCGTTTGTGAAGACGGAGGCCGCCAGCGAACCCTTGCCCTTGTGGGCAAGCGCGATCGCCTCCTCGATCCCCTCATAGGGCATTACCGTGGAAACCGGGCCAAACGCCTCGACATCGTGGACCGCGGCGGCCGTAAACGGCTTGTCGCAGTAGAGAAGCACAGGATTGAGGAACGCACCCTTCTCGGCATCCCCGGAAAAGACGCGGACATTGTCGGGATCGCCCGCGACGATTTCGGCATCTGCAGAAAGGTCGCGGATGCGCTCGCGAACTTCATCGCGCTGGGCAAGACTTGCCAGAGGCCCCATGCGAACACCCTCGTCGGAGGGGTTGCCGAGTGTGGTCTTGGAAAGGCGATCGCCGAGTGCCGCGACCAGAGCCTGGACATGGGCCTTCGGTGCGATGACGCGACGGATCGCGGTGCACTTCTGGCCGGCCTTCGAGGTCATCTCGCGCGCCACTTCCTTGACGAAGAGATCGAACTCCTCCGTACCAGGGCCAGCATCAGGCCCGAGGACCGACGCGTTCAGGCTGTCGGCCTCCATGGTGAAGCGAACCGAATTGGCAACCACCGCCGGATGCGACTTGAGCTTGCGGCCGGTCCAGGCCGAGCCGGTGAAGGTCACAGCGTCCTGTCCCCCGACATGGTCGAGCAGATCGCCGACCGAGCCGGACACCAGCTGCAACGCACCCTCCGGCAGGATGCCGGTCTCGATGATCCGCCGGACCACGAGCTCGGTCAGATAGGCGGTCTGGCTTGCCGGCTTGACCAGCGAGGGCACGCCGGCGATCAGCGTCGGGGCGATCTTCTCGAGCATGCCCCAGACCGGGAAGTTGAAGGCGTTGATGTGGACGGCGATGCCGTGCAACGGGGTGAGGATGTGTTGGGCGGAGAAGCTGTTGTCCTTCGACAAAAGTTCCACGTCGCCGTCGATCAGTACGCGGGTGTTCGGCAGTTCGCGCCGGGCCTTGGACGAATAGGACAGCATCGTGCCGATGCCGCCCTCGATGTCGACCCAGCCGTCGGCACGGGTCGCACCGGTCAGGGCGCTCTCGGCGTAGAATTCCTCTTTCATGTCCATCAGGACCTGGCCGAGGGCTTTCAGCATCTGCGCCCGTTCGTGGAACGACAGGGCGCGCAGGTTCGGTCCGCCGACCTCGCGGCCATAGGCGAGTGCTGCGGAAAAATCGATGCCGGTCGAGTCGATGAATGCGATTGCGGCACCCGTCGAGGCATCGAGCAGCGGTACGCCTTGCTTGTCGCCGGGTGTCCAGCGGCCACAGACATAGCTTTCGAGACGGCGCGGAACGCGAGCCGAAACATTCATGAAGTCATCCTTCCTGGATCGGTTTATTCAGTGCGGCCGGCNNCCCGCCGCTTGGGAGGTTATTCGTCGTAGGAGAGCACGACCTTCTCGGTCAGCGGGTGACACTGGCAGGTCAGCACGTAGCCGGCTTCGACCTCGTAGTCCTCGAGCGCATGGTTGGTGTCCATTTCGACCTCGCCTTCCAGCACCTTCGCCCGACAGGTGGAGCAGACACCGGCCTTGCAGGAGAAGGGCGCGTCCATGCTCTGGGCGATCGCCGCCTCGAGAATACTGACGCCGTGCTTGGGCATGTTGAAAGTCCGCGTGGTGCCATCGAGCGTGACGGTCATCTCCACCACAGCCGCTGCTTCCTCGGCGCTGACCGAAGCGACACGGTTCTTGGCGCGGCCCGGCTGACCCGAAGCGAACAGTTCGAACTTGATCTGCTCGTCCTTCAGCCCATGC
>DBUL01000079.1 GCA_002307905.1 Rhizobiaceae bacterium UBA1291
GGCGGCGTTCTGCTGGGTCATCTGGTCCATATGGTTGACCGAGGTATTGATCTCCTGAAGGCCGGTTGCCTGTTCGCGAGACGCCGTGGCGATGCTGGTGACGTGGTCGTTGACCTGGTTCACGAGCTTTTCGATCTCGATCAGCGCCTCGCCGGTCGAGCGTACCAGCGCCACGCCGTTCCCGACCTCGGAGGCCGAGTCGCTGATCAGCGTCTTGATCTCCTTCGCCGCATTGGCAGAGCGCTGCGCGAGTTCGCGCACTTCCTGGGCAACGACAGCAAAGCCCTTGCCGCTTTCGCCTGCGCGGGCCGCCTCGACGCCGGCGTTCAGCGCGAGAAGGTTGGTCTGGAACGCGATCTCGTCGATCACGCCGATGATCTGGTTGATCTCCTGGGACGACCCCTGGATCGCCTCCATCGCGGCGATCGTCTCACGCATGATGTGGCCGGACTGTTCTGTGTCGGCCTTGGCATTGCGCGCGATCTTTTCCGCATCCTCGGCGCGAGCGATCTGGGTGCGCACGCCATCGGTGATTGCCTTGATGGCGCTGGCGGTCTCGGTCAGTGCCGCCGCCTGGCGTTCGGTGCGCTCCGCCAACTGGTCAGCGCCTGAGCGCATTTCGTCGGACCCTTCGCGCACGGCGACCGAATTGCCGCCGATCCCGGCCAGCGTGACGCTGAGTGTCGAAAGCGCCTTGTTGAAATTGTGGCGGAGCGATTCCAATTCCTGCGGGAAGGAATTGCGGATTTCGAAGGCGAGATCACCACGTGCCAGTCGTTCAAGGCCCTCATCAAGAGCAGCGACAACCGCCTGCAGGCTCTGCGCTTCGGTCTCGCGATCCGCCATACGCTGGCGGCGCTCGATATCGGCGCGTTCGCGTTCGCTCCGCGTCTCGCTTTCCAGTCGCTGTTGCTCGATCAGGCCGAGGCGGAAACGCTCGAGCGCCTTGGCCATGGTGCCGATCTCGTCGCGCCGATCCTGGTTGGCCACCGCATCGTCGAGCTTGCCATTGGCGACATCGCCAGTAACCGTCGCAAGGCGGGCAAGCGGCGCGAACAAGCGTCCGGTCAGATAGCCTGTGGCGATCGCCATTACCGTCAGAACGACGACGGCCGTAACGAACAGCGTCATGGCGATGTGCCAGGAACCCGCACCGAGCTCGGCATGGGTCAGGCTTTCGACGACGAGATATCTGTCACCACCGTAGGAGACCGGACGGCCATAAGCATTGGCGGCGCCGTCGGCGCGCTCAAAAGAGGAGATCGCGATCTTCTCCCCCCGGATTGCATCACTGGCGAAGCCGAAGGGTGCGGCCGCAATATCGGCGAGCTTGCCGTCGGCCGCGAGGCTGATGCCCGTGCCGTCCTCCGACAGGATGGCAGCCTGCTCTCCGCTATCGGCATCAATGCCCTTGGACAGGATGCTCGTGATAGCGCTGTCTTTCAGCTGGAACAGGATGGCGCCCTTGAACGAGCCGAATTTGACGACCGGGACGGCAAAGTAGATGTCGGGCGACTGGGGATTGCTGCCGGCTTTCAGGCCGGAGAATCGCGTCGGAACAGTGTCGTCGACGGCCTTTCCGGCTTCTTCGACGCTACGGGCAAAGGCGCGGCCGAGACCGGTCTCGGCCAGCGGCCCGCTCGCGACGTTTTCGGCGAAGGTTTCGCCCTTCCTGTAGGAATAGATAACGTTGCCGGTCTGATCGACGATCAGGAGGTCGCGGAACTGGGTGTCGCTGAGAAAACCTGCGACCTGTGTCTGGACCGTCTCATGGCTCGAATAATAGAAGCCGCTCGGACCTTCCGGTTTCAGGAGCTTTTCCGGTTCGGCCGGATTGGGATTCTTGCTGACGAAAACGTCGCGCAGTTCCGGCTTGGCATCACCTGAGGTCTTGATGATCGTATTCCAGCCGCTCTTCATCGCTGTGATCGACTGCTGCAAGCTTTCGATCTTGGCGATCGAGGTTGCCTGGTTCTCCAACTGCGCGAGCTGTTCTTTGAGAATGTCGCCGCGGAAGGTCAGCGTGGACGTCATCGAACGGAGCGTCTGCTCCTCGAAACAGGAACTGGAGGTGGAATAGGCGAGAATATTGAGGAGGCCTACCGACAGAACGGTGAGCAGGAGAAATATCCCGATGACCTTGGAGGACAGTGAGTTGAAACGACTAGACATATTGGATCCCGTTTTACCGCGCCCCACTCTGCGCGTAGGTAGATTTTTTTAAAGCTACTACGCGACCAAGGAATGACTCCTTGCCGCTAGATACTCTACGGTCGGGATTTTTCTTTAAATGTCGGTTAAAAACCGCGGCTATTTCTCATTACAAAGAGGTCGATTTCTCACGCCTTGGCCCTCAAAGGGGCATTTATTGCCGAAGTCCGGCAAAGATTTCGACTGATTGCAGGCGCTCTTCCACTGAATGAACCGGCATGGAGATGATCAGTTCATCGGCCGTGGTCGCCTTGAGGAATTCAGCAAGCTTGTCCTTCGCCGTCGCTGCTGCGCCGACCACGGCATAACGAAGGCTATGCTCGACTCCATAGCGTTCGACATCCGTCCAGACGCCCTCCATTGTTTCGACGGGTCTTGGGAAGGGCGTGCGTCGATTGCGCCGCAGGTTGACGAACTGCTGCTGCGACGAGGTGAACAGGTGCTCGGCCTGCGCGTCGGTTTCGGCGGCAACCCCCATGACGCCTACCATGACATAGGGCTTGTCGAGTTCGGCGGACGGCTGAAAACGCTCGCGATAGATGGCGATCGCTTCCAGCAGTTGATCCGGGGCAAAGTGCGAGGCGAAGGCATAGGGCAGTCCGAGTGCTGCGGCCAGATGGGCGCTATAGAGGCTGGACCCGAGCAGCCACAGAGGGACATGGCTGCCCATGCCCGGTACCGCGATCAGAGACTGGTCCTCCGCAGGTTCGCCGAGCAGGCGCCGCAATTCAATGATGTCATGCGGGAAACTCTCCGTCCCCGCCTCCATGTTGCGCCTGAGCGCCCTGGCGGTGCGCATGTCGGTTCCCGGCGCACGGCCAAGGCCGAGATCGACCCGACCGGGATAGAGCGCCTCCAGCGTACCGAACTGCTCGGCAATGACGAGCGGCGAATGATTCGGCAGCATGACGCCTCCCGAGCCGATGCGGATCCGCTTTGTCGCTGCGCCGACGTGGGCGATCACAAGGGAGGTGGCGGCACTGGCGATCCCGGGCATGCCGTGGTGCTCTGCCAGCCAGAAGCGGTTGTAGCCGCACTCCTCGGCCTTGATCGCCATGCGCCGGGTGGCATCGAGCGCCTCGGAGATCGTGTGGCCCTCGGCGATGGGAGAGAGGTCGAGGATGGAAAAGGGAATCATGGCAGAGTCCGGTCTGGTTCTATTGTCGCCCCTATGTAGACGCGGGGTCGGCAAATACCAGAGCCGGAATGACGACTTTCACTGATCGTCACTTCAATGTTTTTGTTTTGTTCACTTATTGCTGGCAGACCGACGTGCTGGAAGTTAGAGTGACGCCATGCACAACGCGATTCGTATTATCGGCATTGACCCGGGCCTCAGGCGCTGCGGCTGGGGCGTCATCGAGACAATCGGAAACTCCCTGCGCTTCGTTGCCTCCGGCACGGTGACCTCAGACGGCGACATGGATCTAGCCTCGCGCCTCTGCCAACTGCACGACGGCCTGTCGGAAGTCGTGCACGCCTACCAGCCGCACGAGGCCGCCGTCGAGCAGACCTTCGTCAACAAGGATGCGGTGGCCACCCTGAAGCTCGGCCAGGCCCGCGGCATCGCCATGCTGGTGCCCGCGCGGGCTGGGCTGCGGGTGGCGGAATATGCCCCGAACGCGGTAAAAAAGGCGGTCATCGGCGTCGGCCATGGAGACAAGCAGCAGATCCACATGATGCTGAAGATCCTCATGCCAAAGGCCGAATTCAAAGGCAATGATGCCGCTGACGCATTGGCCATCGCCATCTGCCACGCCCACAATCGCGGCGGTGACCGCATGCGCAAGGTGCTGGCCAGCGCCTAGTTTGTTTTTGACTTGTTCTGAATGACACCTGACATTGTCTCCCCCGAAACCCATCCCTGACGGACCTCTCCCATGATCGGCAAGCTCAAAGGCACCATCGACGAAATCGGCGACGACTATGCGCTGATCGACGTGCATGGCGTCTGCTACGTCGCCTTCTGCTCCTCGCGCACGCTGTCCCGGCTCGGCTCGCCGGGCGAGGCGGCGGTGCTTTTCATCGAGACCTATGTCCGCGAGGACCAGCTGAAGCTGTTCGGCTTCATGACAGCGCTGGAACGCGAATGGTTCAACCTTCTGCAGAGTGTGCAGGGCGTCGGCGCCAAGGTGGCGCTCGCGCTGCTTTCCACTCTCACCCCTTCAGAGCTCGCCAATGCCATCGCCCTGCAGGACAAGACCGCCGTGTCGCGCGCGCCGGGTGTCGGCCCGAAGGTGGCGGTCCGCATCATCACCGAACTGAAGAACAAGGCGCCGGCCTTTGCCGGTGAGGCGTCCGCCAATATCGGCCTCAAGCAGGAGCTCGGCGAAGGCGTCGCCCCTGCCCCGGTTGCCGATGCCGTCTCGGCGCTCACCAATCTCGGCTATTCCCGCGAGCAGGCCGCCAACGCGATCGCCGCCGCCCTGAAGAACGGCGGCGAAGACGCCGACAGCGCCAAGCTCATCCGGCTGGGTTTGAAGGAGCTGTCGCGGTGATTGTCCGATGATTGCGCGCCTTCCCGCGCTTTACCGCGACCGCTATATCTGTTCAAACGCGAGGCGGTATAACGAAGTCGCTGCCACCCTCGAAGCCAAACCGGATTTTTTGTCATGAGTGAAGCCGAACGCCTGATATCGCCTGACAAGCGCGGCGAGGACCTCGACACTGCGCTTCGCCCGCAGTCGCTCGACGAGTTCACCGGCCAGGCTGAAGCGCGCGCCAACCTGAAGATCTTCATCGAGGCGGCGAAGAACCGGGGCGAGGCGCTCGACCATGTGCTGTTCGTCGGCCCTCCGGGGCTTGGCAAAACGACGCTCGCCCAGATCATGGCCAAGGAACTCGGCGTCAACTTCCGCTCGACCTCCGGTCCGGTCATCGCCAAGGCCGGCGACCTTGCAGCGCTTTTGACCAATCTCGAGGAGCGTGACGTGCTCTTCATCGACGAAATCCACCGGCTTAACCCGGCTGTCGAGGAAATCCTCTATCCTGCCATGGAGGACTACCAGCTCGACCTCATCATCGGCGAAGGCCCGGCCGCCCGGTCGGTTAAGATCGACCTTTCCAAGTTCACCCTCGTCGCCGCCACCACCCGACTTGGGCTCCTGACCACGCCGCTGCGCGACCGCTTCGGCATTCCGGTGCGCCTTGCCTTCTACACCGTCGAGGAACTGGAACTGATCGTGCGGCGCGGTGCCCGGCTGATGGGCCTCGGCATGACCGACGAGGGCGCCCGCGAGATCGCCCGCCGCGC
>DBUL01000080.1 GCA_002307905.1 Rhizobiaceae bacterium UBA1291
TGCGCGGGATCGGCGTCGCCGAGAGGGTGAGCACATGCACGTCGGTCTTCAGGTCCTTCAGCCGCTCTTTGTGCTTGACGCCGAAATGTTGTTCCTCGTCGATGATCAAGAGCCCCAGATTGGCGAAGTTGACGCCCGTGCCGAGCAGCGCATGGGTGCCGACGACGATGTCGGTCTTGCCTTCGGCCACTTCCTTCTTGACGAGGTTCAGTTCCTTGGTCCCGACCAGGCGCGAAGCCTGCTGAATGCGGATCGGCAGCCCGCGGAAGCGCTCGGTAAAGGTCTTGAAATGCTGGCGCGCCAAAAGNNCAAAAGCGTGGTCGGGACGACGACGGCGACCTGGATGCCGTTCATCGCCGCGATGAAGGCGGCGCGCAGCGCCACTTCCGTCTTGCCGAAGCCGACGTCGCCGCAGATCAGCCGGTCCATCGGCCGTCCCGCACCGAGATCGCCGCGCACCGCCTCGATGGCGTTCAGCTGGTCCTCGGTCTCGTCATAGGGGAAGCGGGCGGCAAACTCGTCGTAGAGGCCTTCCTGGGTGGTCAGCACAGGCGCCATGCGCATCATGCGCTCGGCGGCGACGCGGATGAGCGCGCCCGCCATGTCGAGCAGCCGCTTCTTGAGCTTGGCCTTGCGCATCTGCCAGGCGCCGCCGCCCAGCTTGTCGAGCTGCGCATCCGAGCCCTCGGAGCCGTAGCGCGACAGGAGATCGATGTTCTCGACCGGCAGGAAGAGCTTGGCGTCGTCGGCATAGCGCAGCTCGAGGCAGGCATGCGGCGCGCCGGCCGCCTCGATGGTGCGAAGCCCGACGAAACGGCCGATGCCATGCTCGGCATGGACGACGATCGAGCCCTCGTCGAGGCCGGCCACTTCCGAGATGAAGTCGGCGGCGCGCTTGCGGCGCTTGGAGCGGCGCACCATGCGGTCGCCGAGAATGTCCTGCTCGCCGACGATGACCAGGTCGCCGGCCTCGAAGCCGCCCTCGAGGCTGAGCACGGCGGTCGCCGCCTCGCCCTTCTTCAGCCCGTCGAGATCCTTGAGCGCAGCGACCGGCTTGAGATTGGCAAGGCCGTGTTCGTCGAGAACCTGTAGCAGGCGGTCGAGCGAGCCCTCGGACCAGCCGGCGATCAACACCTTGGAGCCCGCCGCGCGCTTCTCGGCGATGTATTTCACCGCCTGGTCAAAGACGTTGGTGCGAGTATTGCCCTCGCCCGTCTCGATGGCCGTCTTGGCCCAGCGCGGGCCGGGACGTGCGGCGATCTCGATCACCTTGCGCGCCTCGCCATCGTGCTCCGCAAACGGGGTGAGCCTCAGCGGCTCATGGGCGTCGAGCATCCGACCGAATTCGCCGGCGCCGAGATAGAGGCGCTCGGGCGGGACCGGCTTGTAGGGCGTGCCCTGGGACAGATGGCCCTTGCCGGGCGTCGCGGAATCCAGCCGCGCCTCGTAATAGTCGCGGATCAGCTTGGCCCGCTCCTCGGCCGCCTCCCGTACGGTATGGTCGGTGACGATACGGAAGTCCTGGAGATAGTCGAACACCGTGCCGAGGTGGTCGTGGAACAGCGGCAGCCAGTGTTCCATGCCGGCATAGCGCCGCCCTTCTGACACGGCTGCATAAAGTGCGTCGTCGCGGGTGGCGGCGCCGAACAGCGAGAGATAATTCTTGCGGAACCGGCTGATCGAATCCGGGGTGAGCGTCACTTCGCTCATCGGATGGAGATCGAGCGAACGGGCCTGACTGATGGTGCGCTGGTTGGCCGGATCGAAGGTGCGGATACTCTCCAGCGTGTCGCCGAAGAAATCGAGGCGGACCGGCTCCTCCGAGCCCGGCACGAAGACGTCAAGAATGCCGCCGCGCACGGCGAATTCGCCGACCTCGCGCACCGTCGCCACGCGCTCGAAGCCGTTGCGTTCCAGCCGCGCGGCGATGTCGTCCATCCTGATCTGGTTGCCGGGGCGTGCCGAAAAACCGAGGCTGTCGATCACCTCCGCCGGCGCCACCTTCTGCAGCATGGCATTGACGGTGACGAGAACGATCGCCGCATGCGGCTTCTTGCCATGGGCGACGAGGCCAGACAGCGCCGTCAGGCGTCGCGCCGACGTATCGGCCGAGGGCGATACGCGGTCATAGGGCAGGCAGTCCCAGGCCGGAAGCGTCAGCACCGGGATTTCGGGGGCCGCGAAGGACAGGTTCTGCTCGATGTCGGCCATGCGCTGGCCGTCCGACAGTATATAGGCGACCGGCTGGCCGAGGCGGGCGAGTTCCGCCAGCACGAAGGCGTCCATGCCGTCCGGCACATGCGAAACGGTGAGCGCGGTTTTTGCCGCCGCGATCGTCCTGGTATCGAGAAGCGAGATCATTCCGAGCGTCCGAGCCCTTCCACGGTGACAGGCGAGAAATCGGGGCGACAGGCGGCGATGCGCTCGAACAGCGGGGTCTGGAGGTGCGCGGGCACGGGCGAAGCGCCGGTGATGTACTTCACCAGGTCCTGGTCCTCCTCGCTCATGATGCGTTCCAGCTCGTCGAGCGTGGCATCGTCCATGGCGGCGATTTCGGCCTCGGCGAACTGGCCGAGGATCAGGTCCATTTCGCGGATGCCGCGGTGCCAGCAGCGGAACAGAATGCGCCGGCGGCGCGGATCGAGTTCTGCACTGCTGAGGATCAAACCGGTCATATGCAAACCCCTTCCTGTTGATGCGCCTCTATAGCGCCGTCCCAACCGCTTGTCAGCCTTGCCAAGCCGGTAATTCTCGGCGCATTTTGCCAGCCATCATGCGGCCAACGCTTCTCGATCCCCTGTTTGCCTCCGTCGCTTCGCTCTCCGGCGTCGGGCCGAAGCTTGCGCAATTGCTGGCGAGCCTGCTCGGCCGCGAGGATGCCGAGGACGCCCGTGTCGTCGATCTTCTGTTCCTTGCACCGTTCCGCCTGATCGACCGGCGCAACCAGCCGGGCATTGCGCTCGCCCAACAGGGCGCGATCGTGACGATCACCGGCAGGGTCGACCGCCACCAGCCGCCGCCGCCCGGCAAGTCCAGCCTGCCCTACCGTGTCTTCCTGCACGACGAGACCGGAGAGCTGGCGCTGACCTTCTTCCGCGTCAAGGGCAACTGGCTGGAAAAGGCCCTGCCCGTCGACGAGACGATCATCGTTTCCGGCAAGGTCGACTGGTTCAACGGCCGGCCTTCGATGGTGCATCCGGACCTGATGGTGAAGGCGAGCGAGGCGGAGAACATGCCGCTGGTCGAACCCGTCTATCCGCTCACCGCCGGCCTGTCGCCCAAGGTGCTGCGCAAGCAGATCGAACATGCGGTGGAGCGGGTGCCCGAATTGCCCGAATGGGCGGATCCGGCGCTCGTCACCCGGCAGGGTTTTCCGAGCATCCGCCAGAGTTTTGTCGACCTGCATCATCCATGCGACGAAAAGGACGTCGATCCCCAGGCCCCGGCGCGGCGGCGCCTCGCCTATGACGAATTCCTCGCCGGCCAGGTGTCGCTCGCTCTGGTGCGGCAGAAACTGCGCAAGGTACCCGGCACGCCGGTCCGGGCGACCGGCGAGATCTCGGAAAAGATCCTCGCTGCCCTGCCCTTCTCGCCGACCGGAAGCCAGGCGCTTGCGATCGCCGACATCCTGAAGGACATGGCCTCCGACACCCGCATGCTGCGGCTGCTGCAGGGCGATGTCGGAGCCGGCAAGACGCTGGTGGCCCTGCTCGCCATGGCGGCCGTGGTCGAAAGCGGTGGCCAGGCCGTGCTGATGGCGCCGACGGAAATCCTGGCGCGCCAGCACCACGCGACGATCTCGAAATTTGCCGCGAGCGCCGGCCTCAGGGTCGAGGTGCTGACGGGCCGCACCAAGGGCAAGGAGCGCGAGGCGATCTCCGAACGGATCGCATCCGGCGAGGCGCAGATCATCATCGGCACCCATGCGCTGTTCCAGGACACGGTGAACTACAAGAACCTGATGCTGGCCGTCGTCGACGAACAGCACCGTTTCGGCGTGCATCAGCGCCTCCGGCTGACCGCTAAGGGCATCTCGCCGCACATGCTGGTGATGACGGCGACGCCGATCCCGCGCACCCTGCAGCTCGCCATGACCGGCGTGCGCGAACTGTCGCTGATCACCACGCCGCCGGTCGACCGCATGGCGGTGCGCACCTTCATCTCGCCTTTCGATCCGCTGGTGATCCGCGAGACGCTGATGCGCGAGCATTTTCGCGGCGGCCAGAGCTTCTACGTCTGCCCGCGCTTGGCGGACCTTGCCGACATCCAGGCGTTTCTGGCCTCCGACGTGCCGGAACTGAAGGTCGCCGTCGCTCACGGCCAGATGGCGGCGGGCGAACTCGAAGACATCATGAATGCCTTCTATGACGGCCGCTACGATGTTCTGCTGTCGACCACCATCGTCGAGTCCGGCCTCGACGTGCCGACCGCCAATACGCTGATCGTCCACCGCGCCGACATGTTCGGCCTGGCTCAGCTCTACCAGTTGCGCGGCCGCGTCGGCCGCTCCAAGGTCCGCGCCTTTGCGCTCCTGACGCTGCCGGTCAACAAGGTGCTGACCACGACCGCAGAGCGCCGCCTGAAGGTACTGCAGTCGCTCGACACGCTCGGCGCCGGTTTCCAGCTGGCGAGCCATGACCTCGACATTCGCGGCGCCGGCAATCTGCTCGGAGAAGAACAGTCCGGCCACATCAAGGAAGTCGGCTTCGAGCTCTACCAGCACATGCTGGAGGAGGCGGTTGCCGAGGTGAAGGGCATCGACGAAGTCACTGACAGCGGCTGGTCGCCGCAGATTTCGGTCGGGACCTCGGTGATGATCCCCGACGAATACGTGCCGGACCTGCATCTGCGCCTCGGTCTCTACCGGAGGCTTGGCGAGATCACCGAACTGAACGAGATCGATGGTTTCGGCGCCGAGATGATCGACCGCTTCGGACCGCTGCCGATCGAGGTCCAGCACCTCCTGAAGGTTGTCTATATCAAGGCGCTGTGCCGCAAGGCCAATGTCGAAAAACTCGAAGCGGGGCCCAAGGGCGTGGTCGTGCAGTTCCGCAACAAGCAGTTCCCGAACCCGGCAGCCCTGGTCGGCTATATCGCCAAGCAGGGGTCGATGGCGAAGATCCGTCCGGACCAGAGTGTGTTCCTGACCCGTGATCTTCCGACCCCGGAGAAGCGCCTGTCCGGCGCGGCGGTGGTGATGACGCATCTGGCGGAACTGGCGAAGGCCTGATCCGGTGCGGATACGCTATAACGGGGCGGCGGTATCGTCTTCCGGCTTGATTGCCAGCGCCGCCTCGTCCTTGCCGGCAACCGCAAGCGGCAGGGCGACGCCCTTCGTGCGCTCTCGCGAGATGGTGAGCAGACCGGAGCCGATGATCAGCGCGATGCCGGCCACCATGGGCAGGTCGACGCGATCGCCGAAGATCAGGTAGCCGAAAAGAATACCCCACAGCATCTGGCTGTACTGGATCGGTCCGACAACGGCGGCAGGCGCGTAGAAGGCAGAGTACATCAAAAGGACGTTGCCCAGCGCTCCGAGCAGGCCATAGCCGGCGAGCAGCAGCCATTCCTGGCCCGTCGGCCAGCGAAAATCGCCGAGCATCAGCAATCCGCAGATGACGAGCCCGCCGAGCAGGCCGGCGCCATAAAGCGAGATGTTCTTTTCCGACGGTCCGATGGCGCGATAAATGACGATCGACAACGCCCCGCCGAGGCCGGCGAAGACGGCGCCGACATGACCTATGGAAAGTTCGCGGAAACCCGGGCGCAGCACGACGAGAACGCCGATGAAGCCGATGATCACCGCACCCCAGCGGCGGATGCCAACCGGTTCTTTCAGGAACACCACCGACATGATGGTGACGAAGGAGGGGAGAAGGAAGATCAGGCAGAAGGCCTCGGCCATCGACAGATGGGTGAAGGCGGTAACGCTGCCGATGATTCCGGCGCCGGCGGAAAAGAACCTCAGCAGCCACAGCGGACGATTGGTGGTGGCCAGCACGTCCTGCCAGCGATCGCCGCGCTTCATCAGGAAGGGCAGGGCGGCGATGCCGAAGACGGCGCCGAAGAAGCCTGATTCGAAGGGGCTGACGCGCCCCTCGATGAGTTTCACGCAGGCATCGGACACCGCATAGGCGGCAAAGGCCGTAAAGGCGATGAGAATGCCTCGAAGAATGAGATCGGAGCGCACGGCAGAATGTCCCGGGAGGAAGGAGATCAGCCGTGCTTACGAAGCTTCCCGCAGCGCGTCAATTGAGTTTCGAGAGCGCCTCGGATTTCATCCGGGCGATGTCGCGCAGCGCTCCCGCGATCACGTCCGGCGTCTGCGCGCCGCTCACTGCATATTGCTGGTCGAAGATGAAGAAGGGAACGCCGTTCACGCCCATCTGCCGGGCTGCTTCGATCTCGCCCAGCACTTCAGCCTTGTCCGCGTCGCCGGTCAGCAAGGCGTCGATAAGGGCGCGATCGAGACCGGCCTTTTCCGCGATATCGAGCAGTACGGACGGATCGCCGACATTGCGGCCCTCCTCGAAGTTGGCCTTGAACAGGGCCGAGACGACGCGGTTCTGTATCTCCCGGTCCTCCACGCCCGCCCAATGGATCAGACGGTGCGCGTCGAGCGTGTTCGGTCCGACCTTGATGGCGCCGAAATCAAACACAATGCCGACCGCGGAGCCGAGTTCGCGCAACTGGTCGTGGGCGCGATCCATGTTGTCCTTGCCGCCAAGCTTCTCAGCGAGCGCCGCCTGATGATCGACGCCTTCCGGTGGGTAGTCGGGATTGAGCTGGTAGGGGCGCCAGTTGACGTCGACGCCGATCTCGTCCTGCACCTCGCCAATGGCGAGATCGAGGCGCGCCTTGCCCAGATAGCACCAAGGGCAGACGATATCCGAGACGATGTCGATGGTGATGCGTTCCATGGTGCTTCCTTTCCGGGCGGCTCAGGGCCGAAATGACCGATCGCTGCCACGTAAGGGCAATCGCGGCACATTTCAACCGGTTCCCTTGCGGTAACCGTCCCGAAACGACTGAACAGCTCTATCATTGTGCGCGGGCATCCCACCACACTGGAAGCTGGTAGCCATAGAGAGGGCTCCGCTCCGGCCGGGCAATATGCTGCCAGCGGGCAAGCCACTGCTCTCCGATATGGTAGAGCGGCACAACATAGTGCCCGGCGACCAGGAGCCGGTCGTAGGCGCGCACGGCGGCGCGGAAGTCCTCCATGCTGCGGGCATTGGCCAGCGCGTCGATCATGCGGTCGACATCGGTGTCGGCGACGCCCGCATAGTTGAAACTGCCCTGGGCATCGCGCGACGACGAATCCCAGCGGTTGAATTGCTCGGCGCCGGGCGACAGCGACGAGGTATAGGCCTTGACGATCATGTCGTAGTCGAAGCTGTTCGAGCGTGACTGGTATTGGGCGTCGTCCACGGTACGGATGGTCATCTGGATGCCGATCAGCGCCAGTGCGCGCTGATAGGCGATCGCCATTTTCTCCTGGCCTTCGTTCTGTGTCATGACTTCAAAGGAAAGCTGCTTGCCCGAGGCATCCACCATCTTCCCGCCCTTGATAGCGTAGCCCGCCTCGGCCAGCAGCGAGACGGCCTGTCGCAGGATCTTGCGATCGGCGCCTGAACCGTCCGAAACGGGCATGGCATAGGTTCCCGCCAGTATTTCCGGGGCAATCCGTTCCTTGGCGGGCCCAAGAAGCGCCAGTTCGCGTTCATCGGCGGCATTGCCGAACGCGCCGAGCGCCGAGTTCTGCCAAAAGCTCTGGCTACGCTTGAACGCTCCGCCATAAAGGTTCCTGTTCACCCAATCGAAATCGAAGGCGTAGGATAGGGCCTCGCGCACCTTGGCATCAGCGAAGATTGCCCGGCGGGTGTTGAAGACGAAGCCAAGCATGCCGGAGGGGAGGCCTGGCTGGAAAACCTCCTTCACGACGTCGCCGTTCTTGACCGCTGGGAAGTCATAGGCGCGCGCCCAGTGGCCAGAGTCGCCCTCGGGATAGATGTCGATGTCGCCCTTCTTGAAGGCCTCGAACAGCGTGGAATCCTGGAGGAAATAGGTGACCGAGATCTCGTCGTAATTGTCGAAGCCGATCTTCGACGGAATGTCCTTGCCCCAATAGTCCGGATCACGTTGGTAGACGATCTTCTCACCGGGCCTGATCGACCCGATCTTGTAGGGCCCGGATCCGAGCGGGATTTCGAGCGAACTCCGGTCGAAAATCTCCGGATCAACCGCATGCTTTGGCAGGATCGGCGACATGGCGAGGATCAGCGGCGTCTCACGATTGGCCAGCTCATTGAAGGAGAAGCGGACGCTATTTTCACCGACCTGCTCCATTTTTTCGACGACCGCGAGGCGCTTGTTGTAAGGTGGGCGGCCTTTCTCCTGTAGCAGATTGAAGGAGAAGATCACGTCCTCGGCCGTCACCGGCTTGCCGTCGTGCCAGCGCGCCTTCGGATTGAGATTGAACTGGNNAACTGGATGAAAGTGCGGTCCTCGTCCCATTCGACTGTTTCGGCAAGTAGGCCGTAGAGCGAGAAAGGCTCGTCGCTCGAGCGCGTCATCAGCGATTCGTAGAACAGGGCGCCGTACTCCGGATCCCATATGCCGCGTGCCGTGGTGCGCATTCCCTTCAGGACGAATGAGTTCAGGCTGTCGAAGGTACCGACGACCCCGTAGTTGATCTTGCCACCCTTCTTCACCTGCGGATTGACGTATGGGAAATGTTTATAGTCCGCGCTGAGTGCCGGTTCGCCATGCATGGCGATGCCATGCATGGGCTCGGCGTGGGCAAGAGTGCACTGGGCGAGAAAAAGCAGGCTGAGGGCGATGCGGCGCACGAAGTATCCTTTCAGCGAGGTCCGAGAATCTCAGCGAAGCTAGCATGAACACCATAATACAAACACATCGCCATGCAAAAAGCCGCGTTGCTCCCGTATACCCCCAAAGAAAGACTGGATATTCCGGACTTCGCGATGTAACAGGGGATCCGGGTGCCAAGGTCATGTATTTGCCTCATTTCGACGACAGTTGACAGGCAGCACGACCGGCGAGTGTCGCGGCCTTTACAAGTGCCCGATGTCGGTTTTCAGGAGACGGATTAGGTTATGATGTTCAATGCAACCAAAGCTACGCGGACGGCACTGTCTGCTCTCGTTCTGACCCTCGGCGCGGCTTCTGCCCCGACGGTTGTCAGCGCCCAGGACGCCGCCGCACCAGCAGCGGCCGGCCAGGCCAAGTGGTTCAAGACCTGCACCAAGCAGGAGGAGGCCGATGTCTGCGTCGTTCAGAACCAGCTGGTCGCCCAGAACGGCCAATTGATCACGGCCGTTGGCCTGATCTCGGTCGAAGGCAAGGTCAACCGCAAGATCCTGCAGGTAACCGTTCCGTCGGCACGCCTTATCCCGCCGGGCATCATGATGCAGATCGATGGCGCCAAGGGCACCAAGCTCGACTATGCCGTCTGCCTTCCGGACCGCTGCACGGCAGAAATGCCGCTGACAGACGCTGTCATCGCCAGCCTGAAGAAGGGCAACGAGGTGGTGTTCACCTCGGTCAACTTCCGCCGCGCTCCCAACCCGATCAAGATCGCGCTCGAGGGGTTCACCGGCGCCTATGATGGCGAGGCCATGTCGCAGTCACAGGCGGAAGAGCGCCAGCGGCTGTTGCAGGAAGCCATGCAGAAAAAGCAGGAAGAGCGCAACAAGGCGATCAACGACGCTCAGGACGCCGCCAAACAGGGCAACTGATCATTCGCTTCTCTCAGACATGAAAAAGGCCCGCGATGCGGGCCTTTCTTTTTGGTTCATTGCGTTCCGGCGATCCGCCACGTTCCTTTGCGAGATCCCTCAGTGCGCGAAGCTCGCCTTGGGCTTATAGCGTCCGGCCTGCTCCAGCACGAAGATCTGCTGTATCTGAGGGTTGCGCAACGGTTCTCCGCTGGGGTCCTTTTCCAGATTCTGCTCGGAGACATAGGCGACGTATTCGGTTTCGTCATTCTCGGCGAGCAAGTGGTAGAAGGGCTGATCCTTCGCGGGTCGCACTTCTGCCGGGATGGCGTTCCACCACTCCTCGCTGTTGGCGAATTCCGGATCCACATCGAACACGACGCCGCGGAACGGAAAGACCTTGTGACGGACAACTTCCCCGATGCCAAATTTTGCGCTGCTGTGTTTCATGGGCTTCACTTCCTTTCCCCATGGATTTGGGGAGGGAACCGCAAAACATCAAGACCTGACCATGTTTTCGCCGTCAGGCCGCAGGCTTGCCGCCGCGCCGACCGGGTGCGGTCGCGAGAACCAATCCACCCATGACCAGCACGATCCCGACGGCGTGGTACGCCTGGAACCGCTCACCCAGGAATAGCACCGCCATGATGATCGCCATGGGCGGCATGAGATAAAGCGTTACGCCGGCCATTGCCGGGCCGAACACCCGGACCGCATGCTGGAAGCAGTAGAAGGCGGCGAGAGAGGCAAAGAGGATGATGCCGAGAAGCTTCGTCCAAGCGCTCGTCGTATCCGGCAGCAGACCGCCGGTCAGAACCTCATAGAGTGCCGGCGGAATAAGGACGAGCGTGCCAGACAGCGCCAAAAGCCCGAAGAGCGGCATGGGCGGCATGGCCTGGACCGCCGGATGGCGCAACAGTAGCGAATAGAGCGCAAAGGCGATTGCCGCAGCGAGAATGCCAAAATCGCCGATGTTGAATCGCAGGTGGAGGAGGGCAGTCCAATCGCCCTTGAGAACGATCACCGCGACGCCGCCAAAGGCGACAACCATGCCGATGATTTCGGCGGATGAAATCCTGCGCCCCTGGAACAGCCATTGCAGCAGGATGATGAACAACGAAGAGGTCGTATAGATGAGCGTCGCGTTCGACGCTGTCGTCAGTGTCAGCGCCCAATAGACGAAGCCTCCGCAGATCCCCATCCCAAGGATGCCAAGGACGAGCCAGATGGCGGTGTGAGACTTGACGAAAGCGAGGCACAGGGCACGCTCGGAATAGACGAAGGGGAAGATGATCAGCGCAGATCCTGCCCAGCGCAGGAATGCGGTGGTGAAGGGGGCAATGTCACCCGTGATGCCCCGGCCGAAGATCAGATTCGAAGAGAAGAACACGGGCGCCAAAAGGAAGAGGGCCCAGTCGAGGGGTCTCGCACCTGAGGAGGCATTGGATTGAGGCATCGAGGACAGCGATCTTTCGGAGCAGGGAGGATAGTGCCGGGCCGGGGGCCGGCCAATCAGCGACGACCACAGAGACCTTGTCGGCTTGGAAAGCAGTAAGACCTTGGGCGCCCGCTCGGCTGGCTGATCGGCAACCACCTCAATCGGGCACAATTCATGAGGTTGAATCCTAAATCGCTACATAAGGAAACAGACGCAACAATTTGAAATTACCGAATTATGCCGCGAATGCACGCCAGGAACAAGAAACCGGCTTGGCCCATCGGGCCGTGCCGGTTCCGTTTTTCAGGTGACCGGCCATCCACTGGAGAGCCGGTCCACGCCTTGTCAGGCCGAGAAGTACATGTCGAATTCGACCGGGTGTGGGGTCATTTCGAAACGCATGACTTCGGCCATCTTCAGCTCGATGAACGAGTCGATCTGATCGTCGTCGAACACACCGCCGGCGGTCAGGAACTTGCGATCCTTGTCAACGCTTTCCAGCGCTTCGCGCAAGCTACCGCAGACGGTCGGGATCTTCTTCAATTCCTTCGGCGGCAGGTCGTAAAGGTCCTTGTCCATGGCCTTGCCAGGATGGATCTTGTTCTTGATGCCGTCGAGGCCGGCCATCAGCATGGCGGCAAAGGCGAGATAGGGGTTGGCGGTCGGGTCCGGGAAGCGGACTTCGACGCGCTTGGCCTTCGGGTTCGAGCCGAACGGAATACGGCAGGAGGCCGAACGGTTGCGGGCCGAATAGGCCAGCAGGACGGGCGCTTCATAGCCCGGGACCAGACGCTTGTNNATGCCCGAGCCGTTGTCGCCGAAGATCGGCTTCGGCATGAAGGTGGCCGTCTTGCCATAGGCATTGGCGACCTGGTGCACGACATACTTGTAGATCTGCATCTTGTCGGCGTTGCGCACCAGCGCGTCGAACTTGATGCCGAGTTCGTGCTGGGCAGCGGCCACTTCGTGGTGATGCTTTTCGACCACGACGCCCATTTCGGCGAGCACGGTCAGCATTTCGGAACGCATGTCCTGCAGGCTGTCGATCGGCGGGACCGGGAAATAGCCGCCCTTGACGCGCGGACGGTGGCCGAGGTTGCCGGTTTCATAGTCGGTGTCGTCGTTCGACGGCAGTTCGGTCGAGTCGAGCTTGAAGCCGGTGTTGTATGGATCGGCCTTGTACTTCACGTCGTCGAAGACGAAGAATTCGGCTTCCGGACCGACAAAGGCGGTGTCGCCGATGCCCGATGCCTTGAGGTAGGCTTCGGCCTTCTTGGCGGTGCCGCGCGGGTCGCGGTTATAGGCTTCGCCGGAAACCGGATCGAGGATGTCGCAAATGATGACCATGGTCGACTGGGCGAAGAACGGATCCATGTGGACCGTGTCGAGGTCGGGCATCAGAACCATGTCGGACTCGTTGATCGCCTTCCAGCCGCCAATCGAGGAACCGTCGAACATGACGCCGTCGGCGAACATGTCTTCATCGACGCAGACGACGTCCATCGTGACGTGCTGCAGCTTGCCCTTCGGGTCGGTAAAGCGCAGGTCGACGAACTTGACGTCGTTGTCCTTGATCTGCTTCAGAATATCTTGTGCGCTCGTCATTATCGAATTCCTTGAGTGTGATGACGGTGTTGAAGTTCGGTCCCGCAAGGCGGGACGGACCGATTAGATGGCATCGACGCCCGTTTCACCGGTGCGGATGCGGACAACTTCCTCGACGTTCGAAACGAAGATCTTTCCGTCGCCGATCCGACCCGTCTGGGCGGCATTGCGAATCGCCTCGATGACGGCTTCGACGTTCTCGTCGGCTAGGACGACCTCGACCTTAACCTTCGGCAGGAAGTCGACGACATATTCCGCGCCACGGTACAGTTCCGTGTGGCCCTTCTGTCGGCCGAAGCCCTTGGCTTCGGTGACCGTAATACCCTGCAGGCCGACTTCCTGAAGGGCTTCCTTCACTTCGTCGAGCTTGAATGGCTTAATGATCGCTTCGATCTTCTTCATGAGAAAATATATCTCCGCTTCCTCAAAACATGGCGGAAAGTCCCGCTCGGCCAATTCGATGCATGTAACGTGCCAGTTTTGGCGCAAACTGCGATCGAAAACGGTAAAATTTCGCGCTTCCAATCGAAATCTCGCGCAAGACAGGGCAAAACGCGAGTCCATTTTGCCAAAAAACTAATTTTTCGCGCGGTTCTTTCGTCGCAGGCAAAACGGCAAATGACCGCCTGCCACACATTTCAGCACAACTGGAAGGGCAACATTTGTGCATATGCGCATTATTTCACCATTTGCCACTTGAGCATGCTTTCCATTCCCCGCTGCCGTGGAATCTGCTTTGATGGTGGGATGAAACGCGATCGTGAAAACTGGCTGCTGACACCTGCCGCGATGGGACGTGCCGATCAGGCAGCAGCGCGGTCGGGCATTGATTCCTTTGGCCTGATGGAAAAGGCAGGCCGGGCCGTCGCAGCGGCAGCCCTCAGGCTCTTGCCCGGAGCACTGCGCTTCGTCGTGTTGTGCGGCCCCGGCAACAATGGCGGGGACGGCTACGTCGCGGCACGGGCGCTTGCCGATACGGGCTGCGAAGTCGCCGTGTTTTTCCTTGACGATCCGGCGCGCCTCAAGGGCAGTGCGTCACTGGCCCTTTCACTTTGTGCAATCCCCGGTGAGAAGCTTGAGTGCTACGAGCCTCAACAGGGCGACGCGATCATCGACGCGATCTTCGGCGCCGGCCTCGATCGCACTGTGCCAGACATCGTAGCAGCGGTCATCGCCAAGGTCGGAGAAGCCGGGTTGCCGGTCATCGCCGTCGATTTGCCCTCCGGGCTCGACGGCCGGACGGGCAGGGTGCTCGGTGCCTCGTTCCAGGCACTGCACACCATAACCTTCATGACGCGCAAGCCCGGTCATGTACTGCTGCCGGGCCGCAAGCTTTGCGGATCGGTCGAAGTCTTCGATATCGGCATCCCAGAGCGTATCATCGCGCACGAGGCGGAGGGCTTCCGGGTCAACACCCCGGCCGCCTGGTCCCATCTGCTGCCTTCCGTCGACCTTGAGGCCCACAAGTTCCGTCGAGGCCATCTAACCGTCTTTTCCGGCCCTGCGACAGCGACCGGCGCCGCGCGACTCTCGGCGACTGCTGGGCTGAAGGCTGGCGCCGGCGTCGTCACGATCGCCTCGCCGGTCGATGCGCTACAAACCAACGCTTCGCAACTGACCGCCGTGATGTTGAAAGCGGTAGAGGATCTTTCTGCGCTTGGCGCTTATCTCGAGGATGCGCGCCACAATGCCTTCGTGCTCGGGCCGGGATTTGGCGTCGGCCAGAAGGCGCGCGATTTCGCCCTTGCACTCAAGGATCGGCGCCTCGTGCTGGACGCAGATGGCACTACGTCCTTCCGCGAAGACCCGCGTCCTTTGTTCGAGGCGTTTGGTGGCGGTGAGACCCGTCTGGTCCTGACACCGCACGAAGGCGAGTTCGCCCGGCTGTTCCCGGACATCGCGTCGGACACCAACGCCAGCAAGATCGACATGGCCCATATCGCGACTGCGCGAGCGCATGCGATCCTCGTTTACAAGGGGGCCGACACCGTGATTGCCGGACCGGACGGGCGGGCGCTGGTCAATACCAATGCGCCGTCATCGCTCGCAACCGCCGGATCAGGCGACGTTCTGGCTGGCATCATCGGCGGTCTGCTGGCGCAGGGCATGCCGGCCTTCGAAGCAGCCGCGGCGGGCGTTTGGCTGCATGGCGAGGCCGGTAGAAGGGCGGGCGAGGGGCTGACAGCCGAGACCCTGGCCGATGGCATAAGACCGCTTGACCGATAGCGCCGCGCATCGGTGCAATCGTCACCATCCACGTCGCATGAGGCGGTCCACACTGATGGATGCGCAACCGGATTCGGACGGCAAATCGACACGACAAATAGCGCCGATATGGATCACTGCTGCTATACCCAAGCGCGCTGCACTGCAAAATACATCCTGTCGCAGCGCCTATAAAATCGTTCTAAACCATGCGAAATTGTTGATAATATTCACCTATCTAAATATATTCGTGCACGTCTTGTATTGGCTCACTCGCTAATTGATAATATTCCTTGGGAACGGACATTGGGAGATGTCCTTGGCGAGGAGGGCATTGGGAGATGCCCGAAAAAACTGGGAGGAAAGCATGCAGAAATTTGAAGATTCGACGGTTTCGCGCCGCTCTTTTCTAAAGAAAACAGTTTTGGGCGGTGGTGCAGCAACGGCTACCGCCTTGGCGGCGCCGGCGGTACTGGCTCAGGCTCCNNTTCCCCCCGCCAGTACACCGAGCGGGTCGAGAAGATGTCCGGCGGACGCCTGAAGGTCGATCTCCTTCCAGCCGGCGCCATCGTTGGCGCTTTCCAGGTACTTGATGCATGCAGTGACGGCGTCCTTGACGCTGCCCATTCGGTGCCCGTCTATTGGTACGGCAAGCACAAGGCGGCCTCGCTGTTCGGCACGGGACCCGTCTTCGGCGGATCGGCGACCACCATGCTGGCATGGTTCAATGCGGGCGGCGGCGAAGAGTTCTATCGTGAGCTGGTTCAGGATGTTCTTGGGCTGAATGTCGTCGGCTTGCTCGGTTTCCCGATGTTTGCCCAGCCGTTCGGATGGTTCAAGAACGAGATCAATTCGGTCGCCGACATTCAGGGCCTCAAATACCGCACCGTTGGCCTGGCCGCCGACCTCATGCAGTCGATGGGCATGTCGGTTGCGCAGCTTCCGGGCGGTGAGATTGTGCCGGCGATGGAGCGCGGTGTGATCGACGCGTTCGAATTCAACAACCCTTCATCCGACATGCGCTTCGGTGCACAGGACGTCGCCAAGAACTACTATCTGTCGTCCTACCATCAGGCGTCGGAATCGTTCGAGTTCCTGTTCAACAAAGACTTCTTGGAAGACCTGGATCCGGACCTGCAGGCGATCCTGCGTTACAGCGTCGAGGCGGCCTCTACATCCAATACCGCCATCGCCATGGACAACTATTCCGCCGATCTGCAGAAGCTGGAGAAGGACAGCGGCGTAAACGTGCGCCGAACCTCGACCGATATCCTGGACGCACAGCTGAAGGCCTGGGACGCCTTGATTACCGAACTCGAGAAGGATGCCTTCATGAAGAAGGTTCTCGACAGCCAGCGCGCCTGGGTCGAGCGCGTCACCTACTACGAGCTCATGAACTCGCCCGACTATGCGCTCGCTTACGAACACTACTTCCCGGGCAAGCTTGCCCTTTGAGCCGTTACTGACCATTCGAACTGTTGAGGCCCCGGCAGCGCAGTGCTGCCGGGTTTGTCCGGTCAAGAGGGAAGCTCGCCCCGATGGTTGCATTCATCCGCTTCGCCGACGATCTGTCGGCATGGTTCGGCAAGGCGTTTGCCTGGCTGATCATCCTGATGTCGTTCGGCACGGGATATGAGGTTTTCGTACGCTACGTCCTCAAGAGCCCGACCCCCTGGGCGCTGGACGTTTCCTTCATCATGTATGGCTCGCTTTTCATGATGGGTGGTGCCTACACGCTGTCGCGCGGCGGTCATGTGCGCGGCGATTTTATCTATCGCCTCTGGCAGCCCCGTACCCAGGCCGTGGTCGACCTTGTGCTCTACCTGATCTTCTTCTTTCCGGGCGTCACTGCTCTCATTCTGGCGGGATGGAAGTATGCCGCGCGTTCGTGGGGCTACGGTGAGGTGAGTGTCAACAGCCCTGCCGGCATACCGATCTACCAGTTCAAGGCCATTATCGTCGCCGCCGGCATTTTGTTGTTCATCCAGGGCATAGCCCAGGTGTTGCGCTGCATCGCCTGCATTCGCGACGGCTACTGGGTAGAGCCGGAGGAAGACATTCAGGAAACGGAAGACCTCTTGTTGAAGAAAGTCACCGAAGCCGAGGCAGGGGGCCACATATGACCGATCCGCAAGTGGCCCTGCTGATGCTGGGCCTGTTTATTCTCGTCGTCTTTCTTGGCTTTCCGATTGCCTTTACGCTGATGGCCATGGGTATCGGCTTCGGCTATTACGCCTATTTCGACGCGGGCCGGATGTGGCGCGCCTATGACCGCCTCGCCGAAGGCGCAGGTTGGTGGGACAACACCACGCTCTGGCTCGAGGGGCTGTTCAACAATCGCATCTTCGACCTGTTCATCAACCAGACGTTCACGGTGATGTCCAACGAGGTGCTGACGGCGATCCCGCTCTTCTTGTTCATGGGTTATATCGTCGAGCGCGCCAATATCGTCGACCGCCTGTTCACCACGCTGAACATCGCGTCGAAAAACATGCCCGGCTCCATGGGGGTTGCGGCGCTGATCACCTGCGCGTTGTTCGCAACCGCGACCGGCATCGTCGGCGCCGTGGTGACTCTGATGGGGTTGCTGGCCCTGCCGGCCATGCTGAAAGCCCGTTACGACAAATCCTTTGCTTCCGGGATCATCTGTGCCGGCGGCACGCTCGGCATCCTCATACCGCCTTCGATCATGCTGATCGTCTATGCGGCAGCCTCGGGCGTTTCGATCGTGCGGCTCTACGCCGGGGCGCTGCTGCCGGGGCTCACGCTGGTCGGGCTTTATTTGGCATACGTTATCGGCCGCTCGATCCTACAGCCCAGCGTGGCTCCTCGACCGACAGCGGAAGAAGTTCCGGACGTGCCGTTCGGCCGGCTTGTCGTCATGGTGATGACCTCGTTTTTCCCGCTGGCCTTTCTGATCCTCGCGGTCCTCGGGTCGATCCTGTTTGGCCTGGCTACGCCGACAGAGGCCGCGTCCATCGGAGCGCTCGGTGGCATGCTGCTGGCGGTGGTCTATCGGGCGATGACTTGGCAGCGGATGCGCGAAAGCGTCTATCTGACGGTACGAACGACCGCGATGGTTTGCTGGTTGTTCGTCGGCTCCTACACCTTCTCGTCGGTGTTTTCATATCTCGGCGGCGAGCAGGTCATCAGCGAATTCGTACAGAGTCTGAACCTCACGCCGTTACAGTTCCTGCTTCTGGCACAGTTGATCATCTTCCTGCTCGGCTGGCCGCTGGAATGGTCGGAAATCATCATCATCTTTGTTCCGATCTTCCTGCCGCTGCTGGATATGTTCGGGATCGATCCGCTGTTCTTCGGCATTCTCGTGGCGTTGAATCTGCAGACTTCGTTCCTGACTCCGCCAATGGCCATGTCGGCCTATTACCTGAAGGGGATAGCGCCGCCGGATGTGAAGCTGACGCAGATTTTCGCGGGCGTCATGCCCTTCCTGGGTATGGTCTTCATCGCCATGCTGTTGATGTACCAGTTCCCGCAAATCGTCTTCTACTTGCCGGAGTTGTTTTATGGGAAGTGACGAGGCGCTGCTGTCGCTTGATGCGGTCACCTTGCGTGATCGCATCGCCGGTGGAGCGCTAAAGGCAATCGACCTGGCCGAGGCCTGCATTGCCCGTGTCGAGGCGCTGGACGGAACTG
>DBUL01000024.1 GCA_002307905.1 Rhizobiaceae bacterium UBA1291
CCATGTGCATTGGGGTGGGCCAGGGCATCGCCATCATTATTGAACGGATCTGAACAGGGAGGAAGCCGCCATGTACGCACAAATGGTCAAGACCGACAGCGATCGGGTGAAATCGCTGAACGAGATGTCGCCGGAGGAGCGGGCCTTTCAGGATCGGATCGATCGCGGTGAGAAGATCGAGCCCAAGGAGTGGATGCCGGAAAGCTATCGTAAGACGCTGATCCGCCAGGTCGGCCAGCACGCCCATTCCGAGATCGTCGGCCAGCTGCCGGAAGGCAACTGGATCACCCGTGCGCCCACGCTCGAGCGCAAGGCGATCCTTCTTGCCAAGGTGCAGGACGAGGCGGGCCACGGCCTCTATCTCTATTCCGCCGCCGAGACCCTCGGCGTCAGCCGCGACGAGCTTCTGGCGCTGCTCCATTCCGGCAAGATGAAGTATTCGTCGATCTTCAACTACCCGACGCTCAACTGGGCGGACATCGGTGCGGTCGGCTGGCTGGTCGACGGCGCGGCGATCATGAACCAGGTGCAGCTGCAGAAGACCTCCTACGGTCCCTACAGCCGCGCGATGATCCGCATCTGCAAGGAAGAGAGCTTCCACCAGCGCCAAGGCTACGACATCATGATGAAGATGGCGGCTGGCTCGCCCGAGCAGAAGGCCATGGCACAGGATGCGCTCAACCGCTTCTGGTATCCGTCGCTGATGATGTTCGGTCCGTCCGACAAGGACTCGGTGCACTCCGCGCAGTCGATGCAGTGGAAGATCAAGATCAACACCAATGACGAGCTGCGCCAGAAATTCGTCGATCAGACCGTGCCGCAGGCCAAGTATCTCGGCCTGACCATTCCCGACGAGAACCTGCGCTGGAATGAGGAGAAGGGCGGTCACGACTTCTCCGAGCCGGACTGGGAAGAGTTCTTCAACGTCATCGCCGGCAACGGACCCTGCAATGCCGAGCGCCTTGGCGCCCGCGTCACCGCCTGGGAAGACGGCGCGTGGTTCCGCGACGGCCTGATGGCCCATGCGGAAAAGCAAGAGGCGCGCCGGGCCGGTCGCAAGGCTGCCTGATCAATCCAATTCGGGGGCGGCCCGCCCGCTCCCACCCGTCACCTGAACTTGGGAGGAATAGCAATGTCCAGCGAATGGCCCCTTTGGGAAGTCTTTATCCGCGGTCAACATGGCCTCAATCATCGCCATGTCGGCAGCCTGCACGCCCCGGATGCCGAGATGGCGATCCGCAATGCCCGCGACGTCTACACCCGTCGCAACGAAGGCGTGTCGATCTGGGTGGTGAAGTCGGTCGATATCACCGCGTCGTCGCCCTCGGAAAAGGGTCCGTTGTTCGAGCCGTCGAACTCCAAGGTCTACCGTCACCCGACATTCTTCGACATCCCGGCTGAAGTGGGGCATATGTGATGGCAACCGCGATCCCGGCGGTCGATCAGGCCGCATTCTTCGAATGGCTCCTGAGAATGGGAGACAACACGCTGATCCTCGGGCACCGCGTGTCCGAATGGTGCGGTCATTCGCCCGTGCTGGAAGAGGACATCGCGCTCGCCAACGTCGCGCTCGACCTGATCGGCCAGACCCAGTTCTGGCTCGGTCTGGCGGGTGAGGTCGAAGGCAAGGGGCGCACGGCGGACAATCTCGCCTATCTGCGCGATGCGGCTGCCTTCCGCAACGTGCTGCTCGTCGAGCGCCCGAATGGCGATTTCGGCAAGACGCTGATGCGGCAGTTTCTGTTCGATGCCTATCACATCGAGATGCTCCGCGCTCTGGTCGCCTCGAGCGATCCGCGCGTTGCGGAAATCGCCCAGAAGGCCCTGAAGGAGGTATCCTACCACTTCGAGCGCTCGGCCGACCTCGTCATCCGTCTGGGCGACGGAACCGAGGAAAGCCATCGCCGGATGCAGAAGGCGCTCGATGACCTGTGGCCCTATACGGCCGAGATGTTCCTGGCCGATCCCGCCGATGAGGCGGTCGCGGCAGCGGGGATCGCACCGCTCCCCTCCGCGCTCAAGGCGGCATGGGACAGTTCGGTCGGCGAAGTGCTGGCAGAGGCGACGCTCGTCGCTCCAGAGGGTAGCTATCAGCACAAGGGCGGCAAGCGCGGTATCCATACGGAGCACCTGGGCTACATTCTCGCGGACATGCAGTTCCTGCAGCGGGCCTATCCGAACTCGGTCTGGTGAGGATTGACGCCATGGACGCCAGGACACTGCCCGAACTGGAAGAAGTCTGGCGCTGGCTGGGCGAGGTTCCGGATCCGGAAATCCCGGTGATCAGCCTGACCGATCTCGGCATCATCCGTGATGTCGCATGGGATGGCGATACCCTCGTCGTTGCCGTTACCCCGACCTATTCGGGCTGTCCGGCAACGACGGTGATCAACCTCGATATCGAGACGGCACTCAAGGGCCACGGCATAGAGAAGCTGCGCCTGGAGCGGCGGCTGTCACCGGCCTGGACGACGGACTGGATCAGCGCTGAGGGGCGGGACAAGCTTCGCGCCTACGGCATTGCGCCGCCAATCGACGGTACCGCCGCCGACGGGCGACTGATGGCCCGGGCCAACCGCCTTGCCGGCTCCAACCTTGCCGTCGCCTGCCCGCGATGTGGCTCGACCAAGACAGAGAAAGTCAGCCAGTTCGGCTCAACACCCTGCAAGGCGAGCTACCGATGCCGCGACTGCCTGGAACCCTTCGACTATTTCAAGTGCATCTGAGGATGCGGAGGACATAACGCATGGCACGCTTTCATCCCCTGACCGTGACCGACATCCGCCACGAGACCCGTGATGCGGTCGTCGTGACGCTCAAGCCGCGCGAGGAGGATCGCGCAGCCTTCGACTTCACCCAGGGCCAGTACCTGACCTTCCGCCGCGATTTCGAGGGCGAGGAACTGCGCCGGTCCTATTCGATCTGTGCGGGCAAGGACGAAGGTGTCCTGCGCGTCGGCATCAAGCGCGTCGACGGCGGCGCTTTCAGCAACTGGGCCAATGGCAACCTCGCGCCGGGCGATGTGATCGAGGCCATGCCGCCGATGGGCCGCTTCTACANNGATCCGACCGCTGAGAAACAGTATCTCGGTTTCGCCGGCGGTTCCGGCATCACGCCGCTGCTGTCGATCATCAAGACGGTTTTGGCGCGTGAGCCGAAGTCGCAATTCACGCTGATCTACGCCAATCGCCAGATCAACTCGATCATGTTCCGAGAGGAGCTGGAGGATCTGAAGAACACCTATCTTGGCCGTTTCTCCGTCCTGCACGTTCTGGAAAGCGAAGTGCAGGAGATCGATCTGTTCACCGGTCGTCTCGACGAGAACAAGCTCTCCGCCCTGTTCAGCAGCTGGATCGATCCGAAGTCGATCGACGCCGCCTTCATCTGCGGCCCCGAGCCGATGATGCTGACCATTGTCGCA
>DBUL01000224.1:0-76640 GCA_002307905.1 Rhizobiaceae bacterium UBA1291
GCGCGGGCATAGACCGAAACCTCACGCACCGTCTGGGCCAGCGCCGCATCGTCGAGGCGATCCAATTCCTCACCGATCAGCACTCGCTCGGCAGGGATGCCGACCTCGCAGGCGATGGCAGCTGCGGTGGCAGGATGATCGCCGGTCACCATCAGCGTGCGGATGCCGGCGTCGGCCACCTGCGCCAGCGTTTCTCTGACGCCGACGCGCGGCGGATCGGCGAAGCTCACCAGACCGGCGAGTTCGAGGTCTTGCTCCAGCTCTCCGAGGGGCCGGCTGGCGTCCTGTGCGTCGAGCCTGCGCGTCGCCACCGCGATAACCCGCCGCCCCTGTGCGGTTTCCGTTTCAAGCTGCTCGCGCAATGCCGCCGGGACTTCACGGCAACGGGGAAAGACTTCCTCGGGCGCGCCGGTCAAGTGCAGACGCAGTCCGTCCGGGTGACGCCACAACACGGCCTTGCTGCGGCGGCCGTCGCCGGGATGACGCAGGCGCAGGACCTCGCCTTGCGGCAGCGCCAGACCCGACGCTTTGGCGCGCTCCAGAATCGCCTGCTCCAGCGCGTCTGGTACTTCAGGCGAAACCGTGCCGAGCACGGCTGCGAGCGCCATCTGTTGCTGCACCTGCGGCCACACCGCCACCACTTGCATGCGGCTCTCTGTCAGGGTGCCGGTCTTGTCGGTGAGGATGACGGTCGCGTCCCCCAGCGTCTCCGCGGCGCGCAGGCGCTTGACTAGGAAGTTCTGCCGCGACAGGCGAAAGGAGCCGAGCCCCAACACCATGGTGATGATGATGGGCAGTTCCTCGGGGATGGTGGCGAAGGCGAGCGAGAGGCCAGTGAGAACCATTTCGCGGAAGTCGCCGCCACGGGCGATGCCGATCAGCGGAATGGCGACCGAGAAGAACGCCGCCACCCACACCAGCTTGCCGGCCAGCGATTTCATTGCCAGTTGCAGCGGCGTCTTGGGCGGCTTCACCGTGCCCAGCTGCGCGGCCATCTGGCCAAGCCGCGTACCCGCACCAGTGGCGGTCGCCTCGGCGTCGGCTTCGCCCGCCACGACGACGGTGCCGGCGTAGACCACATCGCCCATGGCCTTTTCCGCCGGCAGCGATTCGCCGGTGAGCGCTGCTTCATCGACGCTGAGATTGATGGCAGAGATGAGCCTGGCATCCGCCGCCAGCCGCGTGCCGGGCACCAGGATNNCCACATGGCCGGTGCGCCGCACCCGCGCCTTGGGCGCGGCGATGCGCTCCAGTGCAGCGATGGCGCGCTTGGCACGGAACTCGTTGCCGACCTCAGCGGCCACCAGTAGCCCGATCACCACGAAGATGGTGATGGCATCGCCGAGCCCGCCCCACAGGCTGTAGAAGCCCCCCACCACCAGCAAGAGTAGGATCATCGGCTCGCGGACTTCCTCGGTGGCGATCGCCCAGAAGCGCACCGGGGCCGGCGTAAACAGGTGGTTCGGCCCGAAGTGGGCGAGGCGGGCTTGGGCTTCTTCGGGGGTGAGTCCTCGGGCTCCAGTCGGGTTCATGATCTTTTCCTGATGGTTCGGGTTCGGGGGTCCTGTTTTGCTCGATGGAAAGCCTTAGTTAGGGCGTCAGTTCGAAACGCTGATTGGTCAGGGGCGGAAGCGCTGCGCACGATTATGACATCCTCACCACGCCGATGCATCATCAGGTTCAGGCAATCAGAGTACTATAGCGTAGACGTAGTGCTCATCATCGTCGGGCGTGGCCCGCCATGACGCCAGTCCCGTAGGTGATCAACCTAACCGCATCGACGATCACCGCTGAAACGACGCCCGTGGCGACAAAGGCCTCCTTCGAGAGGCCCGCCTTGAGGAGGAAGGCGGAGCGGAGCGCCCCTTGATTGCCGGAAAGACCGCCGAAGAATCCCGACAGTACGCCTCCGAATGGCAGCCATCGAGGAGAAAAGGCAAGAGTCTGGAAACGCGGCCACAGCTCCAGAAGGGCGAATACGACGATCAGCACACCGATGACGGCTTCGACCGCCGTGATCTCGTAGACTGATCCGCTGATGGTGTAGTGCGCGACAATTGGCATTCTATCGAACCAGGTGAGCAGACTTGCTCCAACGATCGCCGCAATTGCGGCCGGTACGCCGAACCGTGCCACGGTCCGCCAATCGGCCTGCTTCGCCATCAGCCCGAATTTGAAGATGTTGTTGGCGAAATGCACGACGGCTGTAGCCGCTATCGCCAACGGGACCGGGAAGAACAGCGCGAAGACAGGCATCAGGATTGTCCCGAGGCCGAAGCCGGAAAAGAGCGTCGCACCGGCGGTCAGCAGCGCCACGATGCCGATCACGACGAGCTCCATGCTTTGTCTTCCTTTTGTAATCGGTTTTCGCTATCGTAAGTCGATAGTATAAACTGATCGCCCCGCGAATCAAGAAGGCAGGTGCCATGACAGGGAGCCAATCGGAAAGCGTTGCGCCTGAGAAAAGGCACTCGCTGAAAATGGAGCACCACGATCTCCTCTCCGGCCTCGTGCGCCTGCACGTGCTCCACCACGCGGCCGAGCACGAGATTTACGGCCAGTGGATGATCGATGAGCTGGCAGGTCACGGCTACCGCCTGTCTGCCGGCACACTCTATCCTCTGCTGCACAAGATGACGCGCGACGGCTACCTCACCTCGCGGGAGGAGCGCGACGGCCGCACGGTGCGCAAGCTCTACTCCATTACCGAAAAGGGGCGCGAGGGCCTTGCCTTGGCCAAGGAGCGCATCCGCGAATTTACCGGAGAGGCGATCAAACGATGACGGACACGACGACGAGCCACGATGAAAGCCAGCCCACCAGGGGCTCGGCCGGTGAGGTCTTCGCGGCCTTCTTCAAGCTCGGCCTCACCTCCTTCGGCGGACCGATCGCGCATTTGGGCTATTTTCGCGACGAGCTGGTGCTGCGGCGCAAGTGGATCGACGATAGAGGCTATGCCGATCTCGTAGCACTTAGCCAGTTCCTGCCCGGCCCGGCGTCGAGCCAGGTGGGTTTTGCCTTGGGACTCTTGCGTGGCGGGCCGCTCGGCGCGCTTGCCGCCTGGACAGCCTTCACCCTGCCATCGGCCATCCTGCTCGTTCTCTTCGCCTACGGCGCGGCGGCGTTCGGTGGCCCGATCGGCGGCGGCATCATCACCGGTCTCAAGATCGTCGCCGTCGCCATCGTGGCGCAAGCGGTCTGGGGCATGGCAAGGAACCTCTGCCCGGACCGCGAACGGGCCACCATCGCCCTGGGAGCCGTGTTGATCATCGTCCTGGTGGCGGGCGCGCTCGGCCAGGTGCTCGCGATCGCCATCGGCGCGGCGGCAAGCCTTCTCGTCTGCCGCAATCATCACGAGCCAATTACCAGGCACATCACCTTTCCCGTTTCGCGGACGTTTGGGGCGGTTTCGCTCGTCCTCTTCTTCGCCCTGCTGTTCGGGTTGCCCATTGTCACTGCCGGTATGTCTTCGCAGGGGCTGGCCGTCTTTGGCTCGTTCTACCGAGCGGGGTCGCTGGTCTTCGGCGGCGGACACGTCGTGCTGCCGCTTCTCGAAACGGAGGTGGTGCAAAGCGGCTGGATCAGCCACGACCAGTTTCTTGCCGGCTACGGAGCGGCGCAGGCCGTGCCGGGACCGCTCTTCACCTTCGCGGCCTATCTGGGAACCTTGTTGGGGCCGGAGCCCAACGGCCTCATCGGAGCGGGCATTGCCCTGATTGCCGTCTTCCTACCGGGCTTCCTGATCCTGCTTGGCGTCATTCCGTTCTGGGACAGCTTCCGCAAGCGCGAAAGCGCGCAGGCGCTGATGCGCGGCGCCAATGCCGCCGTCGTCGGCATCCTCGGCGCGGCGCTTTACGATCCGGTCTTCACCAGCGCCATTACCGGCCCGCGTCAGTTCGCCTTGGCGCTTGCCTGCTTCGTGCTGCTGATGGCGTGGAAAGCTGCCCCCTGGATTGTCGTGCTCCTTGCGGCGGCTGGCGGGGTGCTGATTAGCCTCACGTGATGTCGATCGCATGCGAAGAAAGCGACGAATCTCGGCCGCCGCCGCTTCTTTTCATCGTTTGTTCTATCTTAGCGTGTCTGAAGGAATAGTTCTCGTTCCGCCCCCACGTAGTGGAGCGACTGGCGAAGGCTCTTGAAACCGATGCGGCTGAGTTCTTGAAGAATTAGCCATAGAAGGCAGCGGCGGAAACCAAAGAGACGGTAGGTTTTACACCAACACCGATAAGCAGCGCCGCGAACGCCATTTTGGCGATGGCCACTCCCTGGGCCGGCATGCGAATGTCTTGGCGCCTCGCGATCCAGCACTATGAGATTTACAATCCCTACACGGGCCGGGGCGCAATCAAAGACCTGCTACCACACGGGCCGCATAACGTCCGCGACGTGCTTGCAACCCATATTCTGAAGCAGACCGGCTCTTACGAGCAGGCAAGTTATGCCATCCAGGATACCCCGGAAATGGTTGCCAACCACTCCGGGCGCTTCCTTCCGCAGGATAAGGCGGCACTCGCGGCCGGATTCTCAATCAGGTCTGGGAGGCCGCCGCTTAGTGATCGTTTCGATGAAAACGGGCTAACTAACCGGACATCCGCTTACGGCATGATATAATTCGCTCCTCTTTTTGGCCCCTATCTTGTTGTTTTCATTCACACCTCATGGAGGGGAAAGTTCAGATTCTGTCAAAACCGGGATAAAAAGGAACGGCCGAATTTGCCCTCATCAAAGTGGTCGCCGCGAGCCATCCATCAAAACGCGGATAAAAATCCGCGCCGAAGGCTCTACGGCATCACTTTGTTTTTGTTTGGAATTCTCCACGACTTCCGTTGGAAATAGGTTCTGAAACGGCCGAATCTGATATAAGGGGGATAAAAGAGGACTCACCATGCCGATTCACGACCCCTGCGCACTTCTCAACCGATTGCTGGAAGAACCCACCGAAAGCGCATGGCTGGAATTCAAGGTCAACAACAAGGACCCACGCGAAATCGGGGAATACGTGTCGGCGCTCGCGAATTCGGCAATGCTCGCCGGGCGAGATCGCGCCTTCCTTGTATTCGGGATCGAGGATCGTACGAGGAGCAAGGTTGGCACAGAGCTTCGCTTGCAGCAACTCAAACACGGCAATGAGGATTTCACCAACTGGCTGGCACGAATGGTCGAGCCTCGAGTGCTCATCGAGGTTCTCGACTTTGTCTGCGATGGCTTGACCTATTCCGTCGTTGCCATCGAGCCGTCCTATGAACGACCTGTAAAATTCGCAGGTACGGAATTTGTCCGGATCGGCGAAAACAAGAAAAAGCTTGCCGAGTTTCCTGAGCACGAGCGTGCTCTCTGGATCGCGACGGGGCGCCGGCGTTTCGAAACCGCGGTCGCGTCGTCGAACGTCACTGCGCACAACGTATTCGCGACGCTCGATCCCGACCCGATTTATGATCTGACGGGTGAGCCCAAACCGAAGAATCCTCAGGAGATCGTTCGCAAGATGGTCGATGCCGGTTTCCTGCTCGACAATCTCGAAGGCAGGTTTGACATCACCAACTTGGGTGCCATCATGCCGGGGCGTGACGTCACTGTTTTTCCGTCCATCGCGGGAAAAACAGTTCGCATCGTCAAATACGCCGGCCGTGACAAATCCCGCTCCGACTTCGAGCAGGAGGGCAAGAAAGGGTATGCCGTCGGTTTTACGGGAATGATGCGGTTTCTGATGGAGCGGCTGCCGAAAGAAGAGCGATACATAGACGGCGTTAGACGTATGGTGCCGCATTTCCCGGAAACCGCTGTCCGAGAGGTCATCGCCAACGCTCTCATCCATCAGGATTTCATGGCGACTGGCGTCGGCCCCGTTGTCGAAATCTATGAAAACCGCCTCGAAGTCACCCCTGGCCGCGAACATAATCGACGGCTCGCTGTTCAGATCTTCCGAGGCACCTCTGTCCCTGCAGCGTTTAACGAAGTAGAGTCTTGAAGAGTCGGGAGAAGTAAGATGGAAGTCGAACGCGCCTGGTTGAAGTGGTGGGAGGGGCTTGGGCATGTTGCTCACCTAAACAGAGACAAGGCACGCACCAGAGAAGCCTTCGAGGCAGGTTACTTAGCTGCCCATGAGGACAGGAAAGGCGAACAGCCACTCGATGAACGACACGCGAGATCTAATGATCACAAAGATCAATAAATTTATAAGACGGAAGTGCTCGCCGGGTCCACTTTCAATTAAGTTCCAAAAATTAGGTACGCGATATATTATACCATTGCGAACCGGTATTGAACAACCGGTTTCCTTGCCACCACTGTCGATTTGGCGGCAGACCGAGTTGTGGAGTTTCGAATGGAGAAGTTACGGATACGAGATGAATTTCAAGATCTCTTCCTTGAAATACAGAATGCCCCGAGTGTCGATGCTGCACTGCGCATTCTGGAAGCGGCGTACGGGACCGACTTTTCCACCTACCATCTGGCCCTGACAGTCGCAGACGTAGTCGACACTCCGTATGTTCGCACGACCTATCGTGATACCTGGGTTGCTCGCTACCTCCTGCGGGGATATGTGAAAGTCGATCCGATCGTCCGCGAGGGTCTCATCCGGCAAATGCCGTTCGATTGGGGCGAGGTCGAGGTTCCACAAGCGGCCCATGACTTTCTGCTCGACGCCCAAGAACACGGTGTTGGAGCCAATGGATATTCCATCCCCATCGTCGACAAGAAGCGCCGTGCGCTCTTCTCCCTGAACTCCAGGAAGCCCGCCAGCGAGTGGCGCAAGCTGGTCCAGGCTTATCGCCACGAGTGGCTCGATCTTGCGTTTCTGATCCACAGAAAAGCGGTGTTCGAACTTCACGGCGAGCATGACCCAATTCCGCAGCTCGGTCCGCGGGAAAAGGAGTGCCTCAACTGGTCAGCTCTTGGAAAAACGAACGACGAAATCGCCGAAATCCTCAGCCTTTCGATGCATACGACGCAACGATATCTGATGTCGGCACGCCACAAGCTCGGGGCTGCGTCGACCACATCGGCAACCGCCCTTGCGATTCAGCTCCGCCTGATAAACCCGTATGGCAATACCCAGGATTCGGGGAGCTAATCTCCGAATATATCGCGCACGCGCATCCTGTTGCACGCTGGCCTCGATCAATATGCGGAGGCAAGCATGTATCTCCTTATTCAAGCCCACGAATATCACAAACATACCGAACTGCTCGATCAGTCGTTCCGGCTGAGGAAAAGAGTGTTCGCAGACCGGCTCGGCTGGGACGTGTCCGTGTCCGGCCATCGCGAGCGGGTTCGCTATGACGAGCTTCACCCTGCTTATCTGCTGTGGTGCGATGAAGATCGAAGGCAGCTTTATGGCTCTGTTCGGCTCATGCCGACGACTGGTCCGACGCTCCTCTATGACGTCTTTCGGGAAACATTCCCCGATGTTTGCGGCCTGATCGCGCCCGGCATCTGGGAGGGCACGCGAATGTGCATCGATGAGGATGCCCTCGAACGTGACTTCACTGACATGCGTCCGGACAGGGCCTTTTGTTTGCTGCTTCTAGCCTTGTGCGAGGCGGCCCTTGCCAATGGCATCCACACCATGATCTCGAACTACGAGCCGCACATGCGGCGCGTCTATCAAAAAGCCGGCGCCGAACTCGATGAACTCGGCCGTTCCGAAGGCTATGGCCGTTTCCCGGTCTGCTGCGGTGCGTTCGAGGTTTCGCACCGCGTCCTTACTGCAATGCGCGCCAAACTCCAGGTGGACGAGCCGCTTTATCGCCGACCAGCGTTCCCATCGCGCGCCACCTGTGCGCCGGCGCTGCAATTCGCCTGACCAGAAAACCCAAGAAGTTCTCATGGCAAAACACATCTCCGAAACGGTTGTTGATGTCCCAGATACGGACCGGATCGTTGAGGCGCTATGCGGATCGCTCCGCGAGTGCGCCATTTCGATCGAGACCAATCGTGCCAACCAGGTCCTGAACTTTGGCGACGGCAGGGCGATCATCAAGGCGAACGTTTGCGGCCTCCACCTTCGCGTGGAGGCTGAAGATCTCTCTACATTCTTCGGAATCCGGTCCCTACTACAAGTGACCCTGTCTCGGGCCTCGAATGATCAATCCGGTCATCTCGAATGGCATCCGGCTGGCGACGAGCTGTCCGAAATGATTGGTCGGCCGGCGGGCCGCACCGGCCGATGCTGACAGTGGCGTGCTCGGTCAATGGCGTCGATAGGTGGGATCAACGCCGTATCCCGAGCTGGGGCGTGCTCGCAACGTGGCGCGTCTGCCGAAGTGATCTTTCCTGCAACGCACCGGCACGATTCTGGACGAGCTTGAGTGAAGCAGCCTGCTCCGGCGTTATCCCAAGGGAAGACCCTAGCCTCGTTACATTTCCGCCTTTCAGGTCAGCGCGATCCGCCGAGGAAAGACGTTTGGCTATCGCCAGCGTAATCTCCTCAAGCTCACGACGGAGGGATGGATCGGCATTCAAGCGACGTACCTGGTCCTGGTCAGTGCCGGACATCAAGGCGGAAAGTTCCTTCGATGGCCTGGGAACTTCCGCCCGGTACCGCGCCTGCTCCTCACGGTGGTGAAGATTGATCTGATGCCGCTCGAAATCGACGGCCATCCCATAATCGGCCAACGCCGCCGCAAGGTGCGGAGCGTGGGCCTCCGCTGTCTGGCGTGCCGCGCTCGGTCCCTTTAGCCATGTCCGCCCGTCACCGGCCATTTCACCAAGGCGGCCCTCGCGCACGTCGTCGCCGGCGGCCGCTCCGCTCTGCGCACCGGTGATCCGCTCAACCGAGGACGAGACCGCCTGGCTGTTGTCGAACACCAGACAGGACAGATTGTCGATCTCGGCCCGCTTATCGGCAAGGCGCGAAGACGCACGCAGCCGATCCGCGATCTCGCTCTCGGACAGATCGGGCAGATCCCGCGCCGGAACCAGGGCATCAGATCGAGCTGTCCCGCGTTCCCACGAGCGGCCAGCTCCAAGGCTACGCTCGTTGTCGGCAATACCACGAACAAGATCGCCGGCTGCGCGGCGTCCTTCGGCGTCGAGGCGATCATGCCGCGCCGTTTCAGCAATGATAGCCTCCATCATGGTTTTGGCTCGTGCCCGGTTTTCAAGGTCGGTTGTTCGTAGCCGAAGCTCGTCCCGCAGCGCACGGACCGGCTCTCCCCTTTCGTCCACGACCATGGTGGCCATCGCGGTACGCTCCGCAATGGCCATGTTCCGCTCAAGGCGCCCGCGCGCCTGAGCAATTGCCGCCGCATATCCCGGCTCGACGACATCAGACATGGCAGCGTCCGCCGACATGCTGCCGGAAGCGACAGCGTTGGCGGCGCGAGCGAGCGTTTTGCGCATCCCGGCGGCCTCAAGCCAGGAGTCGACGACGTTGGCGAGCCGCGACAGACGATCGGTTCGCCCAAAGATGTCGCGATCAATGGCGGTCTGGTTCAGCGCGACATCAAAACTTTCCGTCAGCCGGCGGCGCGATCCATCCGGCGTTTCAACCGCGAGATCCGCTGGCAATCGATGCCCCGCCGGGAACTGGCGGGTGCTATGCTTATCCTGGACCATTGCCCGCGTGGATACGATGGTCGCGTTATCAGGCAAGAGGCCGAGGTCTCGGGCGGCTTCAACCAGTTTCAGCGCCATGTAGCTCTGCGATAGCCGACCGACCGCATGGGCTTCGATGTTGCCAATCGGCCGACGCTCCGCATCCCGCAGCGCACTGTCATACAACTCTACGAACAAACCGAGTGCGTCGGCGCGGTTCTGAAAGATCGATCGCCCCCGCTTTTGCCCATTGTCGCCGTCAGCATCGCGACGCTGGGCGAGCAGGTGCTGCGCGTCTTCAACGGCGCGCGTCCTGACTGCGGCGATGCGATTGTCCGGCGCGCCCCGTTCCTCCATGCGGGCGAGAACGTGGTTCCAGTCGTCGGAGAACCGCTGCAACTCGCCGGTCGTCATCGGCCGCGATTGCTCGCGTTCAAGCGCCAGCCTTGCATGAGGCGGCTGCGACCAGCCGCTTTCGGTACGTTCATTGTCATAAAGAATCCTCCCGCCCCGTGTGCGAAGCTGGACTCGATCGACGAGGTTTTCACTTTCGAGCTTCTCGAGGCTGACGCGCAACCCAGCGACTCCGGCATCGTGAACATGCTGCGGTGGAATGCGCGCGGCATCGCCTACGCGCAGCATCTCCTCGAAGCGATGGTGGTTCCCCTGCCAACTGAGCCGTGGATTGACCGCGACGGCCCGGGCCTCGACGTCATAGCCGGCGGCGCGGGCAATGCCAACAACGCGGGCGACATTCTCAGGCGTCCGCATCGTCGTCTCGAAAACGATGTTGACCTTGCGCTCCGTGGCGGCGGCCAAGAGCTTTTCCGTCCAGCGGCCGGCATCAGCCTGGGTGAACTGCGACGCCGTTTCCGGATCCTGTCTTTGGAACGCCAGGAAGTTGGGATGATAGGAGCGCAGATCGTCGCCAACGATGCGGATCGTCGGCCCGGATCGATCGAGCTCGGCGTGGCTGGCAATCAGCACCGCGGTTTTTCCGGCGCCCGGCTGGCCGCCGAGCAGGATAAGGCGGGGTCGCCCTGCCCGGCCGATACCGTCCGGCAGATAGTCGGGCAGAATGTCGTTGCGGAAAATGCTCTCGTTTCTCTCCAGCGAGAGCGGGCCGGAGTTCTGATCGTCCGCCATGATCAGAACTCCGCCCAGAACCGGGCTTCGTCCTTCACACGTGGTCCCCAGAGCGCGATCAGGTTTTCGACGGTTTGGCGATCGGCGACAGCAACGCTGTGCTGGATGGCGATGAGATCGCGGCGACGAAGCCGCAGCGCTTCCGCCGCCTCGGGATCCGTCCCTTCGAGCTCATAGACGCGGGCCGTGACGATCGCGCGGGCCTGGTTGAGGAGCTCGATGGCGATCTCGCTGCGGAGGATCGCGTCGTAAGAGATTTCCTGTTCAGCCATTTTGGCCTCCTTGTGGTTTGTTCAAAGTCGTTTGTTCAAAATGTTCAGCGGACCACGCCCCGGGCACGGTCGAGGACGCGGCGTTGACGCTCCGCCACGATCTCCTGGCTTGCCTGCATGCGGACGGCCTGTTGCATTACTTGCAACCGCTCCTGCATCACCTCGAAGGCACTGCGTTGGGCGGGCGCCACGCGGTTGATGACGTCCTTTTCGCCGCGCAGAATGGCGTTTCGACCGAAGTGGTCGTCGAGCGCTCGACTGACCGCAACGAACTCTTGGCGGATCGCGGGATCGAGCGAGCCGGCAGCCACTTCGAGGCTTGCATCCTTTTTCTTCATCGCCGCCGAGAGCTCCCGCAATGCCTCTTCGGCAGAAACCGACAGTCCCGGAATCGAGACGCTCATGCGACGGCGCTCCTCGGCAATCGCCCGGGCCTCGGTATCGAGAGCCGTGGCATAGGAGGCACCGAGCGACCGGACGCGGCTTTCGGCCTCCGGGACGGCCTGAAGCGCATCCTTTCGCTCGCGCCCAACTGCTAGTAATCGGTCCATGATGCGATCGGAGCCGCGCAAGGCACCATAGGCTGCGGGATCGTTGGCGACCGCCGCTGCGATCCGATCGCCCGCGAAGCCTTTCACGATCAGGGCCTCGATCTTGGCAACAGTGCCGGCGGGGTCGCGCCAGAGACGCGCTGCCGTCTCTACAAGAGCCGCCCGATTGTGCCCGTAGTGGGCAACGGCACGCGCCCGCTGCCGCGCCTCATCCTCGACAGACGTCTTGAACTCCGTCACGGTGGCGAGCATCGGCAACACTGATATCGTCTCCCTTCCCGGCTCGACACTCGCGCCGGCCACGATCTTCGAGCGATCCCTCCTTTCGGCGAGATGCTGTTCCTCGGCAAAGCGGCGCACAACGGCAAACAGGCGCGTCAGTTTCTCGCGACGATCTGGAGCAAGATCCTCCGGCATACGCTCGGCCATGTTTCGCTCTGCTATGGTATCTGCTTTCTGCGTGAAGGCCGACCAACCGAAGCGGCCGGTGAGCGCCTCGTTGACCGCCTTGACCTCTTTGACCAGCAGGCGATCTGCGACGGCATAGGTGAAGGCCGTCTTGTAAGCGTCCTGCCCGCCGCGCTCCCGGACAGCTTCGATTTCGACGAGGCGCGCCATGGCCGCTTTCGAGAGCGCGGGAACCGACAGGGACATGTGCGCACGGCGTTGTTCCTCACGAATGCCAAAGCGTTCGGCCTGGCGGCGGAACTCTGTCGCATGGCCTCGCGCCAGCGGCAGCAATTCCGGGAACGCCGATACCGCTGAGTTGCGCTCGGCGCGGGCCGCACGACCGTCGACGAGAAGCTCCGATCCCCGCAGGCGGCCGAGACGCTGCGACTTGGTCTCGAGATCTTCGGCGAGGCGGCGCGGCTCGATCCGTGCATCGGAGGCAAGCGCATTCAGTCTGGCGAGCGCGCCATCGGGATCGCGATAGATCTTTTGCAGGACCGGCCGAAGGATCGCGTCCCGCTCCTTCCAGCGCTCCGAAGCGAGCTGGGCGCGGCGGGCCTCCTCGTCAACGCTTCGAACGAACATGGTGGTGGGCGCGATCAGATATTTTCGGTTCGCCGGGATTTCTGCTGCGAGGGTCTCGGTACGCTCTTCATTATAGGACACGCGCATTTCGCGTTCGATCGCGAAGCCGAGCGCCACGCTCGCCCGCTCCCAAAGCTTCGCCACCTGCTCGCGCCTCTCCGCAAGCCACGCCAGCCGCCGCGCAGTTCCCTCTTCCATCCCGGCCGCGATCCCGGCGAGCGTGTCGATACCACGACGCCGGGCAAAATCGCGGGCATGCGCCTGGTAGCCCGCCTCGCTCTCGAAATCGAGCGTGGTGGTCTTCGCACCTGTTCGGCCGAGACGCTCGACCAGCTGCTTGAACAATTCCGGCCGATGGCTCTCGCGCTCGATGCGGTCCAGCCGCGTATCGGCGGCTTCCACCTGCTTTGCCGTCCAGACGTTTCGTTCGACCTGACGCTCCTCGAAACGCTTCTCACCCGTTTCCTCATCGATAGTGGCGACCGTCACCTTGACCTTTTCCACACCGTCCTTGCGCAGCAGAACGGTGTCCCCTTCGGACACGCCACCCTCCGACAGTGCCTTGGGCATACTGACACCCCAGAGCCGGTGCACCGTTCCGTCGTCGGTCTTCACATCGGCATAAGGACTCTCGTCTGCATCCTCATCCTGCGGCCGGAATTTTGCCATCCCGGTCTCGACCAACTCGCCGGTGACGCCGGCGGCATGATCGACGCGGGATTTGCCACCCCATTCCGGCTTGGGCTGAAAATCCTCGCGCGCCCCATAGAGATCGGCACGATCCCGATGACGGGTCATCGACACATAGGTCAGATGCTGGTCCATCATGCCCGTGGCGAGAACGAAGGTCCGGTCGACAGTGGCACCCTGCGACTTGTGGATCGTCGCGGCATAGCCGTGATCGATGTTGCGATAGCTGCCTTCGCTGATGACGACGTCTCTGCCATTGTCGAGACGGACCGATAGCAGAGGATCGCCGCCTTTGTCGCCGGTGGAAACGACCGTGCCGAGCATGCCGTTCTTGACATATTGCGGTCCAAGCTTGCGCGCCCGCGATTCAAGGAAACGGGCGTTNNGCGTTTTCAAGAAACATGATCCTGTCGCCGGCGGCGAACTCGCGCACGCCGCGCTCCGTCTGAAATTCTCGCGCGGCCGTCAGTGCGCCGTCATCTCTCATGACCTGACGTAGCGCCTCGTTAAGCCGCTTCACGTCGTCATTGGTGTGGGCGAGAACGAGAAGTTCATCACCGCGCAATCGGGCAGGCTGCTCGCCGTCGGCAATGTTCCGAATGAGGTCACGACGTGCATCGGTCCAGTCGGCGACGATGCGCTCGACGACGTCTGCCCGGCTCTCCGCCGCAAAAATCCGTCCCTCACGTGCATAAGCGTCCAGCGCTTCTTCGACCTTGCCACGAGCGAAGAGACGAGACGCCTCACGCGCCCACTCTTCGCGCTGACGACGCACGCCGGCCAGCTCGGCAGTACCGATCCGTCCGGATATGGCCCGAAAGGCAGCACCGGCCTGGATAGGCTGAAGCTGCATCGCGTCGCCGACCAGGACGACTTTCGCGCCCGCATCCTCCGCTATCTTAAGGACACGCGCCATCTGCTGCGACGAGACCATTCCGGCCTCATCGACGACGAAGACGTCCCCACGATCGAGCAGATCTCGCCCATTCGCCCAGGCAAGCTCCCAGGAGGCGAGTGTCCGTGACTTGATGCCGGAACTATCCTCCAGACCTTCGGCCGCCTTGCCGGCAAGCGCCGCACCGAAGACGCGATGGTTTTGGCTTTCCCAGGCGACGCGCGCGGCGGCGAGCAACGTCGATTTACCGGCGCCGGCAAGACCGACGACGGCGGCGATACCATTGTCCCCGGTAACATGTCGGACGGCCTCCACCTNNCGGCCGTTTCGACAAAACGAACCGCCGCCGCAATCTTACCCTCGCCGATCCCGAAGCCCCTGCGCCGCGATAGAACTTCCGCCGATTGCGCCATGTCGTATTCGGTCCGCAGGATATCGCGGGTGGTGAAGACCGCCGGTTCGCTAACTTTGCCCGTCTGTCGGTCTGTCTGCTGCGGCTTCAAGAGCACGAGATCGTCGGACGCCATCAGCCGCGCGCGAATGTTTGCGAAATCTGCGGGATCGTCGACAGTGCGATGCAGCGACTTGGCGATATCCTTCTCGTCGAAGGTGGAGCGCTCGTTCGCAAGCCGCTTCAGCAATAGCTCGGGCTCGGCCAGCAAACGGTCGGCCATCTCCTGCCGTCTCGCGAGATCGGCCGGCGCGAAATACATCTCGACGCCTTTGCGGGCAAGCGCCGCCTTCTCCGGCCCAAGATGCTTTTGCGCGATGCCATCGAGACCCTGTTCGGCATAGGAGCGACCGTCGAGACGGATATCATGACCGGCAAGCGCCAGATGCCGGTTGGCGGTTTCGGCCCAACCAATCTTCCAGCTCTTCATCGTCTCCTTGTCGCCGGCCCAGACCTTGTAGACGATCTTACCGTTCGGCCGATCCGGCGTAACGACGCGGAGCGGCTCGCCGTCCGCGCCAAGCACCGGCACCTTTTTCTGCCCGAATCCTTCCTCCGTCAGCGGCCGCAGCGTCGTCATCAGGTGGATATGCGGATTGCCGTCCTTGTCGTGATAGACCCAGTCCGCGATCATTCCTTTCGAGGTCAGATTGTCCCTGACGAACTCCCGAACCAGCGCAATATTTTCCGACCGTGACAGCTCCTCCGGAAGGGCGATAATCAGTTCACGGGCAAGCTGCGCGTCCGCACGCGTTTCGAAGGCATCGACAGCATTCCAGAGCGCCTCACTTGCCGCCGCAACGGTCTTGCCGTCGATCGCGTTGCTCAGCCAGGGTGGAATCTGGTCCGGAAGCGCCAGCTCCTCATGCTTCAGTTCGGCCGCGCCGCCGCGATAGCTGAAGGATGTTCCCGCCTGTTCGTCCATCATTCGGGCGCGGTGACGATAGGCGGCGGCCGAGACGATGCTACGGCCCGCTCCCCTGCTGATCAGCTGCGCTCTGACGAACATGATCGCCATCGTCGTCTCCAGACCTTCCCAGCACGTCGCGCCAGCGACGTATATTGCGCCCTCAAATCGATCGGCCTGATAAGGCCGATGCCGCTTTTCGGAAGACGGCCCAAGCCGGATTTCCGGCATCGACGTTCTGGGGACTTGCGCATGATCGCACATTTGACTACATTTTTCTAGTGAGTTAAATGACATATGCTGAAAATTTTCATTCCATCTTTGGAGGCCAATCATGGCGACGAAATCGGCAATTCTGGATATCGATGCTCAGATCGAGAAGCTGCGTGAACGCAAGAAAACTTTGATAGTCAAATCCGCTGATCGCTTCGCACGTGCTGCGACGAAGTCAGGGTTGGCGGAAATGGAGATCAGCGATGAGGAGGTCGATGGCATCTTCGAAGAGATCGCCGCTCGATTTCGCAAAGGCGAGAAGAAAGGGTCTGGTGGCTCTGCTGCTTCGCCGCGTGGACAAGCAAATGGCGGGACTGGAGCGGCGACGGAGGTTCCTCATGACCACTGACCGGAAAAGGCAAGCGCGCGAAAAATTTCTGCTTGGCGGCATCGTCGTGCGGGCGGGACTGTCGAAGGCAGACCGCGCCTTCTTGCTCGGAGGATTGCTGGAGCTTGCCAGGATTGCACCGAGCTCACTGGAGCATCGGCGGCTCCAAGGGATCGGTGAGGAGGCTTTCAAGGTCACGATGCTGGATGGCGGCACACCACTCATGGTCGAGGCCGCAGAATGACAATCAGGGCAAAGCCGCATCCCAGCCTGTTGCTCATACTCGTGCCGATCACAGTGACAATGTTTGCCATCTATGTCGCCGGCTGGCGCTGGCCAGAACTCGCCGGGGGCATGACGGGAAAAACGCTATACTGGTTTCTTCGGGCCTCTCCCGTGCCGGCTCTTTTGTTTGGACCGCTGGCGGGGCTTCTGACCGTCTGGGCGCTGCCGTTGCATCGGCGAAGACCGATCGCTATGGCGACGCTCATCTGCTTCCTATCCGTCGCCGGCTTTTATGCGCTGCGGGAATTCGGCCGGCTCTCCCCTTCGGTCGAAAGCGGCGCAGTCACATGGAACCAGGCGCTGTCGTTCATCGATATGGTGGCGGTTGTCGGCGCCGTCGTCGGCTTCATGGCGACGGCAGTATCCGCACGCATCTCGACGGTCGTCTCCGAACCGGTGAAGCGCGCCAAGCGCGGCACCTTCGGAGATGCGGACTGGCTGTCCATGTCTGCGGCGGGCCGGCTCTTTCCCGATGACGGCGAGATCGTCGTCGGCGAGCGTTACCGTGTCGACAAGGAAATCGTCCATGAGCTGCCCTTCGATCCAAACGATCCGGCGACCTGGGGACAGGGCGGCAAGGCGCCGCTGCTCACCTACAAGCAAGACTTCGATTCCACCCACATGCTGTTTTTCGCGGGGTCGGGTGGTTACAAAACCACCAGCAACGTGATCCCGACAGCGCTTCGATATTCCGGACCGCTGATCTGCCTCGACCCGTCCACAGAGGTGGCGCCGATGGTCGTCGAGCATCGGCGGCAGAGACTCGGGCGCCAGGTGATGGTGCTCGACCCGGCAAACCCCATCATGGGCTTCAATGTGCTCGATGGCATCGAGACGTCGAAGCAGAAGGAACAGGACATCGTCGGCATCGCCCACATGCTCCTCTCGGAAAGCGTGCGCTTCGAATCATCGACCGGATCTTACTTCCAATCGCAGGCGCATAACCTGCTCACCGGTCTTCTGGCGCATGTGATGCTATCGCCGGAATACGCAGGACGGCGAAACTTGCGCAGTCTTCGGCAGATCGTCTCCGAGCCGGAGACCTCCGTGCTCGCAATGCTCCGCGACGTCCAGCAGCATTCGGCATCGAAGTTCATCAGCGAAACGCTGGGGGTGTTCGTCAACATGACCGAGCAGACGTTCTCTGGCGTCTATTCGACCGCATCGAAGGATACGCAATGGCTGTCGCTCGACAACTACGCGGCCTTGGTGTGCGGCAACACGTTCAAACCCAGCGATCTCATCAGCGGCAAGAAAGACGTGTTCCTGAATATCCCGGCGTCGATCCTGCGTTCCTATCCGGGCATCGGCCGTGTCATCGTTGGCTCGCTGATCAATGCCATGATCGAGGCTGACGGCGCGTTTCAGCGCCGGGCGCTGTTCATGTTGGATGAGGTCGACCTGCTCGGCTACATGCGCGTTCTCGAAGAGGCGCGCGACCGCGGTCGCAAATATGGCGTCAGCATGATGCTTCTCTACCAGTCCGTCGGTCAGCTTGAACGGCATTTTGGAAAAGACGGCGCGGTCTCATGGATCGACGGCTGCGCGTTCGCGAGCTACGCGGCGATCAAGGCATTGGAGACGGCGCGCAACGTCTCGGCGCAATGTGGGGAGATGACCGTCGAGGTGAAGGGCAGTTCGCGCAACATCGGCTGGGACACGAAGAACAGCGCATCGCGCAAATCGGAGAGTCTCAACTTTCAGCGCCGGCCGCTCATCATGCCTCACGAGATCACACAGTCGATGAGGAAGGACGAGCAGATCATCATCGTCCAGGGACATAGCCCCATCCGCTGCGGACGGGCTGTCTATTTCAGACGAAAGGACATGGACACGCAGGCCCAGGTCAACCGTTTCGTCAAGCCGTGAGTTTTCAGAGACCATTTGAAAACCGGGTGGCGGGTTGAGGCCGTCCATGGTTCAAGCTTCTGATGTGGAAAACAGCGAATTGGGCGTGGATGGCTGTTGGTGATGGTTGCACCTCAAACGTCCTTTGTTGGACGAGGCGACACTTGTCGATCCAACCGACACCTTGGAGATTGGAAACATGGCACTCAAGCGGATGGACAACATAGGAATCGTCGTCGAAGACCTCGGAGGGGCGATTGATTTCTTTCGTGAACTCGGCCTCGAGCTCGAAGGACGGGCCATGATCGAAGGAGAATGGGCCGGACGCGTTACTGGGCTGGGCGATCAGCATGTCGAGATTGCGAAGATGCGCACACCTGATGGCCACAGCCGCCTCGAACTCTCCCGCTTCCTCACACCTGATGTCATTGCAGATCACCGGAACGCCCCGGTCAACGCGCTCGGCTACCTCCGCGCCATGTTCACCGTTGATGACATCGACGACACGCTTGAAAGGCTGGGTGCGCGCGGCGCGCGGCTCGTAGGCGAAGTCGTCCGGTATCAAGATGCGTATCGGCTCTGCTACATCCGCGGACCCGAAGGACTTCTCATCGGACTCGCAGAAGAACTCAGCTGAGCGCAATACGAAAACGAATGGAGAAGGCCGCCCATCCGAGTTTTCATCGAGATCCTCCGACGCCGAGAAGACCAGTCTGGGTCCAATGTACGGCCGAGATCAGCCGGTCCGCCGAGCGGACCTTCGGCTGCGGTCGCCCGATTGGCTGCCGCGCGCCCGCGAAAGGGATCGTCACCGAAGGCCGAGACGGCAAAGCCGGCTCGGGGAGCGACGGAACGGCGCGAGTAGAGCCCGTTCGGCGATAGCCGATTTGCCAAACCGCCGCTCATCGCCCGGCGAACATTGCATCACCAAAATGAATCGTCGCGTGACGATAGATTCATAACTGTCGTTGGACTGGGTTTCGCCGATCGGCGATCCTTGAGCTATGCTCGCTCAACCGTACCAGCTATATATCGAACGCACGGACCCCACCAGGAATATGGCGCGGTACTACGCGCTGTCGATCGAGCCGACGTTGTTCGGTACCCTTTGCCTGAGCCGAAGATGGGGCCGGATCGGTTCGACCGGACAGTCGCTCGAACATTATTTCGACGCGGAAATTGAGGCTGTCGCTATGTTTCTGGCCCTCCTGCGGATGAAACGAGCGCGAGGATACAAGGCTGCCCCTCGGTTACACGATCATAATCTCCTTTGATCGCAGTCGAAGCGCAGCTTCGGGTTCCTCACGCCGGTCGATCCGGCGGGAGGAACCAATTGCTTAGGCAAAAGCGCCTCCCTCATTGGGGAGGCTCGGCGTCGGTTGCGGCTTCTTGTACGGCGATTGCCGCCTTCAGCGCGGCGCGCGCTTGTTCCAGCTCCGCGGCGATCTGGTGGCGCTCGGCGGGGTCGCAGTGGCCCAGTTCGGCGCGCAGCTCCTCGACTTGCATTTCGAGTTCGTACGTCATCGTCATCTCCTTGGATAATGTGAAAGATGACGCCCGGGGTCGTGAGGATCGGGCCGGGTCAAGGATCGCGTACCCCCCCCCCGGGGCGGGGGGAAGGGGGGGCCCCGGGGGGCCCCCCGGGGGGGGGGGGGGGGGGGGGGGGGGGTGCCCCNNTGTCCTTGAGGCGGCGCGATCCTCACGGCAGACTTGGCGTTCTGAGCAGACAGGGTTTGGTCTCGTGTGGCACCAAAGAAATGATCGTGGGCTCGATGCCCGCGATCATTTCCTCCAATCGTGCCGGCCGGCTGGCCTCACACGCCGAATCCGGCCCCGATCGCTCGGGGCCGGTGCTCGCCGTTCAGTTCGGGTTGTTCCAGAGGATGACCTTCTTGCTCGGATCGCCGCCAGGGGCCTGAGCGAGGTTGCCGAAGATCACGCCGATCTCGGGAGCTTCCAGCTTGACGGAGAGGTATTCCTCGCCGGTCTGGCGGGCGATGCGGTTCCAACCTGCGCCGATCTCGAAGCCGGTCTTGCGGTGGATGACGCGGTAGTCCGGGGCTTCTTCGCTTGCCTTGTTGGGGTTCGGGATGATGGCGATCGGGGCGTTGACCCGGATGGTGGCGAAGACGCCTTCGAGGATGCCGTCGGTCTTCTGCGTCAGGGTTGCGATCGTGGTGGCCATGGTACTTGCTCCTTCGGTTGTTCGGGACCATTTCCCGATGACGCACGAAGAGACGGCCGATCTGCTGCGGTCAGCTCGGGCAAAAATTTTGCGAAATTCTATTTTCCCCCAAGAGGAACAACCGAAATTGAATTTCGCAAAAATTTTGGCTGAGTCTTACCCCTTCAGGGGTTGGCCGCAAAAGCAGGCGGTCGTCTATACGAGCGACATAAAACGGGAATGGTGCGGGGCAACTGAAGGGCGCAACAAACATCATGGCTGTCCGGTCCGGCGCTGCGGGATATTGGCCACGCGTCTCCTGAGCGCTTCGCCGGCATCCGGGCCAACGTCATGCCTCGCCTGGTCGCGGCTGCTGCATGCAGATGAGCACCCCCTGCCGACATCACATTTTTGTTGGTCCGCAGTATCGGTGCGGCGATCGCATTACCACCTGCAGACCGTACGGAAACATAGGATAAAGTATGGGGCATCGGATACGGGCTTTCGCCAACCTACCGCCGGCGCCCGCCGTCTGAGCCGTTGGTATTCGCCAGGTACATCGCCATCCGCAAGCGCGCCATCTGAGCGATCGGAGCCGGCTTCGTCGGCGAAACCAAGCCCCTCGGAGATCACTAGGCGGCAGGATCCGAGCAACTCACGAACGGAATGCCGTAGAGCGCGACATTCCGATCCTGCGAAACGAAATGCGCTCCCTCAGCCACGGCCTGCGCCATAAGGAGATGATCGAAGGGATCACGGTGATGAAGCGGAAGAGCAGCAAGAGCGATAAGATGCGCATCCGTGATATCCAGCCGATCGAATCCCTGGTCCGGCAAGATCGCAAGAATCTCGTCTATATCGGCATCAAGCTTGCCAATCCGCAGCTTCACGGTGATTTCCCAAAGGGAGATAGTGCTGACGAGGACGTCGTTCTCAGGATCGCCGATAAGACCACGCGCATGGTTCCCCAGCTTCACGTCGTCGTTCAGCCACCACAACAAGGCATGCGTATCGAGGAGTAGCCTCACACCTCGTCTTCCATCGAGGTCAGCAGGTCTGCCGGCAAGCTGTCGAAGTCTTCGGCAACTTTGATCTTCCCGCGTAACGCACCGGGCTTGCGAACGACGGTGTCCTTCGATGGCGGCCCGATTTCCGCGACGACTTTATGATGGGAGGTGAGGACAAACCGCTGGCCATCCTCGACCTGTTTGAGGAACGACGTCAGGTTGCCGCGAAACTCCCGCACGCCGACACGGCGGGGAGATGATGTCTTTGACTGGGACTGAGGCATGGCGGGGCTCCGTTTGAGCAGGAAATGTGTACACAATTTCCCAAAAATGCAAGCGTTGCGTTAGTGGAAAGAGAGATGGCGCTTGACCAGCGCCGGCCTACTCAGTCTGATTTGCGCGACGCCTCCCCGAAGGCTGCGGCGATCCTCATCATGAAGGCTTTGCTAAAGCGACCCAGTGCTTTTCCATCTGGCTCTATGTACCAAGACCGCTCGGTGACATCGAAATTATATTCATCGACGACAATCCAGCAGCGCTTGAGGTCGCTGAGGCCGGCGCGCCGACATTCAATATCGGAAACTTCCAAGGCGATCCGATCGGCCTGCGGCGGCTGGGTCGTGATCGCCAGCAGGGCGAGGTGGGTGAGGCCGTCAGTTGCGCCACGGCCAGAGATACGGATACTCGATCACCTGACCGGGCAAGAACTCACGGCTCATCGTCATATCCCTCGCCGCGCGCCAGCCGGTCGATCGCAGCGGCGAAGAGTTCCTTATGTTCCTCCGGCATATCCGAAACGCGATGGGCGGTACGGGGATCGCCGCCGGTCCGCATCCGCTCGTAATACTCATAGCTCATCAGCACGAAGCGTGGCTTCCTGTGCTTGGTAAGAACAACTGGTTCGCGTGCAGCGGCGTCGGTAACGTCGCCAACCTGCTTGTTGAGATCGGCTGTCGTGAATTGCCGCATGGCCGTGCTCCTTTACTGATCTCCATACTATCCAGAATTTCCAGGTTTGCAAGAAAGTGGCGCTCTGATGTCCGCTGTCAATGATTTGGGCACAGATAACTGCCCGCTCGAACGATCGGCTGATTGCGATGAACGCGTATTGGTGGAGGCGGAACTCTTGGACGTCGGTGATCAAGCTCTGATACGCGGGTTGGTTACCGCATTCCCGATTTTGCGTCCGGGGCTGTTCCTGTCTTACTGCGGGCGTCGGTGATGCCGGCCACAAAGCGCTCAACGGAAGTTCCCCTGCCGTTGTCCCGCCCCCGCCAATATTCGACTGTGAATTCCTTTGCCTTGAAGGTTCACAACGGAGATTTTGGTGCGCCGCCAAACCTGTTACAAATATTACGATAATTGCGAAGGCGCTTGACTAACCCGATCATGACAGAAATCGCCGGTTTCGCCTTAGTGCTTGAAACGGTCGGCGACAGATGTCATATTAAGAGCGACATATGACGCAGGAGACAGTGATGGCCGTAGCAGCAGAAGCACCTTCTTCAATGACACGCAGCGGGGAACTGCAAAAGATCGAGGCCCTTCTCGGTGGCGCTCGCGTGCTGTCGCGCCGACTGACAACAGCGCTCGACGCACATGAATTGTTGCTAATTGGATTGCCGGCCTCCGCAGTCGATCACCTCGTCGGAAGCCTCGTCTTTATCGGCAAGACAGAATCCCTCGAAAAGGCCCTCGGTATGAGCCTCAGGACATGGCAACGCCGAAAAGACGCGCCGTCCAAGCCGCTGAGCCAGGAGCAGAGCGGTCGGGCATGGAAGTTCGCCGAAATCCTCTCGAAGGCAACGGATGTGCTGGGAACGCAAGCGGAAGCCGAGCAATGGCTGGAGCGTCCGGCCATCGGGCTCGATCAGCGCCGCCCGATCGACCTGCTCGGGACGCCTGCCGGCGTCGAGCTGGTCGAGGACTATCTGGAACGGCTCGAATACGGCGTCTATGCATGACGCCATTGCCGATTGCGCTTGGGGGTTCCGAGCTGATCGCATGGCGGCTCGACCAAGCCGCTTATGCCCCGACATGGGATAGCGGTGAGGGCGCTTATCGCGTCGGCGGCCGCTGGAACAGCAAGGGCGTGCGGGCGATCTACTGCTCCATCGACCCGTCGACGGCGATCCTTGAGGTCGCGGTCCACAAGGGTTTTCGGGCGCTCGACACAGTCCCACATATCCTGACGGCCGCTGTCATTGCCGACACCTCCGCGGTGCATGTCGTCGATCCCGTCACCGTTCCCAATCCGAACTGGCTGCGGCCCGGCATCCCGAGCGCCGGTCAGCAGGCATTTGGCGACGACCTGCTGCGACAGCATCGTTTTATCGCAATCCCAAGCGCGCTGTCCACTCATAGCTGGAACCTGATCTTTGTCGCGAGCCAGGCGGTCGGCAGCTATTCGCTGAAGTTCCAGGAGACATTCGCCCTTGACACCCGTCTGCACCCACCGGCGGCAATCTAATCGCCAGAACTTGTGGAAAGGTGGCTAAGGCAGCTGCGAGTGAGGCATGAACCGCGTGACAGCGGGTTGTCCCGATGGGAAGGATTTGGTTCCGACAGAAAAGGGATTCCATATGACCACGACCAACGAAATCGCCGACAAGATCGCCGCCGAACACAGCCTGACGAAGGTTCAAAGCAAGGCTGTCGTTGAAGCGGTATTTTCCGCCATTACCGCCGCCGCAACGTCCGGCGCGGAAACATCCATCCCCGGCTTTGGCAAGTTCAAGATAAAGGACGCGCCGGAACGCGAAGCGCGCAATCCCGCAACCGGGGCGATGATCAAGGTCGCAGCACAGAAAAAGGTGGCCTTCACTCCGGCGAAGGCGCTCAAGGACGCGCTGAACAAGTAGTCTCGGGTAAAAGACAAGCGCGAGATGGCGTCTCGCGACGACGATGGCGCTTACGCGCCATCTCCTTTGAGTTCCCAGACATTGATGCCGAGCCGGCGGGCTTTGTCGCGCAGGTTGTCGGTAATGCCGGAACCGGGGAAGACGATGACGCCTGATGGCATCACCGAAAGCATGTCGTCGTTACGCCGAAATGGGGCGGCCTTGGCGTGCTTGTTCCAGTCGGGCTTAAAGGCGATCTGGATGACCTTGCGGGCCTCGGCCCAGCAGGCGGCGATGCGTTCGGCCCCCTTCGGCGAGCCTCCGTGCAGCAGGATCATGTCCGTATGCTTGGCATGGACCTTGTCGAGCGCGGCCCAGATCCGGTCGTGATCGTTGAAGTCCATGCCGCCACCGAAGGCAATCTTGGTGCCGGCAGGGATCAGCACCGTGTTTTCGGCGTGCCGAAGGGCAGAGAGGAAATCTCTGCTATCGATCATCGCCGCGGTCATGTTCGCGTGGTTGACCTTCGAGCCGGTGCGCGGCCGNNCGCCATGCCGAGCCGGTCTGTGCCTCGAAGAGATCGGCTGCATAGTCGCGCATGAATTCGAAGGCGTTGCGCCGCTCGAGAAGCGTGATGCCCTCGACGACATGGCGCTCAAGCTCGACGCTTTTCACTTCCGAGCCGTCCTGCTCACGCTGGCCGGTGCGCTGGGCGTCCTCGTTGCGCTGAAGCTCGCGCTGGATGCGCTCGCCGGCGCGGTGGAAGAGGTTGACCGTCGACCAGAGCAGATCTTCGAGATCAGGCTCCAGCCGGGTGTCCCCGAGCATCTCGAACATCGCGGAGAACATCGCGGTCAGCGCCGACTGGACCATTGGCTCCTCGGGCAGCGGACGGGGATCCGGCTCGTCCTGGAAGGGGCGGTAGCCAAAGACTTGCATCTCGTAGATGACGCGGTCGGTCGGGGAAGACGCGTGGTCGGGTTCGAAGGTGTCGTCGATGGGAAGGATCAGGTTCATGATTGTCTCCGTCGGTTTGGGCCGCGCCTCTCGCGGCCTGACGGCGATCCCTGTCCAGGCGACAGGCAGGCCGGAACCGCGAGCGCAGCGAAGCGGCCCAGCGTGAGCGCCGGGCGGTTGAGGGAGGGTTTCTTGGCCCGCGAGGAGCGCCGGCTTGCCGGCGCGGGGAAGAAACCAGACCGACCCGCTGAAGGCCCGACAGCCGCCTGGTAAGGGTCGCCTCTCGGCAGGCCCGCAGGCGCGCCTCACCAGGAGGGAGACCGGCAGGGACCGGCCCTGCCAGCCACNNAAGAAGGGCGCAAACGTCTTCCGGTCCGAGTTGGCCCCGGAGATTTGCAATGAGCCGGTCAGGTCCAAGGCGACGCAGATCCTCGTTGAAGTCGCCGAGCTCTGGTGTGAGCACAAGCGGCAGGATGCCGAGCGCCTGCGCCCGGCGGCTCAGTCCCTCGATACCATGCCGACCGGCAGCATCCGCGTCGGCGGCCACGTAGAGGCGCAAGCATCCGGCTGGCGGCCTGAAGGCGGCAAGGTGATTGGCCGTCAGCGCCGAGACCATCGGCATACCGGGCATCACATGCGAGAGCGACAACATGCTTTCGAGCCCCTCGCCCGCCGCCATCACTGGCACGAGACCATGGACAGGAAAGTGGAACCGCACGGCGTTACCGAGGAGCCCGCCGAGCGAACGGCGGGGATCGTCGACCCTTGCCTTGCCGTCTCCATCCGGGTCCAGCCAGGTGCGATGCACGCCGGTGATCGTACCGGCTTGATCGGTCACAGCTGCGATCAGCGCCGGATAGCTACTCGTCCTGCCGCTGACGAGATCGCGGTAGTAGCAGGACGGATGGAAGCGAAGCGCGGAATGCAACGACGCGCGCAGGATGCCGCGCTGGCGCAGATAGCTGTCGGCCAGCGTGCCGGAGAGCGCCTGCGTCATACGGAACAGGCGTCTTGCGCGTTCCGCAGCCGGTCTCTCGGCTGGATGGCTGTCGAAGATATCGTCGTCGCGGGACGATACCTGTATGGACTGGCGTTCGTTCAGGAAACGCCGCGCCTCATCGGCGACGTCGCGGAAGTCGACCAGTCCGCAGGTTTCCCGCACGAGATCGAGCAGATCGCCGTACTGGGAGGTAGCAGCGTCGGTCCACCTGCCCTTGCGAGGGCCGGAGAGATGAACGTAGAGCGACTTGCCCTTGCTGTTGACGACGTCGCCAACGATCCAGTAGTTGCCGGCCCTGCGGCCGGCGGAGAGATAGTGACGGCAGACCGCCTCGGGATCGCGCGCCAGACGGCCTGCAAGTTCGGAAGCTGACAACATGGCGGTCAGCCCCGTCCGGCGATATCGACGACACGATGCCGTTCAATGAGACGCGACAACACCGCCTGTCCGTCATCCGAGGTCGGGATGAAGAACCGAACCTTCCAGGCGATCATCTCGGAGAACAGGCCGATGGATCTCAGCCTGTCGCGCATCCCATCGGTGAAGCCGGCAAGCTCGACACGATAGTCGTTCATCACCCTGACGCGCCGCAGCGTCATATTGTCGGCGAGTGCTACGACCGCGGAACCGTCGAGCAGCGATTGCCACACCTGCGCGGCGGTGATGACCTCCGTCTGGTCGAGCCCGAAATTCCGGCAAATCCGGGAGAGCCCTTCCGAAGAGATCAGACGGCCGACGATCCGTTCGCCCTCGTTGGTCTCAACCCGATAGACCCGGCAATAATCCTGCGGCAGCAGTTTCCAGATCGGCAACAGGAGGCCAGAGACTACATGCATGGTCGAGAGGGAAAACTCCGGAAGATCGGCGACCTCGGCGTTCCAGGCGGCGGAGAAGTTCTGCTCGTCCGCTTGCTCCCAGTTCGTTTCTTCGAGCTGGCGAACCTCGAAACGGATCTCATCCATCGGCCGGACAAGTGCGACGCGCGGCTGGACCGAGCCGTCGTCGAGCATGATCGAACGGGTCGGAACCTGAACCGCGGCACGGCCGGACTTGCCGTTGAGCATCAGCATGGCGCGGGGATCGCGCGCGGAAAGTCTCAGTGCCTCGGCGAGCTGCATCGCCTGATTGCGGTCCATGCGCTCGATGGTCAACAGGTGCGACTGCGCGCCGGTGACCGGGTGGGTGTAGACCAGCCTCCTTTCTTTCACCGTCATGCGGTCCGCCGTCAGGGTCTCCAGCCCCTTGTCGTAGACGCCGGCGGCGATCGCACCCTCGATGCGGGCGGCCAACAACTGCTCGAAGGCGTCGAACAACAGGTTCTGCATGGCAATGGTAAGCGCCAGCATCCGATTGAGGAAAGTCTGGATCGGCGGAAGTTCGTCCTTGAGACCGCCCTCCTCCGCGGTCAGCGAAAGCCCGGTGATCGTCTCGAATTTTTCCAGCGAGCATCCTGCGACCCCGCCGCCGTGGATCAGCTTGTAGAACTGCCGGAGCGCATCACGGGCATATTGCGATTCGAGATTGTCCTCCGAGCGGAACATCCCCTGCCCGCCTGTCTGCCGTTGGCCGCGGGTGATGGCGCCGAGCGTGTCGAGACGTCGGGCGATGGTCGACAGGAAGCGTCGCTCGGCCTTGACGTTGGTGGCGATCATGCGGAATTTCGGCGGCTGCGCCTGATTGGTGCGATGGCTGCGCCCGAGGCCCTGGATCGCCACGTCGGCCCGCCAGCCGGCTTCGAGAAGATTGTGCAGGCGCAGGCGCTGGTTCTTCGCACCGAGATCGGCATGATAAGACCGTCCCGTGCCACCGGCTTCGGAAAAGATCAGGATAGGCTTCTCGTCGTCCATGAAGGCGTGGGTCTCGTCGAGATTGGCGCTGCCCGGCCGGCTTTCAACAGTGAAGCGGTCGATCGTGCCGCCATCGTCGCGACGGACGATTCGGCGCGTGCGGCCGGTGATCTCCGCCACTCGGGCACTGCCGAAGTGCTGAACGATCTGGTCGAGGGCGGTCGGGATCGCCGGCAGGCTGCCGAGCCGTTCGAGCAACGCATCCCGGCGAGCGACAGCCTCGCGGCACAGGACAGGGTTGCCGTCGGCGTCGTAAACCGGCCGCGAGAGGAGATTGCCCTCAGTGTCGGAATATTCCTCGAAGAGCTGGGTCGGGAAGGAATGGTTGAGATATTCCGCGACGATCTCGCGCGGGGTAATGTCGACCTGGATATCGCCCCATTCTTCGGTCGGTATTTCCGCGAGCCGGCGCTCTGTCAGGGACTGGCCGGTCGAGATGATCTGGACGATCGCTGCATGCCCCTCCTCGACGTCCCTGGTTGTCGCGTCGATCAGTGCCGGCGTCTTCATCGAGGTCAGCAGATGATTGAAGAAGCGCTGCTTCGAGCTTTCGAAGGCGGAGCGGGCGGCGGCTTTGGCGTTTTTGTTGAGTGTGCTGCTCTTGCCTGCCGCACTGGTCGCACCAGTGATGCCGGAGGCTTCGAGCGCCGCGTTCAGATTGTTGTGAATGACCTGGAAGGCTTCGGCGTAGGAATCGTAGATTCGAACCTGTTGCTCCGTCAGTTCATGTTCGAGGATGTCGTATTCCACACCCTCGAAGGACAAAGACCGCGAGGCGTAGAGTCCCATCGCCTTGAGGTCGCGGGCGAGCACTTCCATCGTCGCCACCCCGCCGTCCTCGATCGCCGCGATGAACTCAGATCGCGTCGAGAAGGGGAAATCAGTGCTGCCCCAGAGGCCAAGACGTTCGGCATAGGCTAGCGACTCAACTTCGGACGCGCCGGTTGCCGAGACGTAGACGACGCGGGCATCGGGAAGCGCCCGCTGCAGGCGCAGACCGGCTCGGCCCTGTTGCGAGGCGGACTTTTCGCCGCGCTCCGACTTGCCGCCAGCGGCGTTGGCCATCGAATGCCCCTCATCAAAGACAATCGTCCCATCGAAATCACTTCCCAGCCAATCGACGATCTGCTGGACACGCGAGCGCTTGCCCTCACGCTCGTCGGTCCGCAGCGTCGCGAAGGTGACGAAGAGGATGCCCTCATCGAGCTTGATCGGTTTGCCCTGGCGGAAGCGAGACAGCGGCGTGACCAGCAGCTTTTCCTGGCCGAGTGCTGCCCAGTCGCGCTGGGCATCCTCAATCAGGGTCTCGGATTTGGAGATCCACAGATGGCGCCGACGGCCCTTGAGCCAGTTGTCGAGGAGGATACCGGCAGCCTGGCGGCCTTTTCCCGCACCTGTGCCATCCCCGAGAAACCAGCCGCGGCGAAAGCGGCGGGCGCCCTCTTCGTCCGACTTGACGGCTTTCAGATTGTCGAACGTGGCGTCGACCGACCAATGGCCGGCGAGATAGCCGGAATGTGCCTCGCCAGCATAGATCACGCTTTCAAGCTGGGCGTCAGAAAGATCGCCGCTGGTGACAACGCGCTTCGGCAGGTGCGGCCGATAGGTCGGCTTGGGCGGCGCGACGGAGGCCATGGCGACGGATTCGACCAGTTTGTCCGGATGCGGTCTTGCACCCGGAATGTGGATCGCCTGCAGCCGATAGGGCTCATAGATGCCGTCGACGACATCGGCGCGGGCGCTCGGTGCTTCGTCGCGCAGCTCGTAAGACAGCTCGGCGATTTCGTCGTCAAGACGAATGGTGGGCTGAGAGACGGGACGCGACGCACGGACGGAGGGTGATGGTCGTCCGTGCGTCGCGGTCACCGCTGCAGGACGCAAGGTATCCGCAGCCTTGCGGGCGGCCATCTTCGCCGCGCAGGCGCGTAAGATACCGTTGGAAAGCGCGCCGATAGAGTTCGACGCGGTCGATGGCGAGCGGGGCGGAAGTCCCGAGATCCACGAAAGCAATGTTTCCAGATCGTGGGCGATGCCGTGCGAGACGATGAGGCGTGTCGGATCGGCGGCGGCGATCTTGTCGATCACGGTCAGCCGCGTTTCCGTTGTGGTGCCATGCCGGGCGTAGGCAGAACCATCGATCGCCGCGCTGAACAGAACCGTGCCACGGTCCTGCAGGCGGACGAAGGCGTCGCGCCATTTAAGATTGTCGGGAGACAAACTTGAGCCGGTGATCGCAACCAGCCGGCCACCAGGGGCAAGCCGCGCGAAGGCCGAGGCGAGATGTCGCCATGCGGCCTCAGTCATGCGGCCTTCGACATGAACGCCGGCGGAAAACGGCGGGTTCATCAAGACGACGGTCGGGCGGATCGAACGATCGAGATAGTCATCGATGTGGGCGGCGTCGTGCTGTGACACGGTCGATCCGGAGAAGAGCTGCTGCAGAAGGCCGTGGCGGACCGGCGCATATTCGTTGAGAGAAAGGCGCGCATGCGCGAGCTCGGCGAAGATCGCCATCAGGCCGGTCCCGGCGGAAGGCTCGAGCACGGTATCGTCCGCCATGATGGCGGCGGCGCGGGCCGCGACATAAGCCAGTGGCATCGGCGTCGAAAATTGCTGGAGTTGCTGGCTTTCCTCCGAGCGCCGCGTGTGGGTGGGGATCAAGCCCGCTACCTTCGTCAGCATCGCCAAGGTCGCCTGCAGCGCGTCTGCGCGGGCGGTGATTGCCGTGCCGAACTTGCGCAGGAACAGGACCTGCGCCACTTCGGTCGCCTCGTAGGCGTCTTTCCATGACCAGAAGCCTTCGGCGTCCGAGCCCCCGAAAATGTTCATCAGGATGGTGCGGAGATCGGCTGCGCCGATGGACTGGCCACGTTCGAGTGACGGCAGAAGCGCGTGGCCGGAGCGGAAGAGTTTGCCTGCTCGGGTGGTGCTATCGGCGGGAGCGAGCGAGGCAGTGTTGGCGCTTATGGCGTGGGAAGGAACGATGTTCATGGGAAACCTTGTCGAGAGCGGGAAAGGACAGGTCCGCCCGGACGCTCTCCAAGCCCCGGCAGACCACCCTTTCCCGGCCCCTCTCTCCCTCTGGTGCGATCAATCCGGCTGCGTCCGGACGTCAGCCGGGCGCGAGCTTCAGGTTTCCGAATGCTGCAGCGCCGGCGACCGACACCGCGTGCAGGACGGCATTGCCGCCGGAGGCGATCCAATCGGCTGCCTCCTCAACCGACAACTCATGGACGTGGACGCCATGTCGCTCGGCCGCACTGCGCTGGCGCTCGAAGGCGTCGCGGTCCTCGAAGGCGTAGAGCGTATCGCCCGGGCCGTCCCAATAAACGATGGCGAAGCAGACGGGCCGAACGATCTGCGAACGGAAATTGAGGAACACCGGCGCGACCGGTGCGACTGGCGCAGAAGCCGGGCGGGGGCAGTCGAGTGCAGGCCNNGNNNNGATNNACTCCTGAAAACGTCAAAAGGCCCGGCGCTCCATTCGGAACACCGGGCCTGGTTGGAAAAGGTTGGAAGGAAGATTGGTGGGGCGTTCTCCCCGAAGCGTCAGCGCGGGCCGGAGACCGCACTTTCGATAAAGACCTGGTCCAGGTTGGCTTCGAGAAGCTTCAGGATGCGGCCGTTAACACTGACGCATTCACCGATCCAGTTGCGATCGAGTTTGCCGTGCCGGCCGAACCGCTCGGACGGCACATAGACGATCGTGAAATGCGGATAGTCCCTGCTATCAGGTGCCACATGGACATGGGGGCCTTCAACTCCGATCACCGTTCCGCCCGTGCCGTACGACGTACGGATCACCATGCCGGGGTGAACAAGTGCCGCGACATCCGGGGCACCGTTCGGCGTCGAACGGTAACTGCCCAAGTCATATGCGCCCAGTCCTGCCGAATAGAGGGAATGGGCGAGATGCTTTGGCATCTCGCCCGGCCGGGCTTTACGTCGGATCTGCACCGCTCTCTCCTTTGTCGTCCGCGGTTGGCATGCAGTTGTCGGATCGAGCCTGGCCTGCAGTCAGAAAGCCCCGGGGATTGCCAGGATCGGGAGGGGAGTAAGCGTCGTAGGGGTTCCCGTCTGCCAAATGGCCAAACGGTGCGAAAATCCGGTCGGTCCCGTCGTGTCCGACAGCACACAGGACATAACGAGGTTCGCTCGTTCGGGAATCCAGGCATTCCATCAGAGCGATGGTTGCCGTCCGCGGCTGCGCGCAACAGGGTTTGGAAATTGGCCTTGGCATGGTTGGGTATCGTCATTCTTTCCTCCTGAAACGGAAAAGGCCCGGGCTGCGCCGGGCGAAGTGTTCTGAATTCTGGTGGCCGAACTCCCCTCTCAGCCGCGCAGGTTTTATCGGCATCGAGGTATTTTACTATATATCTTTCGTATAGTAAAACATATGGCGGCCGCGTAGCTTCAACGACGGAACGGGGAGAACAGAGGTGCGAAAATTCACGATCGATGGTCGGGTGATCGAAGAATCGTCGCCTGACTTGCGGGCATTCCTCCCGCAGGCCTACGAGCAGCGACTACGCCCGATGTGCAAGTGCAAGGAACCGTCCGTGCCGATGTACATCGCCAAGGTCGAAGACCAGTATCTCATCAAACGGATGCCACTATCGGGACGCGATCACGATCCCGCCTGCCCCTCCTATGAGCCTCCCTACGAGCTTTCCGGCCTTGGCCCGTTGATCGGCAATGCGATCCAGATCGATGCCAACGGCAAGGCCGACCTGAAGCTGGACTTTTCGCTGACGAAACGCGGGCCTCGCGCCGCACCCAGCGCGCGCGCTGAGACATCCGAACATGACATCCGCAGCGAGCCCAGGAAATTGTCGCTCCGGGCGATGCTGCACTATCTCTGGGAGGCAGGCGAACTGACGGAATGGCGTTCGACCTGGGCCGGCAGGCGCGGCTGGGGCCGGGTGCGAGCGAGCCTTCTGAATGCCGCCGCGCAGATGACGGCTAGAGGCGCCACCTTGGGCGATATCCTCTTCGTGCCGGAAGTGTTTCATCCCGGAGACAAGGATGGGATCGCCTCCCGTCGGTCGGCTGCGCTCAAAGCTGTGCAGGCGACCGGCCCGGGTCCACGCAAGCTGATGATGATCGTNNGTGCGGCACATGCCGTTTCCACTGATGATCGAGGAGGGTGCATGGCGGCGGCTCGCCGCGCGCTATGAGACAGAACTCGAACTGTGGCGCTCGAACGAGGCATTCCACCTGATCGTCATCGCCACCTTCGGCGTCTCGGCCGCCGGCATCGCAGCGGTCGAAGAGGTCGCCCTGATGGTGGTCAACGAGAATTGGCTGCCGTTCGAGGACATTCACGAGCTGCGGCTTCTGGAGAAGCTCAGCCACCTCAAGCGAAAGAGCGTCAAAGGCTTGCGGTTCAATCTGCCGCGCGATGCGCCGATCGTCTCAGTGACATTGCCCGAGCAGAAACCGGCTCCGGTCGCCATGTTCATCGTTCCGGCGAGCGCCGGAGAGGAATATGAGCCGGCGCTTGCGGAAATGATCGAGGCAAGGCCGGAGATCACGCCCTGGGTCTGGCGGGTCGCGGACGGCGATATCCCGCGGCTGCCTTGATCCGTAAACGCATGGGTCGAAGGCAAGCGCCTCTTCTCATCAGTCGATTTGGGATGAAGCCGGGTTGATGTTCGATGCGGTCCGCGCGACGACGTCCTGCCGATGGCGCCTGACGGNNTCTTCGGATTCGCCTTCGCGAGAGGCCCCGTCCTCGGACCATCGCAGTGTCTCAATGAGCGCCGGCGCAAAATCGAAATCGAAGGTGAAACCTTGTTCCTCAAGGTCCTCGGAAACGTCGTCATGGACGTCGAGCGCAAGGAGCACGATCGCGCGAACATGGGAACGCATCGCCTGCCATCCGATGGTATCCCAGACTTCCGACATGCGGACGATCGTATCCGGGACGGGCCGTCCATCCTGATGCAACCCACGGAAATAGAGCATGGCCTCCCATAGGCAGAGAGCCGTCTCAAGGGCTTTCACGGTAAACGGGTCGCTTGCAGCGCCGCTGATCAAAACTCTGTCGTCCGCTGAAGAGGCAGCAGTTGGCGCCGCAGGCGGGATGGCCTTGTCCTGAAGCCTGAACCGGGGGAGAAGGTCCTCGCTCGTGGCGTGATGGATGGCCTTGGCGGTGATCAGCGAAACGCTGGCACCAAAGCTCTCCGGACGTTGCGAGGGGTGGTTCGTCCACTGGATCACTATAACCTCGCGCAGATCCGGTGATCGCGCAACGATGCCCTGCACCACGAACTGCCACGGGAACCCGCTAAGGTCGATCTCGACCATTGCATCGTCCTCGACCGTGTTGCCGCCTGCCGGGAGAAGGGAGATGATACGGCCGGCGATGAAGATGTTGATCGGATTCTCCGCGTATTGTGCCGACGCGCGAAATGCAGCGACAAGTTCGCTACGCGCCACACGGACCGGATTGGTCGGTCCGACATCCGTGAACAGGACAAGTCCCGCTTCCGTTTCGCTGCATTCGAGCACCTTGGTGAGGATCAGCATTTCGAGCAGGCTGATGTTTGCCAGGGGAATGGGTGGGTGGCTATAGATTCTGGTTTCGAGTGCGGTCATGACGTTTCCTTTCCGGGACGGAAAAAACCGGTGCGATGGCGGGCGATGAAAGGGATGGATAAGGATTTGTGCTCGAGTTGACGTGGTCAGGCTGCGCTTTCGAGCAGTCTCTTCGCCTTGGCTTCAAGTTCGAGGCGGGTGTCCTGATGCGCCTTTCCCCGCGCAAGGGCGGTGATGCCTTGTACGAAGTCAAAAATCGACTCCGGTGGTCTGCCCTCCTCGCTGAGAACGGTCTCGATGATCTTGCCGGTTTCGGCCTTCGAGAAGCCGCGCTTGCGCAGGAATTCCGAGCGATCGTCTTCGCTGCGGGCGACGATACGCTCACGAGCGGCGCGAATGCCGGCGATGAACGGCGCGGGCGAGGAATTGGCGAAGTTCGTCAGCGCCGGCGTTGCTTCATGGGCGAAGCGCTGGGCCGCGAACTTCGAGTGACGGATGGTGATTTCCTCGAAATTTTCGGTGCCCCAGAGATTCCTGTTGGCACATACGGCTCGCAGGTAAAAGCTGGCAACGCCAAGCGTCTTGGAGCCAACTTCACTGTTCCATGCGTAGAAGCCACGAAAATACAAATCAGGCTCGCCATTCGCCAGTCGTCCGGCTTCGATCGGATGCGTGTCATCGCAGAGAAAGACAAAGACGTCGCGATCGCTGGCGTACAGCGTTGTGGTGTCCTTCGTGATATCCACGAATGGATTGTGGGTCATCGTAGACCAGTCAAGCAGACCCGGCACTTTCCAGATCGTGTCGCCGGTGCCATTGCCAGCAATGTTCATGATCGCAGCGATCAAATCCTTGTCCCAGATGCGCCCGTATTCGGGGCCGGTCACCGCCCGCAGTTCAAGGCGGCCGTCTTCCATCTCGAGCGTTTTGACCATTTCGGCATTATGATTGAGCAGTCCGTGCTGGAGATTGATCGCCGCCAGCGGCGCGGGCAGCTGGCGCATGTAGCTCGCAGGTGCGCCAACCAGGCTGCAGAGCTGACCGTAGCTCCAGTGCGTCGGGGCCAACGGCTCGCGCCCGCCGGGAACGATCAGGGACAAGCGCTCAGTATTGTTGCGGGTCGCTTCGACACGGATCTCGGCGGTCTCGACTGTGCGAACGCGAGCGCGTTCCGTTCTGGCGCTGACGGCGCGATGCAGATCGGAAAGCGACAGATAACGCTCGTCGTCGGGGCGCGAAAACCATTCCGACGAAACGCGGCCAATGCGTTCGCCGCGGGATATATCGACCTTGAATCCAGACGATGTGGATTGCGGGATGGAAATCATGGTGTTCATGATGAAGTCTCCTGAAACGAAAAAGCCCGGCTGACCGCTCTTGCGACAACCGGGCTGGTGAGGTGGACGATGAATTGCGACCGCAAGACCTGGCTTCGAGGTCAATGCGGTCAGGACAGTAAGCGCGTCGCCCGAGGGCGACGCCGGCTTTGTGGTCAATCGATCGCCTGAAAGATCTCGCCGGCTTCGGGGTGGTCAGCCGAATAGGCGTAAAGGCGACCATAGCCTTTCGAGAGGTGCTCGGATTGATGCTGGAAGGAGAGATGCGAAAAGGCAAAAAGCGTGGCGATAATCCCGGCAGCCTCCGCCGAGACTTCCCCCTGAAACCCGGTGATCTCGCCGGTGATCCGGAAACGCGATTTGGAGCTCGGCGCCAGAAACAACGGTTTGCCCCCATGTTCGTAGAAATCCCAGACCCCGCCGCGATAATCGAGGGGGCTGAGCCGCTCCATGAGGCTGTAGACCGCGTTCTCGCCGATCATCAGGAGCGAGCGCCCAAATAGGGTGGGCAGGAATTCCAGGCGGCGCTCGTCAGTGACGATGGAGGCAGTTTGGGGTGTGACTTCAGATATCGACATCGATCGTTCTCCAGAGAGGAAACAGGATTCCGACCAGGCGCCCCTCTCTCCAGAGCCTGGCCTCGCCCCTTCCCCGGCCCCACTCTTCCCTTTGAGGCTGGCCGCAGCCGCAACCTTTTGCCTGCGCGCAGGACGACAAATGCAGACGCGGGTTCGCTGCTCGACAACACGCAGAAGCCCGACGCGACGGTCGGGACGGATGGAATGGAAAGCGGGGTACTTGATGGACGCGGGACGGCGTTCAAATGTCAGAGCGGTCCGATGGGACTTAATCCGGATGAAGGCGACGCTGCGTCGCCCGGATTGCTGCTATTGCCGCATGAAACTCGGCATTGCTCACCGCATCGGAGTAGTCCATCGTTGTTGCGATGGACTCGCAAGCCGATCGGATCTCCGCATCGCTCACAGAACCTGGTGAAAGCCCCTCGAAGTCGCGATCGATATCAAGCACAGCAGCGATCGCGCTTCGGACGCGTTCTTCCTGCAAACGTGCAAGGACATGGCTCGGCTTTGGCCCGTCGGTCGGCTCGGCGGGATCGGGCGCATAGGCGAGGATAGCCTCGCCCCGCGCAATCGCCCAGGTTGATTTGGCCTGCCACTCGACCAACGGAGATCGCCCCGCCTGGACATCGTGGAACAGCATTTTCAGCAGACCGAGCAGGATCTCGAAGTGGTGAGCCCGGCGCTGAATTTCTTCATCGAACTGCGACGGTATCGTGATTGGCGATCCGGCATAGGCGGTGTCCTCGCCCTCCCAAATGCCGGTCACATGGATCTCGCCTGAGGAGTCGTAGTCTTTCTGCGAAGACTCCCAGTTGTTGTCGCCAAGGGCCGCCTTGCAGGCAGCTTCGGGCGTGTCGGCGATATAGGTCCCATGCCGAAATATCGGCAGGGTGTAGGTCGTTTCAATCGTATAGGCAGGCATGACGGCGCTCCTAAAGAACAAAGAAGCCCGGCGCAGTGGCCGGGCTTTCGTGAGTGTGCGTTTTTGAGTGGTTACTCGGCGGCTTCGAGATGCTCGCCGTCGCCGTCGCCATCGATCGGGTCGGTGGCCGCTTCTGCGGCTTCCTCATTTTCCGTCAGGAAGGCTGGCAAATCGATGTCGGCGGCCTCTGTGGTATCGTCCTCGACAACAGCGTCTGACAGCACCGCATCCACCTCTGCTTCCGCCGGGATCTGATCGACGGGGAGCCGCAGCACTTCGGGGAGCCATCCGCTGCCTGCCAGCAGCCGGGCGGCTTCGCGGGCCATGTCGGGCTTCTTCAGATGATCGATCAGTTGCGCGGACTGTTCGCCCTTTGCCTCGCGGACCGCCTGCAGGATATGCGCCTTGGTCACGCGGCCGAGATAGTTGTCGACCGTCGGCGCCCAGCCGGCGGCGACCATGCCGAACCCGAGCGAACGGGCAAGCTGCCTGGCATGAGCGGTTTCCTTTGTGCGTCGGTTCCACGCCTGCACGGTTGTGTTCACCGACAACGAAACGCAATGGGCAAAGAGAGCCATTCGGCTGGCCTCGTCGAGTGCGACGAGGTAGTCCCAGACCTCATCCGCATTTCCGGGGAGATCATAGCCCCAGGACTCCTGCCGCTGTTCGATCTCCTTTGCCCAGACCGTATCGCCGAGCCCAGGCGTCTGGCTGAAGGCGGTGTGCTGGAGCGTGATCTCCAGGCACGAGTCAGCCCCGTAACGGTAGAAGATTTTCAGGACCGCGACATGCAGGGCGGCGATGAAGGCCATCACAGGGTCATTGGCCAAAGCATTGCGGAGCGCGACGGTGCGGGCGGCCGTCAGATCCTCGATGACGCGATCGGAAAGTGGACGAACCTTGCCGTCGTCTTCTTCCGGTTCTTCGACGCCGACAGGCTTGCCGTTGACCGAGATACCGCCGTATGCGGAAGGCGCAGCAGTGTCAGTCTCGCCTTCACCATCACTGTCGCCCTCATCGGCATCACCGCCGTTCGGTTCGGGGACGGGTTCGTCTTCGGGCCGGACGAAACCGCGTTCGATCTTCAACTCGCCATTGGCGGCGAGCGAGATGAAGGCGCCGCCGCGGGCGACGTCTTGCCTGTCGAAGACGTAGGGCCGGTCATTGAGGGCATCCAGCTCGTTGCCGAGTTTTTCAAGCTGGGCCTCGGTTTCCTCGGAATAGTCGTCTGCCTCGGCGTATTCCGCATCGAGCCTGTCGTATTCCGTCTTCAGCGCGTCATGGCGTGCAAGCTCTTCCTCGGTGTACTCGGCCCGCTCGCCATAGAAACGGCGAAGACCGGAGGTGTGGCCATAAGGGAAGTCGAACGCGGCCTCGACCCATTTCCAGCCCTCGTCGGCCCTCAGCGCCTCGGCCTCAGTGGTCAGCTTTTCGAGCACGAGCTGCTCGAGCAGCGCCGGATCCTGCAGCCATCCACCATTGTCCTGTTCGAACAGGTCACGCATCACGACACCGCCGGCTGCCTCATAGACGTCGATACCGATATAGACGGCGCGACGATCGGAGGCGCGGACCGCGGTTTCGGTCAGCATCCGCCGGATGTAATAGGGATCCTGGTTGTGCGACCGCGAGATCGTGTCCCAGACCTGTTCCTGCCGAACGTGATCATTGGTGATCGAGAATGCCATGACCTGCCCGAGCCTCATCTCGTCATTGGCGTAGAGTTCGAGAAGACGCGGCGAAACCGACGCCAGCCGCAGCCGCTGCTTCACCGTTGCGACCGACATATGGAAACGCGCGGCGATTTCTTCCTCGTCGAGCCCCTGTTCGCGCAGCGTCATGATGGCCCGGAACTCGTCCAACGGGTGAAGGTCGACGCGCCTGACGTTCTCGGCAAGCGAATCCTCGACTTCAAGGGTGTCGCCCTTGCTGACGATGCAGGGAATGGCCGCCGTCCTCGACAGTTTCTTCTGGTTGACCAGCAATTCCAGCGCGCGGTAGCGGCGGCCGCCCGCCGGNNATTGAGGCTGGTCAACAGCCCGCGATGGGCGATATCTTCGGCAAGCTCTTCGATCGAGACGCCCGCCTTGGTCTTGCGCACGTTCTCTTGGCTGAGAACGAGCTTGTTGAAGGGGACGTCGCGTCCGGCGTTGAGCGTGATTTTTTGGATGGCCTGTGCCATGTCTTTTCTCCGTGGCGGGTCGGCCGGAGCCTCTCTCCGACAACTCAATCCGCCACGAACCCTCCTTCCCCCCTCTTCCTCCAACCCCATCCGCCGCCCTCACCGCTTCCGGCCGGCATCCACTTCTTCGCCGGCTGCGGACCAGCTGCGACAGCCTTCCGCTTTCGCATGATATGCCGAACGGCCATCAGAGTTCGACTATAGGCGCGCTCCCAGTTCTTCGGCGAGCCAGTCGGAAACTCTCTCAGCCTTCCAACCAGCCGCCGACGGCCATCCTCTCCCTTGCGCCGCCACCCGCCCCATTCAAGGGCCATTGCCGCCCTTGGCGCGGCCCCGAACTCGAGGAGTTGCCACCGGTCGAAGAGAAAATTCAGGACAAATTCAACGGGATGTCATAAGCATCGAATTGAAGCGGTACGTGCTGCTTCGGGGCGTGGAAACCCCAAGCGTATTGGTCGGAGGCCAACCAGAATGGCTTCGACTCCTTGACCTTATGGTCGGGGAGCCTGTGGCGTATGCAACAGGCTCTTCGAGCTAAAGGCCCCAGGGATCGAGTACGCTCGGTTTTCCAACTCCCCGATCACCAGGGGTCAATGAGCACGAATGGCGGGGACGTACCGCCCGCGATGCTCAAGGAGAAATCGGTGAAAACACTATCTTCTTTCACATTCTATACCTATTCGGTTGCTGGAGTCCCACAGGAGGAACGGTGGAAGCCAACGGGCATTTCCGATATTTTCTTCGACAGTCTTGAGGAAGCCCGCAGTGCGGTGCTTGCTCTGCGCAAGGACGTGGTGGCTGACCCTGAGATGGAATGGGCGACGACGGTTGTTGAGAAGATGGAGACGATCCCGTTGGATCGGGCCGCTGTCCTTGCATTGCTAAATCATGGCCCCGGAGGCGTTGTCGCACGCTGTGAAATCGTCGAGACATTTGGCCCGAAGACGTAGAGGAAACCGCGCGCGGTCACGCCCGTAGATTCCCCCTGTCCGCCATCTCCCCCAAGGGCAGTTGCGCCAGAAGATGACAGGCGCCCTGTAAGGTGATTCCGAGCGCGGGCGGTCAAGTTGGCGGGTACGAGCGGCCTCTTTTGAAGAGCTTGTCACCGAAGCGGTCACCTTAAGAAAATGTAGCGGATCTCAAGTGTTCGATGCCCTTGTAAACAACACTTCTGCCAACCGGAACCTTCCATTTTCGCGCACGCACTGCGCCACAATATCGATCCCAGTTTTCAGCAAAGCGAAAATGTCGGCACGATCAATGCCGGATCCACCGTCGGACTCCTTTACCAGGAGCGCCAGCTGCTCGAAGGCTAGTTCTGCTGAATTCGCATGAACAGTCGTTATTGAGCCGGGATGGCCGGAATTGACATTACGGATGTAGTAGAAAGCAGTGCCGTCGCGAAGCTCTTGAAGCAAGATGCGATCCGGCCGCATACGAAGACATGACTCCAGAAGCTCGCGCGGCCCCGCACGGGAAAGACCCTGCCCGCCCTTCGAGTAGAATAACCGCACATGATTTGGCTGTGAGATCACCAGCTCAGGGGTGTCTTCGATCGAGATGATCCTCTCGGCTTCGGGAATATGCTTGATGAGCGCTTTCGAAAGCGTGGTTTTGGCTGAACCTGTAGCGCCCGAGATGATGATATTCTTCCGGGCGATGACTGCATGCCGAAGGAAGTCCTTAAAACGGCCAGCACGGTAGATTTCGCTCAGCTCCTCATCCTGCGAGGATGAGGCACTATTCGCTGCGCGCGTTTTCTCGAAAAATCCATTTTCCTCCAGGTCATCAAGGCTGAAGTCGACCGACGAAGGCTTTCGGATGGTGATGCTTACAGTGTCTTTCATGGTCGCCGGCGGGATGACGATTTGGATCCGCTCATCGCCTGGAAGTGTCGCCGATATGATCGGACGCGTCTCATCAATCGACTGATGAGAAAAGCTGGCTACAGCCCGGGCAAGGCGCATGAGCTTCTCGAAGGTCAGTTCCGGTCTATCATGGGTCCGCCAACCGCCTGGACCTTCCGTCAGCACCTGCCCGGGCCGATTCACAATCACTTCATAGAGGGACGGGTCCTGGAGGTATGTCGAAAACGGCTTCAACAGCTCGCTTACAACAGTCGAATCCTGCCCCTGCNACATTTCCTACCCTACTTCGTTACGAGCGTCGACCGCGGCGAAAAATCCCCGAGCACTGCACGGTCGAAAATGCGGTTCCTGGGTTCCGTCACCCGAAGACGGTAGATCCCGGAAAAGTCGAGATCGCGAGCGACAAAGATCGAAACCACTTCGCCCTGGTGCTTATTCAGCGTCGGCGGGATGTTGATGGACTGTTCGACCGCAATGGCGGCCGCCTGCTGGCCGGCGCTCGTCGTGTTCTGCGCGTCGACATCGCTATCCTGCAGACGACTGCTGGCATAGCTGGTCGCATCCCCGACAATAGAAAGAAGAAGGGCGCTGCCGAAGCGCTCCCACCAATGGGTATCGACGTAGCCATCGACGCCGGCGCGACCGAGCGCGTCGGTCGCTGGCGATGCGAGCGTGACGATCACGCCCTTTGGAGTTTTGGCTCGATTCCAGAGAACGAAGAGGCGTTTTTGTCCGCGCTGAAGCCCGCCCCGATATTCTCCGACAACCTGCGTGCCCTTTTCCATCAACACGACCCTGCCGTTGTCCGAAAGGACGTCGCGGTTGATCACGCAACTGGCAAAGCCTGGCTGGTCGGATGCCAGTGCCGTTTCGAGTACGCAGGGGATCGACGTCCCCATCGCAACGATGAAGTCGCGATTTCCAAGCGTACCGGCGCGTGATCCCTCAAGCCGGGTCGGCCGCAGCAGACCATCGAAGCGCTGCTGATCGCTGGTCTGTTGGTTCTGAGCCATCATGTTGTTGTCGAGTGGTACGAAATTGCTGTTGTTTGAGTTGTCCGGATTATCGGTCTCCCGGCGCTCTTTCGTATTTTTCTGCCCGCTGCTGAAGGCCATCACCGGCGCTCTGCGGGCGGAATCGAGGAGTTTGTCGCCCTCGTCCGCGACCGGTTCGACGACGGGCGTCGGCAACTTCACTTCCGGGACCGCCTGAGCCGGCTCAGATTTTTCCTTGGCGGCTTCAAAGGGATTTGTCTGGCGAATAACGACCCTCTCCGGCTGGATATTCTCGTCTTTTGCTTTCTTGCCTGTGGTCGACCAGAGGGCAAATCCGATGAACGCAACGATGGCGATTGCCACTGCGCCGCGTTTCAATAGTGGGTTATTGTCGATACCGCGACCGGTGATGGTTTCCGCGCGTTCTCCGGGAATGCGAGCTTCATCTTCTTGAGCCATGACCGTTCCCTTCCCTATTGCCCGGCGACGTCGCTTTTCACGACGCGCTCCACCGAGGGAGACGTCGTATTGGTGTCGGGGTTGAAGCCGACGCGGTCGTAGGCCTCGTTGAAGACGCAGAGCGCATCCTTGCCTCGACGAAGGATGAACTTGCGGCTGATGGCGTGCACCATCACCAGATTTCCGTCGACCGACTTTGGAACAAGGCTTTCGGATCCGTCGGAATTCTCCATATAGATCGCGGGCATTTCCTGGGTGCCAACGAAGGCGAACGTCGTGATCTTTCCGTTGTCGTAGACGCTTTGCGGCTCCAGTGCCTGGGAGCCCTGAGCCGAATAACGCCAATTTCGAGGTCCATAGGCTTCGTGGAGGGCGAGCACATTGTCGGCTTCCTTCGCCTGGGCAGCGAGAGCCCTCGATGCAGCCTGCTGGCGGCGCAGCTCAGCTTCGTCTCCCGGATACCTGAACTTCACATAGAAGTAGGTGTTTTGCCCGGCTTCTACGGAACCGTCTCGCACCGTCAATTCCATCTGGTAGCTGCGGGTCGAGCCATCCCGCCGCGTTGTCACAACAGATATGTTCGTCACCGGCTGGTTCTCGCGGGGTTTCAGGAACAGGATGTTGCCGGCCGGCGCGACTTCCCAGGCGACGCTGTTGCCGAGCGCCACATGGGCGATTTCCTCGTCCGCTGCGAACTCGACCTGTACGGATGACCGCAAGGTGCCGACGACCCTCGTGATGTTGTAGGGTTGGTAGTTCACAAATCGGACACGGCTGTCTTGCGAGGCGCCTCGTGGAATCTCCAGCGCAAGCGCCGGCGACACCGCAAGTGAAAGGACGAGTGCGACGATTGGTGCGGTGCGCATCATCTCACCTCCTCCGGATCTGCACGATATTCGCTGACGACAAAACCGAGCGGGTTCACCAGTCGGTCGGTCGACGACATCGGAGCGTTTGCGTACGAATAGGTAAGGCTCGCAACCCAGTGGGTCGTCCGCACCTCCTCGCCGCGCGTAATCGTGCGCATGTAGCGCACCGAGACGACGTTCTGATTGATGAGAGAAATCGAAGCGATATCGATCCTCGCCGTGGCTGCGCGACCATAAATGTTCTGAGGCGATTCCGGGTTGCTGCCGCGGTACAGTCCCGCGAACCGTGTCTGTTCCGGTTGGGTCGACAAAAGGGCAATGGTGCGGAAGTTCTCTTGTGCTTCGCTCCAGACGTAACCCTCGCGGGCGCGGACATACTTGGCAGCGAAATATTTTGTCACGGCCTCGTCGTAGGTGCCGGCCGTCGACGTCAATGCTGATACGACATCGACAATGCCCGTCGAATTGTCGACGCGCACCACAAACGGTTCAACCGTCTTGAGGGGCGTGAGACCTGCAATCGCGAAGACGGACACGCCGGCGACAAATCCTGAGACGATAGCGATCGACCAGGCAATCCGGTTCGAACGCTCGATCTGGATCATTCGGTCCTGGTCGAAACGACGTGCCTTGTCGAAGTAGCTCTTGAGATTATCTGTCGTCACCATCTCTCATCCCTCACAGCGGCGATAGGAACCGTCGATGTCCAGATGCGCAAAAGCTGCGGGCTCGCTGACCTCTTCGACAAAGGGTGTCACGGACGTCGAGGAGTTCGCGTTGGATTGCTGGTGTTTCAGCTTGCTGTCGCCCTCCCATTCCCACATCGAGCGGTTCAGAGGTCGGCGTGAATAGCCGTCGCATTTCGGCAAAGGGTAGGTCAGTGAGGCGCAGCCGCCAAGCGTGGCTGCAATGACGAGCAATACGGCAGGCTTAATCATTCAGGCAGGCCTTTTCTTATTGTTCTGAAATGTGTCATGCGCCGGCGTTCCTTGATCCGAATGCCCGGCCCGCAAAGCGGGCTCCGCGACCGATCATACGGCCGGTGTAAGAGGTCCCTCGCGCCAGCATGCCTTCATGTGCATCTCGTGCAGTCGTATAGCCGTAGACCAGCGACGCGCCGCCAGAGGCCAAAGCTGACGCAATGCCGGGCAACTGGTAGAACACATAAAGGGCAGCGATCCCGATGGCGCAGAGTGCGATCGGACGCATGAGAACGTCGCTGTAGCTGTCGATCGCGGTAAAGGTTGAATCGATGCAAGAGATCAACAGTGAGCCGACGGCAACGACGAGCACCTGCAGGATCACGAAGTTCGCGAGTTGCCCGATCCAGGACTCGGTAAAACGCCGCGTCGACTGGAACATGGCGAGCGCGATGAAGATTGGCCCGATCGCCAACACGATTGCCAGCGCCAACCGCGCATAGAGGGAGACGACGTAGCCGATCCCCGCGACCAGGAAGCTGACGCCGATTACCATCATGCCACCAACGCCGGTGATAATATCGACCGGCCAGGAAGCGCGAGACCAGATATCGGTCGCAGAAGCCTGGCCTTTGTCGAGCAAGCTGTCAAAGGTGCTGGCGCTCGGCGCTGCACCCGAATTCAGGGCCTGTGCGATCTCGCGCGGCAATACGTCGAAGAAGACGTTCGTGACATAGGTTTGGTATTCGCCAGCGTTCTTGACCAACATGACGATGATCGCGAGCTTTATCGCGCGGAAGGCAAAGTCAAGGATGGGCTCCTGCACGGAGCCGCGCAGGACGAGATAGCCATAGAGAACGACATAGAGAGTGACTGCCGCCGTCAACGGACCAGTGACCCATTCGGCTATGTTCGACGTTCCATCGGAGACGAAAGTCTCCAGCGGCTGTTTGAACTGCCCGTCGATGAACTCGAATACCTGGTACATCGGATCAGCCTCCCAGCGCTTTGCGCATGTTTTGGAGGCGTAGCTTTCCGTCGGCCGCTTCTGCGTTCCGGCAATTCGGCGTGTCGCGCAATTCACCCGGATTGTTGCGGCAGTCAGAAATGGTACGGCTCAGCAGTGGTTCGTCAGCGATCAGCTCATCGACGGTGTACGTCCGCTCGGATTCCTGGGAGCAAGCGGCCAGCAGCAAGAGGGTAATGAAGATGGGGATCCGCCTCACTGCAGCGCCGCCTTCATCGCATCCATGCGTTGCCGCCAATCCTCGGCCTTGCGCTGCTCGTCGACCTGAGTCTGCGCTTGCTGGACCATCCGCAACCCCTCCATCCGCAGCACGTCGNNGTCTGTAGGAATGCCTGTTCGGCCTGCAGGCGAGCCTGCAAATCTGCGATCTCCTTGGCGTCGCCTGCGGTAGAGATTTTCTCGCGTAATTGATCGATTCCGTCGATGCGCTTGGTGGCAGCATCGTAGATCTGCTGACCGAGGCTCATCTGACCCGCATTCTGGCTCTGAATACGCGACAATTCCTTGGCGTAGAAATCGTCGGCACTGGTGCGGTAGGTCGAGTTACTGTCCAGAAATTTCGAGGCGGAATCTCCAAATACGCCGGTGCCATTGCCTTTGAGCAAGCCCTCGATCGCGGCGAAATCGGACGGAAGCGCCTTGCGGATCGCCGGATCGTTGAGGACGCTGGCAACATCCGCCATGTCGGTCAGCTTGTTGAGTGAGCCATAAAGCTGCTGCGCCTGCTCAATCTGCTGATTAAGCGCATCAAGTTGCGACTTGAGCTGCGCGATGCTTTCGATCTGCTTGGCGATAGCTGACTGATCGATGACCGCAACCCCCTGCCCCGCCGCACCTTCGGCGGAAAGAATAAGTGCCATGGCGAGCACCGCGCCAGGAAATCGATAGGAAGCCATCAGCTTGCACTCCTTCGCTGTTGGAAAACGGGAAGCCAATCCTTGACGTCATCCCCAACCTCCGCGCGGATCACGTCGAGAAGTTCGACATTGGCGGTCCGACCAGAAAGGATGGCGAGCTCGTCATCGAAGCCGTTGAGGTCGAGCTCGGCAACGACGCTATTGTGTCCCTGCTTCAACACAAACCTCCGGCTCTCGACCGAAAGCTCGCGCGCAATCAATTCGTATTCGCGCTCGGTGAGCTTGAAGCCGTCGACATAGTCGGCATGGTTGCCGCGCGAGTTGGGCAGGAAGATCTGTGTCGGGCATTGCTCAATGATCGTGTGCGCGATTGGAGAGTTCAGCGCGTCGCGTGGGCTTTGCGTGGCAAACAGCATCAACCCATTTTGTTTGCGGATAGTCTTCAGCTTGTTCTGCGCAAGACCGCGGAACCCCTCGTCCTGCAGCGCCTTCCAGAATTCGTCGATGACGATGATGATCCGACGACCATCGATCAGCTGCTCGACGCGATGGAAGAGATAGGCCATCAGCGGTGTGCGAATTTCCTCGTTGTCGAGGAAATCGGTCATGTCGTAGCCGATGAACTTTCCCGAACCGCCGAAATCGCCAAAACCGATATCCTCGATGACATTGTCGAAGACCCAGCCGAGTGGCCCTCCCCTCTCCCACCGGCGCAGCCTGGCGGCGATCCCTTCCGGATCCGTATTGTTCAGGAAAGTCCGGAGTGCGCCGATCGTCCGCCGGTCAGCGGGCAGGTCGGCAAGACCATCGATCGCGCCGGAGATGTCGCGAAGCTCGGTGACCGTCAGTTCCCGAGTCCCTGAACTCACAAGCTTGCCGACCCAGCGCGCCAGGAACACCTTATTCTCCGGCGTCAGGTCGAGGGCCTTTAGGGGAGCGCAGCCCGTGGGGACGCCATTCTTCAGCGGCAGGTAGGAACCGCCGGCGGCGCGGACATAGAGTTCCGCGCCCCGATCTTTGTCGAAGAAGACAACATGCGGATCATGTTTTTCGAGCTGCGAGAGCATGAAGTTCACGATCACGGTCTTGCCGGCTCCCGATGGGCCGCACATGAATGTGTTGCCGAGATCGCCGTAATGGAGGTTGAAGTAATAGGGTGACCCCGAGGCCGTCTTGAGCAGAGCAACAGCGGGTCCCCATTCATTGCCGTCCTTCTGTCCGATCGGATAGGAGTGGAATGGTGACAGTGCTGCGAAATTTTTCGAGCTGATCGCCCCCGATCGCGCCCGGTAGCGGAAATTGCCCGGCAGTTGCGCCCACCAGGCAGCCTCGAGGCCAAGATCCTCTCGTGCCACGACGGCGCCACCATTGGTCAGGCTAGCGCGGGCCTTTGCGAGATTGTCCGTCAGTTCCTTCACTGTGATTGCGAAGACGGACAGCGTCAGGTGATGCTCGCCGATCACGAACCGGTTCGACTCCAGATCGTCCATTGCATCGTCAAGTTCGTCGATCTGCGAAGCCGCCTTGTCGCCGCTGCTCACCAACTGGTTCTGCTTTCGCCCCATGATGACGCGAGCGTCCGCCTTCGACACAAAGCAGAAGGATTGGGAAAGGATGAGTTCAAAGGGACTGGTCAGGACGCCGTCCAGCATGCCGGTCCTGGTGCGGGCCGGGTACTCCTTGAAACTCAGCATGCCTGCAAATCGGCTTTCCGCCTCATGCCGAATTTCGATCGTCTCACGACCGATGATGACGCGATCCGAGTAAATTGCCGAGGCGATGCGGCCTTCGGTCAGCGGCACTCGCTCGCGCCTTCCGCCAACGATCTGGTGCAGCACCTCGCTAGGCTCGGAGAAAAGCATGCTGTCCTGGTCATAGAGAGACAGCACACGTGGTTGGAAACGCTTCAAACCAGCGACCACGTCAATGACCTTGTCCTGAAGCTGTTTCAAAGCCTCTTCACCGAGCTCCATATCCAGGCGTTTGGCTCGCCGAAGGCGCGATAGCAGCTTTGCCGCCTTGTCGGCCGGATCGCGCCCTGGCGACCAAAGCACGGTCAGATAGAGATCGTTGCGGAAAAGGTCCTCGTGGACCATACGCTCGCGGTATTTCTCGTTGAGCGCGGCAGAGAATGGTGTTGCAAATGTTCCATCTGGGTAGTCGCTGTCTCGACGCCGGACGAGGTGCGTCCAAATCGCAAGCCGCTCATCGGCAATATTCCGATAGAGCGTGTTGAGGTCGCGATAGAGGGCGTTAAGGTCGAGCACATCAGCGGTCTCGAACGACACGCCTTCGAGCGCGACCATGACCATCAGCGTGCGGGAGTCGAGCGCGATTGTCTTCTCGTCAATGTGGCGCACATAGGGAATGAACGCCTCGGGTGCGAGCTCGCGGGATCTGAGGGTGGCGATGCTAGGCAAATCCAATATCCCTTTCGTCAAAGCGGCGGGCCAGTCGGAGTGGCGAGAGTGTTGCACCGCCCCAATAGGCACTGTTGCGCGTCCGGCCGCGTGTCTCGACCCAAGCCAGCAGGATGCGGAACATGTTGTGATCGTGCTTGACGAGAGCTCGAAACACGAAATGGAAGACAACGCCAACCAGCGCATAGGCAATCGAACCGGCAACGAGGTAGAAGATCGTCGTGAGCATGACGTTGAAGCCCATCGCCTCCATCGTCACACCCGCGATCATCGCCGGTCGCGTGCAAGCAATGAACAGCGTGTCCTCTTCGAGCGTCGGTCGGCTGGCCGCCATATCCATCAGCTCCCGACGATGGTGCCGACGAGCTCTGAGGCGCCCGCGATTACACCGATGCCGATGATCCAGTAACCGGCCCGCCTCAGATCCATGTAGCCAAACATCCACGCGATCGCGATGACGATCACCGCAATCGTGGCCAATAGCCGGAAAATATTGCCGGTGAGAAGATCGACGATGTTCTGCAGGATTGTCTCGATGCCAGCGGCCTGCGCGAAGGCGGGCTCGGCCAATGTCGCAACGATGGCCATTGCCATCACGGTCGAGGTGGCAACCGGGCGGAAACGGGAACTGAAAGTCATTCACTCTGCTCCATTTTACTATTTTGAAACACGATGACAGATGATCGGCGCCGGTTCTGGAAGACGTCCCATACCGGCGCCGCTGAGTCCGCGGCTGTTTCTTCCGGGGAGTTTTCCGCCACAACCTCGGCAACGGCGTCTGCACTGGGAATTTCGTTTGGGACGTCGTCCTCCCTCCCGTCTCCCGTGTCGCCAATTGTCACTCGTGCGATGGTCGGCCCGAGCCGTTTTATTTCGCGGTGAACCTGATCGTCGTAGCTGACCATGGCGCCGACAGATGGATCGTCACGTCCGTAATAGGACTGCAGCATGACTTGCTCGGCCCTGGCGGGGTCGGCCCCCACCTTGACCGCGAGGCGATAGTAGCCGTCGAGCAGCGTCGCTGTAGCCCGAAGGTTAAGGCACGGATCGAAAGCGTCGGATATCGAGAGTTTGAGCCTCGGAAGCTCATCTGCTCCGATGCCGCCGAGGCCCAATTGGATGTCATGGCGTTCGGCCATCAATGATGTCGCGATTTCGATTGCCTCAGCCTTCGTTGAAGGTTGCCGCTCGAGGGGGGCGCCACTGTTGATCCGGATGTTGAACGGAGCGAACCGGCTTTCGAGGCTGACGACGCCCGCAAGCGTTTTGGACGCAATGAAGGGTGCGCAGGTCTGCGCAAGATCGAGGAAGGCTACGGGCATGTTCAGAACCACACCCTTTGCTTGCCGACCCCGTCGATCGTTACATCGATGTATCGAGGTTTCTCGCGCACCAACGGACGGGCCATGGCATAGGCCATGCACTGATAGTGACCGTTTTGCTTTTGCCAGTGCGGCGACATAACCGAGCCGTCGTTCCCACCGCCGCCGTCTCGATCCCGCCGGCAGAAACTATCGCGCACGGCCTGCGGCGATGTGGAAATGCACGTCGCCTCACTTCCACGCGGCCCATAGCCAGCAGACAGACGGTAGCCGGCATTGCAGTAGTATGGTTCGTAGCGTGGGCGGGAGCTTTGAAAGCCGACACCTGCGCAGACCGGAAACGAATGGCCTCTTGCAAGCCAGCTCCAGAGCTTCTCGATCGGTGGCCTGCATTCGCCATATTGCGTCGCGCCGCCCGGATTGGATAAGCAGAGAATAACCTGGCAACCCCACTCGTCGGCACGAGCGCTTCGCTCGGAAATGGTATAGAGTGAGGTGAACCCTAACGCTGCTACGATCGTTTGAAAGAAAAGGCCTCGCATGCCCCCTACCCTCCGGTTCGTTCAATGTCAGCTAGGACTGAGAAGCGACTCGCTTCAACCCGTATACTATACAACTAATAGATAGTTAAACCAATGGCAAGCAATTTGAGCGACCGATGGCAAAGCCAGGCTTTATCTGTCTTCGCAGTGCGTGAAATTCTGGAAAAGCCGATCGAGGGCGAATCGGCGCAGTCTCGCATCAAGCAGATCGGGATGATGAATATCCTCTACATGATGCACCAGGCGCATGAAAAGCTAACACTATCGAATATAATAGAAATCACCGGAATGACGCGCGGCGGCGTCATTGAAACTATGGATCTTCTGGTCGAACGAGGCATCCTGCTTGAGACACTCGGCAAGAACTCGATGGGGCGCGGCACGGCGCGACAATTCCAGTTTGCACCGGGAGTGTTCGAGAGCCTGCGCGTGGTTGTCGGAGATGGAAAGCGCTGATTTTAGCCAGCAGACAATGTGCACTATCTGATCGGAGCCCGAGGGTTTGGCAGCGCTATGGCTCCGGTGGCGCGCTGTTGTTAATGCTCAACGTCGGGCGCACTACACCTCAAGCCAGTATCACCGGGCGGTGTTTACGGAGACGAGTGGTGCTGGAGTTCGCGATGTCCGCAGAGCCGGCGAGCCGTCATTTCCGCCACCGTAAACTCATCGCTGGCATGCCCGCGGTCCGCGACCTAACGCTCGAACCGCTCCAGCATGGTCTTCAGTTGGGCGTTCTGCAGCCGAAGCTTGCTAACAAGCTCGCTGCGCAAAAGCTTTATGTCGTCATCGAGGCTGATGGCCTGAGCGGTAACGGTGGGAGCGTTCGCAAGCTGCGGTCCTGCGGCTGCTTCCGCTGACTTGTTCCTGGGTCGTCTTGGCGCAGGGGTCCGTGGGGTTGGTAAGGACGCCTGGATATCGGGCTCTCCCGCAACATTGCTGCCGTGATCGGACACGGCATGAGCAGCAGCATCCGTCGCCCGTGCCGTCCAGGCTCTCGCCGCAATGTCGGCAGCGTCTACCGCTTTGCCCGACTCCCCCGCGATAATCCCGGCGCGCGCTGGTTCGGGCATGGGAGCCCCGTCGTCAGAGACCGTTTCGGCAACCTGAAGCCTTGCGGCACCCGATGGGTCGACGACGTCAGGGTTGGGCAAGAGCTGTTGCGCCTCAGGGCGCCGTCTTGACGTCAAACGGGCAACGAAATTCCATAAGGATGCCATTATCATTGACCTTGTGTTCTACTCGCCTGCACAAAGCGAGCGCGAACCGCGCGGCTGCGGCCGTGACCTGACGGTCACTGCTGTCCGGGTCTGCCTTTACCCGTCAAGCGAGATTGAGCCGCTTTCGCAGATCCGCATTCTCGGCCCGCAGCTTTTCAGAAAGCTGCTTGCGCAGGCTGCGGTTTTCATCTTCGAGCCGCAGAAGCTCCGCCATGTCGTCGATTGGATCCACCGGGGTGGTGGGTGGTGCAGCGTCCGTCGTCTTACCCGCGCGGTTAAGAGGCTTGCTTTTAACAGGACCTGCAGCCGGGATCGTCCTGGCTTTGCGGCCGCGTTTCTGCTTGCCGGCTGTCGGAGTGACGCTGCCTGGTGCCGCATCCACGACCTGGGACGGGTGCGTGTCCGCGGCGGCCTTTACGGTTCGCGGCTTTCGCTGTTTCACCGGCGCGAGGGGTGCCACGATGGGGGCCGGCGTGTTCGTTTCCGTCACGGTTTCGTTTTCGTCGGGCATGTGGATCTCCTCTGTCGCCGATGCATTGTTCTGCTGCGCCAGCACCGGTGTCAACACCGGCTCTGGCGAACTCTGCCCTTTGGGCGGATTGACATGGAAGGCATCCTCGTACTCACCCGGCAACGAAAAGGCCCCCCCGCCCGCCTGCCGAGCCACCGACTTCAAATCGATGTCTCCCCAGATCGAATTCGGTTGGCGCTCTGCTTTGCGCCGCCCGGCTTTGTACTCGACGGTAAAGCTGCGGTTGGTTTTTTTCACGTAGTGTGCCTCGGTGCCTGTTGATGCTGTACCAGCGATTCTTGGGTGATTGCAAGACCGCACGGCGAGCGCGCGTCTATCAGGTAGTTGTGCTCCCATGTTTATGGTCTATTTCCACGCGTGCGCGGCTGCCACGACGGTATCGGCAATCGGCATCTCAGATCCGATCCGAGATGCCAGCCCTGACTTCGGCCAGGTCCTCGTTCCCATCATCCCGGCGCAGATGAAGGCGCCGGAAGCCGCATTAGACGAGCGGTCAGAAAAGATTGAGCTATGAGTGTTTCACGCGTTCGCTTCATTGATCGCCGGGGGGTAACGGTCCGACTGATGTCTGCGAGATTGAAAGGCAAGGCGTGATCTGCGAGGACGGCTTGACTTGGCGTATCAATCAGGAGCGCAGAGCACTCCTGGTCCATCCGGGCCGTCCAATATAGCCTGAGACGGTGGCAGTTCACCATGTATTTGACGCGAAGGTCACCCCTCCCCTTTCTGAAAAGACGTTGCACCTGGCATACTACGCCTAACCCGGAAACGTTGCCTCATTGGCAGCTCATCGTACGTCCTTCGAAGAGCGTTTTGTACCCCGAAATTGGCGGGCCGGGAAAATTGGATCTACACTTGGAAATGCGCTCTTCGAGTATGACCGGAACTACCAAGGTTCTCCAATCAGATGCTTCGATACGAAAGGGTGCCGGAAGGTCCTAATCAGAACGTGGGTCTGCCAGTCCATCTGGCAATGCCCGACGCCCATGTCACCGCCCACCACTTGCGCTACCTTCTGAACTCCGCGTCGCTTGAGCAGCTTCTGGCATGGAGCAAGGGCCCTGTGCTTCTACCGCGAGTGCCGTCAGGGGCCGACCGGGGCAGGAGCTGGGACCGACTAGACGAGGACGCGCTGGCGAGATTTATTCCGGATCGTGATGCCGACGTCCGGTTCAGCGCCACAACAGAGCGTACAAGATGCGGATACAGGCCGGCCAAGATCGTCGAGCCGGAGCAGCGCACGCTGATATTAGCCCTCATTTTTTAGCGCAGTCGCTGTTTACACGAAGCGACATCCAGGCTGCGAAAACGCGCTAATTGCCGGAGACGGCGTTCGACGGGCCCTACCCGCAGTAATTCCAAGCGCTTGAATCGATGGCTCCGGCAATCTGCCTCGAACTCGTTTGCAATGCATTGCGACCCGATACGAAAAACCTATGTGATCCCGTAAGTTACGTCCGTTGACCGCGGTCAACGACGACCGTTGTCAGGCCGCATGCTTACTACCTATCGAGTTAGCGGCGGATCGGTTCTGTATGGAGGTCGTAGCCGCGCGTTGCTGCGTGGTAACCGGGATCTGGCTTAAACCCTCCGATCCAAAGAAATTGAGGTCAAAGAACCAAACCAAAATAATCTTTTTACATCAATCAGTTATCAGCGTTGACCGCGGTCAACGAGGGATGCAGTCCTTCTCGAACCGGACGATTCCTACCATGTACTCGCGCCTGTCACATGGATAAGTGAGTGCTCCTCCAACGCGTCATTTCGGAGGGGTCGGGGGCAGAAAGAGGCGGCGCGGCACTCCCTGAAAAAGCCACCCGGAGAACTCAGTCAACTAAACCCTAAGCGTGGTCATCTCTTGCATCTTGGCCGAGCTGACTTCATCATAATAACAATGCCGGGGCGTTCGTCGCTCGGGGAGCCCGTCATTCCTTCTTTGGATGAACCTGAGCCCCAGGACACCAAATTTCTTCTCCACCCAAACTAGAAACCCTTCCTGGATCACAGGAATACGATTCTTTTCACGGACCGGTGCTCCAGTTCCCTAAGAGAAATCCGCAGGCCGCTGTCCGATGCCATAGCGAACACGGGCTGCGACAGCCCTTTTCTGGATAGTCGGTCACAAGCCATATCGCCGCGAGCTCAGTGTCAAATTTCTGTAAAGCTCTCGCACACAGTTCTTTACCCCGAAGGAGGCACTTTTCCGTTTCGGCGATTTCGGCCCGCGCCGCGTGAGCCGCGATTGCTTCGCTCATCGGAAGACCGAGTGGTTCGGAAAGATCGGGCGTGTCCGAGTTGAGCGCGGCTCGATAGCGGCAAGTTGCGGCTTCAACCGCTCCCACTGGTAATTTCCAACAGAAAATAAGATCCAGTGGCGTCGAGCGACCAACCAGGGGCCGCGTCCACCACGCCCCAATGCCGTTTTCAGACTCGTCCCTGTCTGCCGTGCCGAGCTTTGCCGCAATTCGCTGAAGTCTTGCTTCCAGCTCCTCGCGGCGCTTCGCTGCGTGTTCGCCTCTGGTTGGGCGCGCAGGGGACGGGTCCGAAGTGCAGCGGTTGCTGGCTGGGGCGTTCCAAGAACAGCCGTTAGCCATGATCGAGGCTTCTCACGTCCGGTTGGACCTCGAGCTCGTGATAGGCGCTTGCCATGCCGGAGAGGCCGAGCTCGCGGAGCATGTCGATGGTAGGATTGGTCAGCATTGTCTTGGTCCTCAATGAAAGTANNGGTTCGGTGGAATGCCTGTTGGACTTGTGGGTAGCGATGAGCGCGGTGATAGTCTTGCAGGTCAGGCCGCCGATCTCGACGGCGCGCGCCGAGACGGCCTCGGCGCGCTCGCGGGGAATATCGCGATAGAGGCGCAGGACGCCGAGGCATGTCCTGAAGCCCTGTTGGGGATGTGGCCTGCTGGCGAGGATGGCGGTGATCAGCCCCTCGGTCTCGGGGCCGATCGACGCTGCACAGCGCCGGAAGCGATCCGGTGTCCATTCGGCGTATCGACGATGCGCGCTCGGCATGTGCTCGGGGTCCGTTCCAAAGCGCGGCCCACCGTAGCGGCGCTGATGCACAGCGATGCGTTTGCCACGGTGGAAGATCTCGATCATCCGGGCAGTGGCGCGGATGTCGACCTGGCTCCGGATGAGACCGTGCGGGACGGAATAGGAGAAGCTCTTGAACTCGACATGATAGTCCGTCGAGACCAGCACCAAGCGCCATGCGTTTGACCGTCTCAAAGAGATGGCACCGGCTGGCGCCGAGCCGGCGCATGACATGATCGTTGATGCGCGCGAGTATCTCGATGATCGCGGCATTCGCCTCGGCAAGCGAGAGGAATGTCTGCTTGCGGAGACGGCCGATAATGCAGCTCTGGGCAAAGCGCGTGGCGTTCTCGACCTTGCCCTTATCCTTCGGGCGTCTCGGCCGGTCCGGCAGGACGCCGACGCCATAGTGGGGCGCCATCATGCCGTAGCTGCGGTTGATCTCGGGGTCACGGATGCTGGCGCGGTTGACGCCGGACTTCAGGTTGTCGGGCCCGATCAGCCGGCGCACGCCGCCGAAGAAGGAGGACATGCGAACCAATCCAGTCCGGCAGCGTCTGGGTTCAGGTCACTTCGGCAAACGTGTAGCTCGACGCACCGAGCACGCCGACAAACAGTTCCGCCCCCCGGACCTCGCCGGTCTTGCGATCGACGATCGGCACCTTCTTGCCGGAATAGTCCACAAAAGCTTTGTCGCCGGCTGCGTGCTCCTCGCGCATCGTCGGCGACATGCCTGTAGCGCCAGTAGGAAGACGATCTTTGGCGGGGATCGAACTAGGTCATGTGCAAACTCAGTGCCGTTTCCAGATTGGGCGTTGCAAGGACAAGCCGCGGGGGGAAGATCCTTCGTACTATCCGGTTTTCAGTTGCCCGCCTGCGTTCGCCTTCAAAAGTGCCATGATCATCGGGCCGAGTGAGAATTCCGACTGCTCGGTGCGTCTCGTGAGGTCGCGCAAATAGCCGCCGGCAGAATTGATCAGGTTTGCCCGTTCGAAGATGCAGGCCATTGCCACCGCCGCATTTTCGGGTCCCATGATTTCGCATGCCTCCTGATAGGCCGAGGGGCTGACGCCGAGCATCGAGCGGATCACCACAGCAGCAGACATGAGATCGCGCCAGTTCCCGATGACACCGCCCGGCCCATAGTCAGAGATTTGCGGGCAGGCCCTCAACACAACGGAGAGGGGCAAGGCCTTCAACCGCTCACTCGGGTTTGCTGTCTTGCTCGGCTTTTCAGCCCGTGCTTCTTCAGAGCGAGGTTCAAGTACAATAGTGGATTCGGGATTTGAATTTTGTATGTGACGCCCATTTTGGGCATCATTGGTGCTAATATTCCTTGCTTTTTTGTTTGTTTCCAATCGATTGAGGATGTCTTCCTTCAGCATTTCCATGTTTTTGAGCGCTTCCGTCACATCTGCTAGCGTCGGCGTCCTTTTGAAGCCGCCCACCAGTCCGACATAAACATCCTCGACAGCCTGCCAATCACCATCGACACCCTCCTCGATAGCTGCCGTTAGTAGCTTACGGGTGTCCCGTCGGCAAATCGTGAGCTTCTCCTTGGCTTTCCTGAATTCTGCACGCATCGCGATGACTTGCTGGGCCAGCAGTGCGAGTTCCTCGGCACGGGCGAGCAAAGGAGAAAGATCGAAGCCAAACGCGCTTTCAACATCCCCCTCCGCTCCCTTGCGCGCAAAGCGTTTGCCGTTGGCGCTGTCCTTGCGGATGATCAGGCCGGCATCGACCAGCGCACCCAAATGGCGGCGTAAGGTCGATCCAGGCATGCTGTGCGCTCGCAGCGACAGCTGCATGTTCGACGGGAAAACCACCAACTGCGCATCCCCTCGCAGTTCTCTTTCGGGGAAGAAGCTCAACAACGCGTCGAGGACAGAGAGGCTACTCGACTGCAGCCCCAGCGGTTCCATCGCTGCAGACGCATCGCGGAAGACCTTCCACTTGTCGGCAGATTTGGCTGTTGGTATTTCGCAAACCGCCTGTTGCCGCCTGACAAGGGCAAGCGTCACCGGCCGCCGCCCAAAGGGCGTCGTCACATTTTCCGTATGCATCGTTCTTCACCTTCTAACAGGCAAAAGAAATTCGTTCGCCGAAACGGCGCCTAGACTCTTGACGATGAATCCCGGAAATGCGATTCTACTGGTGCTTAGACAGATAGGGGCTTCCGAGACGGCGACGTTTTGGGGGCTCTTTTCTTTTGCGGTTATGCTTCCTTTTTTCCGACGGACTTCGCACGGCGCTCTTCGAAAAGAGCAACCGCGTCATTGAGCAGGAAGGACACGAACTCTCCTGCTTCCTTCCTGTCGATTGTAATCTCGATCTTTGACTTGCTCTGCTTGACGTGGCCCAGTCGCTGACCTGAAGTCGTCGAGAGAACTTCAGGCAAACCACGAACAACGCTGCGTGGCTTGAAGGCGCTGAGGAGCGCCTTAAACCGATCGTGCGAGGTCATATTTTGCATCTCGTCCGATCGTGCCAACTCCACAGGATTCCTATTTTCGTCCTTATGGATCAAATCTGCGAGCTCTTGCCAGCTTCGCCGCCCAACGCCGGGGGCTGGTCCGATAGCATCGATCAGATCGGCGGGAATAGCTTCGACGACGGAAAGCATTCGCGACAACTCGGCCTTGTCGACAGACATCGCAGATGTGATCACTTCGCGGGGAAAACGTTCCTTCAGTCGCTGCGCGAACCGTGACTTTTCAATGTAGGAGAGGTCCTCGCGTTCGTTGTTTTCTTGCCCCTGGGCGATCACCAGTTCCTCGTCCGTCAAGGCACGGATTACCGCCTTGACCTGCAAGCCGAGTTCCTGGATGGCGCGCAGACGGCGATGACCGAAGGCGATCTGATAATGTCCCGGTTTCTCAGGATGAGGACGGACCAGGATTGGCACCTGCTGACCCTGCTCACGGATTGACGAAAGCAGACCATCGATATCGCCGGGCATGCGGTCACGAACGAACGACGGCTCGACGAGTGCTGTGTCCAGGTCGATGACAGCCTGACCCTCGGCAAGCCGCCGCTCGATATCGTCGGCGCGTGCCTGCCGGGCTTTTTCTTCGCGCATCGTGCTGGCGACTTGCCCGACAAGCTTGTTGTCTGATGTCGCAGCTTTTACGGGCATGTCGGCATCGACCTGGATCAGGTTCAGGAGGTTCTTTCTGCTCATGTCGCTCGTCCCCAAGCTTTCTTGATCAGGGTTTCAATCTCGTCATTGACGCTGTTCATCGACTCAATGGCTCGGTCATAGGTGCTGCGTGTGAACTGGCCGCGTTCAACTTCATAAAGTGTTTGATTCGTCAGCCCCGCATCTGACACGGCGGTCGACTTCAGCATCGGGAAATTCAGCACATGGGCGCCGAAAATAGACCGAAGATAGCCGACCATCTGATTTTGAGGTCCGTCGGACGGCTCAAACCGGGTGATGAGGTAGCGCAGCCAAGCAAAATCAACATTGCCGCCGGCAGCGGCGACTTCTCGCAGCAAATCAGCAACCATCGCGAGGAATTGATTCATCGACATGACATCCAGCATTTGGGGATGGACCGTCACGAGAACCGATGTCGCCGCGGTTAGGGCGGACAGCGTGAGGTAGCCCAACTGAGGAGGGCAATCGATGATGACGATATCGTAGTCGTCACTCACATCATCGATCGCATCGCTGAGACGTTGAAAAAACATAACATCGCCCGGTTGCCGCGTCATCAACGCGCGAGGGGTGTCATGTTCGAACTCCATCAGTTCGAGGTTCCCGGGAATAAGCTCCAGGCCCGGAATGTAAGTTTTCCGGATAATGTCCTTTACCGGCCGACGGGTCTCGTCATACCGTATTGCACCGTACATCGTGTCATTCGGATGCACATCGAGTTCTGGCTGGTGTCCAAACAGGGCGGACATACTCGCCTGCGGATCGAGATCGATGGCGAGGACGCGATAACCCTTCAGCGCCAGGTATTGGGCGAGATGGACGGACGTGGTCGTTTTGCCCGAACCACCCTTGAAATTCATGACGGAAATGATCTGAAGGACTTCACCGTCGCGGCGGTGAGGCAAATATCTGCGGTCTGCTCTGCCAACCTTGTCGAGATGTCGGCGAATCTTGTCGATATCATCGACAGAATAGGAGCGCCGACCACCGGGGGTCGTACTTACCTCTAGATCGTCAATGTCGTTAGAGACCTGACGGAGATAAACCTCCTTCACGCCCACAAGCTTTGCAGCTTCCGAGGGCTGGAAGTGGCGTATTCCTTTTTGTGCCGTAGGCGGGAACGTGCTCACATGATGGGCTTGCAACTGAACAGCAAGAGCCGATGAATGCCGGTCTATGAGACTTACGAGAGTCTCCCGTGATGGTGCCTGCGCTTCAGCTTTGGTTTTCATGTCTGGCCCAAAATTCAGTAACAGCGGTTCTATACGGCAAAACCCTTTTTTTACGCTGTTGCAATAAGCCTCGATTCTGAGGGCTGAGCAAGCTCTTTAAGGTTAACAGACGCTTAACGTGATATTCTCCGCTAGTGAGCGTGGACTAAAAACTCCCGATATTGCAACGATCTAGCAGGTTTTTGTCAAAGGATCCTGTTCACGAGGATAGCGAGAAATATGAGTCGATAAGATTGAAGAGCGGCCCGGAATGAGGACGACTGTGGAGAATCAGGCGACTCAGGTGTGGGTTTTAGCTCCCGATTTCAATTGAAGCGTTGAGCGGAAAATTTTGCTTTCAGTTTTGAGTTTACGGTTTCAATCTCGAGTAGGGGAGGGAGCCCAGCCTGTTGCGATCGCTCTCTCGATGAATGCATTTACCAGTGGGGATTCGGCCATTCTGCATTTTGCCAGACCGCGAATTCTGTCGGAGAGATCAGGTTCTTTTCTCCGTTCTTCAATCGCATAGGGTAGAAGCGGTCATACATAGGATCGAAGCTCGAAAGGAGCTGCGCAAAGCCGGCCTTCCTTTGCGCTTTCGTCCATGAGCAATAGATACCCCCGCGGCTATTCATCATGTCGAATACTTCCGACTGTGCCGGATCAAGGCGCTGCCAGAGACCGATGATGTGTACCGCCTGTGCGCCGAAATCCTCGCGCAGCGCATCTTCGATGACAGCCTCTAATGCGTAGGTGATGGATTGCGTTTTGGCCGTATGGCTGAGGAAAGCGAGGGATTGCCTCAGCAGCCTTTGCTGAAGAAGAAGGACGGGCCAGAGGATCTGGACACCGTATCGAACGCCAACTTCTTCAAAATGCTTTGGCGGCTGAATAACCTCGCGCTGCCGTTCAAACGCTTTGCGCACATCGTAGGCCAAGCCAAGAAACGAGCCTTCCTTGTCGATGACAAGCGGCGAGAGCTCATTCACGTCATGTGCGACTTCGTGCAGCCAGGTCAGGGACGTGTAGTCCCCGACGAGCAGGATCCCGGCGTGATTTTTGAGCAAGCTGTAGGAGAGCATTCAGACCAATCCTTTCCATCGACGAATAAGGGGCTGATCAGCCCGCCCATGGGTCGATGATATCTATTCCGAAGCCTTCGAAATCCTTGGTGTTGCGCGTCGCAAGGGCCAACTGATGAGCAACGGCTGTGGCGGCAATCAGACCATCCATCGAGGCAAGCCCCCGACCACTTCGCTTGGCAAGTGCCATGAGATCGCCCCAGGCCAAGGCGACAGGCCCTTCCACCGGAATAATCCTGCTTTCGAAGCGTTGAGGCAAATCATGCGCGAGCCATTCGTCGAGGGCATCGCGCTTTCGCCCGCTATCCATCAACGCCACGCCGCGGCGAATTTCGGCAATCGACACGATGCTGATAAACGTGCGGTCCTCGTCCAGGCCGTGGAGCCACTTCAAAACGCCTTCATCGGGGCGAGGTTTCGTAACTTCTGACAGAACGTTCGTATCGAGGAGGAGTCTCATAGTGACAAGTCACGCGGCTCGTCTTGTTGTCTCTCAATATCCAGATCGGCGCCGCGCAGAGGCGATGCCAACAGAAATTCCGCGAGCGATCCCCTGCGCGCAGTCTTCTTCTGCCACTCTTCTGCAGAAACGACCACCACGCTCGGCTTTCCATTGCGGGTAATCGTCTGGGGTGCCAACTGCGCTCGCTCCATGACTTCCGAAAGCTTTGCCTTCGCGCCAGCGACCGTCCAACTCATATCATCGTGCGTTGATGCTTGCATCGTCTCACCTATAACCAAAATGACTACAGTGACTATAATGCGTGCGGAGTGTTTCTGCAAGCACGTGGTCGGACGATGGAGGGAAGGGGGCGACTTACAGCCCTGAAGCCTTGGTCAGATTCACGCGGAAGCGATCCCGCCGCCGTTGATATCTGCGGGTCATCTCTGCGGATGCGTGCCCCAGTTGCTTCTGGACATATCGCTCATCGACTTCGGCAGAAGAAGCGAGGCCAGCACGAAGGGAATGACCGGAGAACTTAAACGCACGCTCGATCTCGCTGAGATCACCGCAAACGCCGGCCGCCATCGCGGCCCGCTTCACCAGCCGAGCCACTTCCTTGTCATTCAGCCGTTCTGGCCCAACCGCTTTGCCTTGTCCCGTGACGCGGCGGAAGAGGGGACCGTGCGCAAGCTTGGCGAACTTTATCCAGGTCTCGACTGCCGCGATCGGGCAGGTGGAGTCTGAAGAACCGCGGCCAATTTCGACTTCCCGCCATCCAGTTTTACCGCGCAGGGTGATGAGCATTCCCTTGTCGAGGATTTCGATCCAGCCGTGCCCATCTTCGGTCTGGTCTGCTTTCAGATCAAGGCCAACGATCTCGGAGCGCCGAAGACCTCCAGCAAAGCCGATGAGCAACATGGCACGGTCGCGCAGGCCGCGCAGCGAACCGCGGTCGAGTGTCTCGACCATGGCGATGATATCCTCGGCCATGACCGCCTCCTTCTGCACCGGTGGCCTGGCATGGCTGTTGCGAATCCCGGCCATCACCGTTGCGATATGCCGGTCCTTGCGATCGAGAGTGAGCCCGCGCTGGGCATAGTTCCACGAAAGGGAGGAGAGGCGCCGTTCGATCGTGGAAACAGAGTTGGCCTTGGCGCCTCGCTCGGCCGTGCCCGAGGCGCAGGCGGTGATGTAGAGGCCGACCGTCTGCGGATGCGGAGGGAGGGGCGCCAAGTTCGACCGACGGCACCAAGCGGAGAAGTGCTTCCAGTCGGCGGCGTAGGCTTTGCGGGTGTTGGCCGAGCTTGCCGCTTCCACGTAGCCGCGAGCGCGGTGCGCGAGCCTGGCGAGATGGGCCGGGGCCTGGTCCTCGGCGACAGGGGAGGGGAGGGCCGTGTCGTGCCTCACGATGCCGGTCGACACCTCCGGTGCGGAAACATCACGCCCGGGCGTCGTACTGAGAGACGGCGCTGAGGTCTCCGTGACGTGAATTTCGGTGTTTTGCTCGATGATTTGGGTCATTTCACTATAATGAGCAAATATGTCCGATAATGCAACATTATCGGACATATTTATATAATGACAAGCTGTGCAGTTTAGCAGAAAAATATAGTCCAAACTGCGCGTCTCGGTTATGCTCACCGGCATGGATTCGCGCTTCCGCTCCCCTCTCGTCGTTTTGACCGCGCCGGTCGCCATGCTGGCCCTGCCCGCCTGGGCGAGTGCACGCCAGCACGATTTGGGCGAAACGGACGCCGCTTTCGCTGCCGGCATCGCGCTGAAATCGCTCGACGATCTGGTTCGCGCCGACCTGCCGTGGGCGGGCTGCTGGCGCCAGCGCTTGGCGCTTAGGGCCTCGCATTCGGCCGTGCAGCTGATTGGCCGCAACGAGGGCGAGGCGGGCTTGCGGGATGCGGCGCTGCTCACCGAGCCTGGCAACGATCCCGGGCCGGCCGGAGCGATGCATTTGGCATTCCAGAAACTGGCCGANNCGATCAGCAGCAAAGTTCTGGAGGAGTTGGCGGCGCTGATGGGGTTGCGCCGCGAGGGCCTGAGCGAGATTGCCGATTTGTTTGATAGTGCGCTTCAGTCCGGTCGTGCTGTGCCGTTCGCCGTCGCCGACCTGGTCTCCAACATCAGCGCCGCCCGGCCAGATGCCGAAATTTTGGCCTGGTGGCTGGCCGACCGCCTGCTCGCGGAAAAACTCGCCTGGGCGTGTGGCGTGCCGCTCACGATGGGCGAGCGTTATGGCGCAGCGTTCAAGACCATCGGTGGCCGCGGGCGGGTGCGGCCCGGGGAGCCCGCTTTCGCGCGGACGGTGTGCCTGGCGCTCGTGTCCGCCACGGTCGAGGCCTTGCGGCAGGCCAATGACATTGGCCGGCGTGCCGAGACATTGTTGGCGGTGGCGCCGAAGGTGCGAACCAAAGGCGCCGGCGTCGTCATCGAAAAGCTGCTCAACGAGGATGCCATGCCCGCCTCCGCGCCCGGCAGCCATCTCTCCCGCTGGGCGGCGACGCGATTGTTCGAGCGGCTGGAAAGTTTTGGCGCGGTGCGTGAACTGTCCGGCCGAACTTCGTTCCGGATTTTTGGGTTGTGACGATGGCGGGATCAAGCGCAACACGACGGAAGTCACGGCCGCAGGACGAAGTGTTGCTCGATCGCGAGCTCGAAGATCTGCCGCCGGAGCTGCGCTGGCGCGAATGGATGCTGCGGGTGGAAGCAGTGATCTTTGCCGCCGCCGAGCCGGTCAGCCGTGAGATTTTGGCGCGCGTGGTCGGTTGCGGCTGCAGCATCGATCTCATCATCGATGATTTGCGCGAGGATCTGCGGTCACGTCCCTATGACATCGTTGCGGTCGCCGGGGGCTGGCAGCATCGAAGCCGTTCGGCTTACGCGTCTGCGATCCGTGCCTCGCAGGCGCCAACGCGTAGCGTCGCCGCGTCGCTGTCGGAAAACGAGGCTGTGGTGCTGGCGGCGATCGCATACTTGCAGCCGGTGACCCGCGGCGAGTTGTCCAACATGTTCGGCAAGGAGATAAGCCGCGACATGATTGCCGGCCTTCGCGATGCCGGGTTTCTCAGCTCCGGCCCGCGCAGCCCGACACCCGGCGCGCCCTACACCTATGTGACGACGAAGCATTTCCTGTCGGCGTTCGGCCTTGAGACACTGCGTGACCTGCCCGATCTGGAGGGGCTCGAGGACGCCGGGCTGCTCAGCCGGCAGGCGCTCAAGGAAACCGCGCTTGGGCTGGCTGAGAGCGACGTACTGGAGGAGTGACGATTTAGGTCCTGTGCGGCTTCTTTAGGTTCCAATCATCTCCTGCACCCGGCGACGGCCGGGACCTGGGTTCATTCTGGCATGGGCGCCGAGCAGGTCCGGAAGCTCTATAGCCGGCTCCTTGCCTTTCGAGACATTCGGCCGTCCTCTGCTTCGCCTGAGAGCGTTCGCCAGAAGCTCGATCCAGGCGGAGTGATCACACGGCGGCGGAATCAGACGCCTCAGACGGCGTGCTTTGCGTTCCTCATCCTCGGCGTCATCCACCGGCTCTTCACTGGGGCAATTGAGACGTTCGGCGCAGTAAGCCCTTGCCGCNNTGGTGAGGATCATCGCCGAGTAGTATCCGCCTGCACTGGGCAAGCTCAAGAGCCGACGGATAAGCATGGGTCCTGATGGGGAGTGGGCGATTGCTTCCAGGCTGCATACATTGTCGATGCATCGGTCGAACGTTCTCGTCATTGGACTGAGGTAAGGGATTGGTGCGCGGCGTAAGTCGTAGCCGCACGCAGCACAAGAATGTTGCGGCACGAATTCGCTCTGGTCAAAGACTGCAATGGAGCTGTTGCAGGACGGACATCGATCGCGCAATCGACAGCCATGCTCTGTGCAAGAAACCCGTGTCGCCAGCCGCCATCGACGCCGGAAATAGGGTTGCGCATCCTCGCTCAAACAGCGGCAGCAGAACTGCAGCCACGTAGAACTGTCGCGTTGCCCGTTGTAGCGTAGCGGCAGCAAGAGCTGTTTGGGCGGATCCTGCGACAATGTCATCGCCGCGAGCTGATCGGGCGCGACGCCCGTTTTGGCATACAGCAGGTTTGCTATGTCGGCTGGCAACCTCAGATCGAGGGCGGCCGACCACATTCCCGGATTAAGTCCGAGCACGCGCGCGAATGCTTTCGGGGCTACCCCATTGGCATAGGCAAGCCGGTGCAACCAGCTTGATAGCAATTCGTCTGGCTGCGGCGTCACGGTGACCGGCCACAGGTCAGAAACCACGTCACCATATCGTTCGCGAATGCTGATTGCCGGCGTGCGCGCGTCGGCCGTCGTCATAGAAGGCTCTCGCGCAAGGCCCTGCTGCGCCGCTGCGAGACCGGCACATGGTGCAGTTCGTCGATTCCGGTCTTGGTGATGCGTTCGCTCCCGGATCTGATCGCCGGGACAGCTGCCTTGGTGACGATGGTGACGATTTCACCGATCAGGCCTTCCGACAGGCTGAATATTAGCCGGGCCAACGGTTAGGTCGACAAATCCGAGCTTTTGGCCAGCGGCAAAGCGGCTTCGAGACTGTCGAGCAGCATGAGATAGTTCTCGTCATATTGCCAGCGTGGAACTGCGACCAGGTCGAAGCGGCTCGCCATCTCGCTGGTGGCGTTGATAAAATCGCAGACGGCCACCTCGCCAATCAGCACCGGCGAGATGTCATACTGGCGGCCAATCCGCCGCAGGAAAGCAAATACGGCTTCGACGTCGCGCGCACGGCCCCGCAACGCATTGTGGAACTCGTCGAAAATCAGCACCCTCGGCCTGACGCTGGCCAACAAGTGATCGAGTTGCTCGGCCTTGCGGCCGAGGTTCCACATATCGGCGCCGGGCGCCCGCAGCGCCTGGAGAATGCTGGCATAGAAATGGCCAAGGCCGGCGCCTTCGCGTGTCTGGGCTATCCATACCCTTTGCTTGGGCGAGGTTCTCAGGTGCTCGACGGCGAACCGCTCGGCAATCATCGTCTTACCGTTGGCGTAGGGGCCGACCAACATCAGCCCCTGGGTTCGCAAAGACGGAGGCCGTAACAGAAGCTCGGCAAGTCGCCGATGGCTATCCTGGGCGGCATGATGCCCTATCCACCGTGGCGCGCGGATATAGGCGATCCTTTCCTCCTGATCACGGTCAAGATACGGTCGGACGTGCTCGAGCAAATGATCCACTATTGCTACCAGTCCTCCACCGGCAAGCGGCTCTTCTGGCGCGGGGGATGCTCGGCGGGAGGAGGCGTCCGCGGTTGCATGACCGCATAAGACTTCTCCGCCGCAGCGGCATGGGCCTTGCGGACAGCATCACGCAACTGGCGCCTGGAGGGTTTCGCCGATTGCACAATGGCTGCGATCTCGCGGCGGAGCGCCACCTTCTCAGTGCTTGAGCGGTGGTTTGCCGCACGCCGACGGGTGCGTTCCGCCTCATGCTCCCACAGCGTCACTGACGTCAGTTGGCCGTCGCGTCGCTCGACCGGCCGAAACTGTCTTGTTTCCGGGTCGCGGATGTAAACATGGCTGATGTCACGGGGGTCGTATCGCACCTCAAGCTTTCCGAGCCGGTCACGTTCGGGAACGACGGCGCTCAGCCACGGCGAATAATAGTGCATGGCGAACATGCTGATCCCTTGCGGTGACAATTGCCTTTCCGTCCCCGGCAAGAACGACAACAGCACGCGCTGCGGGTCATCGTCGAAACGAGGCAGGGCGGTTGCGTTTCGCTGCCATTCCGTCATGGGGACATTCAGGGTCTTGGAATTTTCCTGCAGGTTGTGATCGATCACGGCCAGCGCAACGCAACGCTCCAGATCGGCGAAGCTCACGCAGGCGCGCCGCTCGGATGGATATTCGTCGCGGTGGGCCACCGAACGGCCCGAAGAGCCCGGGTAGGTTGCGAGGACCGCGTTGAGCTTTCCCAGCAGCCGTTCAACCACGCCGCCTTGATGGACCCGGCCGCGATCGCGATACCGGATCCTGATCCCATAATCATCACATCCTCGCTGGAAGGCATGTCCCTTGAATTCCATCGCCGAGTCCGTGACGAGCAACTGCGGCCGACCGAACATCGGCCAGGCGTGATTGAGATTGCGCGCTGCAAGCCATGTATCTTTCGGGCACATGGCTTGGGCGAGACAAAGCGCAACGGACAGAACCGACGGCTTTTCCAAGGTGAGGCAGAAGCCGACGATGGATCGTGTCGCCACGTCGGTGATAACAGTCAAATATGGGCGGCCGACGAACACACCGGCACCATCGACCACCTCCACGAAATGGATATCAGTCGGCGTATGGTCGATTTGGCAGACGGCGAGCGGGTGTGGCGCATGGATATAGCCGGGACGCGGCTTCAGCCGCAGCAAGTACTTTGGATTGGCTGATCGCTTCTTCGCGATCTCTTCAGGCGAAAACAACATCGGGATGCGCCGAGCGACTGTCACATATGAGGGAACGGCAAGACCGGCTTCCTCGCACCGCGCGCGGATCTCGTCGACCACGGGAGCAAGTGGGGTCGGCTCAAGCGTCAGCCACTTCTCGCGAAGTGTCGCCGCGATGATCGCCTCCACCTGTTCCGGCAGCCGCTTGCGCCGACTGACAGCGGTGCGAGGAAGCAAGCTGGTCACAGTGCGATCGGCTCGGTAACGGGCCAGGAGATTATAGATTTGCCGGGTGGTGAGCCGCAGTTCAGCCGCCGCGCGTTTGATGGCAGCATGTTTCGGATTGCCGCCATCCAGGATTTTGTCCAGCTCGCGGGCCATTCGACGCGCCATCGACCAGTGCTCGTCCGAGACCGGGCGCGCCGGCGGCGAGCTTCGATCGTGAAATCGCTTTGGCAAAGGGCCTCGCTGAAATCATTAGCTGATAATCGTCTCCAGTTTAGCGCCAGAACCCAACTGGCGTATGACATTCCCCGGATTGAAATCTGGAAGTAAAAGCCACAACGGAGGCGACCGTCAAACGCTTTCACTACGACGACCACGACCAGGCGCGAAATCATCTCGCCAACTTCATCAGTCTTACAACTTCGGGCGAATACTGAAGACCCTTCGCCGCCTCACGCTTCGAGTTCATAGTCAAATGCCGGACTTCAGAACCGAACGATACACAACTGATCCACCCTACCAAAGGCCGGGCCAGAACACATAGGCCATCCAGAACGCGATCACTGAACGCGATCACAGCTCGCTTCTGTATACGCCTGGCGATACACCGGTCACATTGCGGAATGCTCGGCAGAAATGACTTTGATCCGTAAAACCACAGTCGAGAGCGATGACCTTAATTGGAATATTGCTATGGCTTAGCATCTCCTTTGCCTTGGCCACTCGAGCGCGGACGACATACTGATAGGGGGATATCCCGAAAGCTACCTTGAATCTGCGACAGAAATGGAAGGTGCTCATCGCTGCGACGCAGGCTAGCTGGTCGAGGTCGATTTTTTCGGAAAGGCGCGATTCGATCAGGTCGACGACCCTGTGCCTTTGCGCCGCCGTAAGCCCGACATCCCGCTCATCGGGCAGGCGGACCTGGGCGTAGTGCCGCAGAAGGTGCACAGCGAGCAGGCTGCGAACGGCGTCCACCATCAGGCGCTGACCGAATCCATCAGATTTCAGTTCGACTTCGAGCATGTCGAAACAGTTTTGGATATGCGGGTCCTCAGCCGAAACGCAGTCTGCGATCTCAATCGAGAGTGGATCGCGACAAAAGACGCTTTGGGCTGCGGTCTCGATTTCACTGTGGGAAAGATAAATGTGACGGACCTGTATCGGATCGCGCCAAGTCCAGGTGGACACCTCGGCTCGGGTCAGAATCGACACCCGTCCAGGAACGACGACTCGTTCCTCGCATGTCCTACCTTCGCTGCGGCGCATAGAGGTCGGGCTGCTGCCGTAGCCGACAATCATATAGTCGCGCATCTGCGGGATCGCGGCGGATTGGCCAAGGTAGTGATAGCCCTTCAGGCAGATGCCGCTCCAGTCCCGGTCCGAGGAATCCAAGGTCTGAACGCCAGGAATCCATTCGGGAATCCGTTCCGGCGGGACCAGCGCCCTTGCCGTTGCCCTGTTGCGTCCGGCCTCGGCCGTGTCCGCGGCACAGGACGCCATGTCGGGAGGCTGGCGGGCAATCATGGGGCGAAATCCGCCACACGCCGGACAAGCGAGACCATGCGCTCTGCCACGTCGCTCTCGATCCATTCGCGGGTCAGGGAATGTGACGAGCCGCCGCAGTTGAATGCCAGCACCGGCGACCCGTCGCGCGGCACTAGGGGCACGGCGACGGAATTCACGTCGTCGCGCCATTCGCCATACGAAGTGCAGTAGCCGCGCTTGAGGTAGTTGTCGATCGCCGCCTCGACCCCCGGCTGGACCAGCGCCCAATTCTGTCCTTCGTGATGGCGCAGTTGATCTTAGATCTCGTTGTGTCCGTTCGTCACCATGGCGGCGATGGTGGCGCGGCCCGCGGCTGTGGTTGCCATCTTGATGTGGGCGCCCACTTCGATAGCCAAGGTCAGCGCATTCGTTCCCTTGCACCTTTCAAGATACACCATCGACATCTTGTCGCGCCCGACCATCGCCACCGGCAGACCGGTATAGTCGGCCAATTCCTGCATCAGCGGCTTGGACAGTTTCCGCAGGGGAAGACCTGCAAGGCATGCATAGCCAAGCGTCAGGACGGGCGGGGCCAGCCTGTAACGAGCCGTGTCGGCGTTGTGGCTGAGATAACCCAGCTTGTGCAGCGTGTAGGTCAGCCGCGAGATGGTGGATTTGGACATTCCGGTGCGCTGCACGAAGTCTCGGTTGCCAAGCGCCTCTCCCTCCCGATCGAAGGCGCGCAGGATGTCCAGGCCGCGCGCAAGGGCGACGACGAAATTGCGGTCCTGCTCCAGTTCGGGACTGGGCTCCTTCCTTGGTCTCATCCGGCTCCCCCCTAGGTGCGACCCGTGCGGAGAGTAGCCCGACACGAATACTTCCGTCAATATGCAGAATAGTATTCCGCTGTGCGGAACTCATTCTGGCCATCTTTGCTGTCTCGACACGAATTGGCGGGCATGCGCCAAGCCATCGGCGCCGAGCAAGAACGTGCAACACTTCAGGCAAGAACGTTCAATACAGGCAACATCGGCGCCTTCTACGTTCAGTGTCGTGGATGGGGAGGCATCCGACTCGCTCTGCCGGACCAATGGTCCGATGCGAAGTCGGGATGCTAGACAGGCCGGAATATCTCTGGGAGGAGAAAGAGATGATCAGCAAGGAAGCCGACGTTCTGCGTGCACTTTATCAAAGTTGGACCGATCAGATGGTCGCGAACCCGAATCTGACGATCCTGAACCTGCGCAGCATGTTCGACGAATGGGGCCAGCCGGCGCTGGAGCCCGAGGACGTGAGCTACAAGAGCGATTTCGTCGGTGGCGTCGAGACAATCTGGGCTCTGCCTGCGGGCGCGGACAAGTCCAAGGTCATCATCTATACTCATGGCGGTGGGTTCGCCGTCGGATCGGCAGACAGCCACCGCAAGATGGCCGGACACCTGGCCAAGGCGCTTGGCGTAACTTCGGCGATCCTGCACTATCGCCGTGCGCCGGAACATCCCTACCCGGCGCAGATCGAGGACGCCGTTTCCGCCTACAAGGCGCTGCTTGCCAAGGGTTACGAAGCCAAGAACATCCTGACTGCCGGAGACAGCGCCGGCGGCAATCTGGCCGTCTCCAGCGTGCTGAAGTTCCGCGATCTCGGCTTGCCGCTGCCCGGCGCGGTCATCGTCTATTCGCCCTGGCTCGACATGGCGCTGCGCGGCGAAACGCTGAAGACGAACGCAGGAACCGACGCGCTGGTCAGCCGGGCCATCCTGGAAGGCATGGCCGGAATGTTCCTCGGCGGCAAGACCGACCCGCTGGACAAGCTGGCGAACCCGCTGGAGAACGATTTCGTCGGCTTCCCGCCGATCTACATCACTTGTGGCAGCGCCGAGACGCTCCAGAACGATTCGGAGCGGCTGTTCAGCAAGGTGACGGCCGCCGGCGTGAAGGCCGAACTTTCGGTCGTGCCCGGCATGCAGCACGTCTTCCCCTCCTTGTCCGGCAGGGCCCCGGAGGCCGATGCCGAGCTGGCGAAGATCGCCGCCTGGTTCAAGGCGCTCTGACAGGACGCACTGACACAGATCCGCCCGTGCTTGCCCGAACCGGCATCCGGGCGGAATCCAACCGACATTTCCGACGCACACCCGCTGTCCGCGGCGTGGCGCCTGCTTATGGGAGAAGCATATGAACATCAACCTCGGCAAGACCAGGAACAAGGGCGCCGACGTGGACGCCGTGGTGATCGGTGCCGGCTTCGGCGGACTTTATGCCGTCCACAAACTGCGAAACGAACAAGGGTTGTCGGTGCAGGCTTATGACAGCGGCGGCGATATCGGCGGCACCTGGTTCTGGAACCGCTATCCGGGCGCGCTCTCGGATACCGAAAGCTTCTGCTACCGCTATTCCTTCGACAAGGAACTGTTGCAGCAGGGCAACTGGAAGATGCGCTATCTGACCCAGCCCGAAATCCTTGCCTATCTGAACGAATTCGTCGACCGCTACGACATCCGGCGCAGCTATCAATTCAACACCAAAGTCACCTCCACGCGCTTTGACGAGACGACGGGCCTTTGGCATGTGACGACGGACAAGGGCCAGACGATCACCGCGAAATATCTGATCACCGGGCTTGGCCTGCTTTCGGCTACCAACACCCCGAAGTTCAAGGGTGTCGATTCCTTCAAGGGCAAGATCTGCCACACCGGGGCTTGGCCAGAGGGCGTCGATCTGCGCGGCAAGCGCGTTGGCGTCGTCGGCACCGGCTCGACCGGGGTGCAGGTCATCATCGCGCTGGCGCCGGTTGCCAGCCACCTGACGGTGTTCCAGCGGTCAGCCCAGTATGTCGTGCCGATCGGCAACTGGCCCGAGGATGAGGCGAAGATCAACGACTACAAGGCACGCTACGACGACATCTGGAAACAGGTTCGTTCCTCTGCCGTGGCATTCGGCTTCCAGGAAAGCACGGTTCCGGCAACCTCGGTCTCGGAGGCCGAGCGCGAGCGGGTGTTCGAGAAGGCCTGGCAGCGTGGCGGCGGGTTCCGCTTCATGTTCGAGACGTTCTGCGACATCGCTACCAGCCAGGAGGCAAATGACGCGGCCGCGAACTTCATCAAGCGCAAGATCGCCCAGATCGTGAAGAACCCCGAGACTGCGCGCAAGCTGATGCCGACCGACCTCTATGCCAAGCGCCCGCTCTGCGGCATGGACTACTACGAGGTCTATAACCGCGACAACGTCAGCCTGGTGGATGTGAAGGCGGACCCGATATCCGAATTCACCCCGACGGGAATCAAGCTGGCCAGCGGTGCCGAGCATGAGCTGGATGTCGTGGTCTTCGCCACGGGTTTCGATGCGGTGGAGGGTAACTACACCAAGATGGACATGCGCGGCCGGGGCGGCGTTTCGATGAGCCAGCAGTGGAAGGATGGCCCGCTTGGCTATCTCGGGATCATGGAAGCCGATTTCCCGAACCTGTTCATGATCCTTGGCCCCAACGGGCCCTTCACCAACCTGGTGCCGAGCATCGAAGTGCAGGTCGAGTGGATCGCCGACACCATCGCGATGATGGAGTCCGAGGGTCACAAGACCATCGAGCCGAAGCTGGAAGCGCGTGATTCCTGGATCGACACCTGCCGGATGATCTCGGACATGACGCTTTTCCCCAAGGCAGAATCCTGGATCTTCGGGGCCAACATCCCGGGCAAGAAGAACGCGGTGCGCTTCTACCTCGCGGGTATCGGGGCCTACGGGCAGGAATTGCAAAAGGTCGTGGACAGCGACTACGCCACGCTCGACTTCGACCGCTGAGGCGGGGATCTGAACCGGACTGGCGGTCGGGGAGCACTGCGCCCGGTCGCAAGGTGTACTCACCCATAACAAGGAGGAACTTCATGGGACGTGTACAAGGGAAGGTGGCGCTTGTCACCGGCGGGGCGATGGGGATGGGCAAGACCCATTCCGAGGAACTTGCGCAGGAGGGCGCGCATGTCTTCGTGACCGACCGCGATGTCGCGGCGGGCGAGGCGGTGGTGAAAGGCATCGTCGCCGCGGGCGGCAAGGCCGATTTCATAAAGCACGACGTGACCAGCGAAAATGACTGGAACAGCGTGATTGCGGCGATCACCAAGAAGGCGGGTCACCTCGACATTCTTGTCAATAACGCCGGGATTCTGATCCTCAAGCCCGCACATGAAACCACCAACGACGAGTGGGACTCGGTCTTCAACGTCAACGTGCGCGGTGTCTGGCTGGGCATCCGCGCCTGCGTTCCCCTGATGAAGGGGCGCAAAGCCTCGATCATCAACATCTCGTCGATCTACGGCATCGTCGGGGCGCCGATGGCGGGCGCCTACATCGCGTCGAAGGGCGCGGTGCGGTTGCTGACGAAATCCTGCGCGGTCGATCTGATCCAGTTCGGCATTCGCGTGAACTCGGTTCATCCGGGCGTCATCGACACGGAGATGACCAAGGACCTGCTCCACGGGGCGGCCGAAGTTCGCAAGGCGATCATGGGGGCGACCTTGTTCGACCGGCCGTGCCAGCCGGTCGAGGTGTCGAAGGCGGTGCTGTTCCTTGCTTCGGACGATTCGTCCTTCGTGCATGGCGCGGAAATCCTCGTCGACGGCGGCTACATCGCCAACTGACCAAGACCGCGGCGCGCGTGACCGTCATCGCGCCGCGGGCCGAAAACCGAAGACCAAATTCAGGGGAGGATAAACGAACATGAAGAGTTTGAGAAAGCTGCGCTATCCCGTTGCCGTCGCAGCCGGGCTTGTCATCCCGTGGCTCACCACAGCGGCCTACGCCTGGGACGCCCAGCCTCGGGATTTCGTTCCGGCGCCGGCAGGGACGAACCTTGGCCTCTTCTACTATCTTGGCACCACGTCCGACAATTTTGTGGACGCGAACGGCAACGACCTGCCGGGATCGAGCCTTGACACGAACGTGTGGTTGGCGCGCTACGTCTATTTCTTCGATATCGGCAACATGCGGGCCGACGTCAACGTTCTGCAACCGTTCGGCGGACTGAACAACATGAGCCTGGGCGGGACCAACATCGACAGTGATGAGTTCTCGCTTGGAGACACGACGCTCGTCGGCACGATATGGCCGCTGAACGATCCCGAAAACGGTCGCTACTTCGCGATCGCCACCTACCTGACCCTGCCCACCGGCAGCTATTCGGCCACCGAGCCCAGCCTTGGCTCCAATCGCTGGTCCATGGCCATTCAGCCCGGCTTCCTGTTCAATGTCGCGCCGAAATGGTCGGTGGACCTCGCGGGAGATATCACGATCTACGGTGACAACGAAGACGGCCCCGGAGGGGCAAACGTCGAGAAGGATCCGAGCTATACCGCGCTCGGATGGGTGAACTATCACGCCAGTGACAAGACGACTCTCTCCGTCGGGGCCACGACGAGTGGGGGCGGCGCCGAAACCGTTGGCGGGATCCAGGGCGCCGACGTGACGTCCACCACGGTGCGGGTGGCCTGGTCGCAACTGCTGACGCCGACCACCCAGTTCCTGATGGAGGTCGGACACGACGTAGAGGCGGAAAACACCTTTGAGCGCGATACGACCGTGACGCTTCGGCTTGCGAAGTTCTTNNATCCGAAAGACATGACGCACCGTCCCGCCTCGATGCGGCGGCGCGTCATGCACGAAACAAATGGCAGCGCGTTGCGGGGCTTTCCCGGCGCTCCGCCGCCATCAGAAGGAAGAGATCCATGCATTGTCAGTGCGTTCACGAATTCGGTCGGCCCCTCCGCGCGGATGACAGGCCGGATCTCGCCCCGGAGGGAACCGAGGTGATCTTGTCGGTGACGGCGGCCGGCGTTTGCCACACCGACCTGCACATCCGCGACGGCGGCTACGACCTCGGTCACGGCCGCAAGCTGGAATTCGCCAAGCGCGGGATCTCGCTGCCCCGGGTGATGGGGCACGAGACCGTCGGTCGGGTCATCGCCATGGGACCGGAGGCCGGGACCATCGACACCGCGAAGACCTATGTGATCTACCCGTGGATCGGCTGCGGCACCTGTGCGGTCTGCAAGGGCGGGAACGAGCAGCTCTGCTCGAAGCCGACGTTCCTTGGTATCCATATCGACGGCGGCTACGCCACGCAGATTCGTGTGCCGCATCCGAAATATCTTTACGAGATCGGAAGCATCCCGCCCGAAACCGCAGCACCGCTGGCCTGTTCGGGGCTTACCGCTTTCGGCGCGCTCAAGAAAGTCGAGAGCACGCTGAAGGACCATGCGCCGATGATCATCGGCGACGGCGGGCTGGGCCTGATGTGCGCGCAGCTCTTGCGCGCGATAGGGGCACGGGCGCCGGTCTTCGTCGATCTTGATCCCGTCAAGCGGGATGCGGCTATTGCCGCTGGCGCCTGCGCGGCGATCGACCCCCGCGCATCGGACGTGGTGGCGCAGATCCATGCCGCCGCCGGCGGGGCGCCTCTCGCCGTGATCGATTTTGTCGGTGCCGAGCCGACGGCCGAACTCGGGTTCAACGCCGTGGACAAGGGCGGCACCTATGTCGTCGTCGGGCTGTTCGGTGGTGCCGCCCCCTGGTCGCTTCCGTTGATCGCGCTGAAATCCATCACGATCCGCGGCAGCTATGCCGGCTCGCCCGGAGAGTTCGCGCAGTTGATGGAGCTTGCCCGGAAGGGCGCGGTCAGCCCCATTCCGACGACCCGCTGCACGCTGGACGAGGCGGAGACCGTCTTGAACCNNGCGATTCTGTCCGGCGCGTAACTGGCGCCCACACCTACCCAAACGAAGCCGCAGAACCGAAAGCACGAAGAGCATGAAATACCCTGACACGCAGCTTCTGATCAATGGAAGTTGGCGGGACGGCGCGCTGAAGCGCCACTCTGCCGTTTACGACCCGGCAACCGCTTCGGTGATCGGCCACCATGCCTTGGCTGAACCTGCCGACCTCGAGGAGGCGGTGCAAGCCGCCGGCAGTGCCTTCGCCCC
>DBUL01000224.1:76731-80331 GCA_002307905.1 Rhizobiaceae bacterium UBA1291
ACCTATGGTCAGATCATCCCGGCGCGGACGCCGAACGTGACCCAGATGGTGCTTAAACAGCCGGTGGGTCCGGTCGCCGCCTTCACGCCGTGGAATTTTCCGATGTCGCAACTGGTGCGCAAGCTGGGGCCAGCGCTCTCGGTCGGCTGCACGGTCGTCGCCAAGCCGCCCGAGGATACGCCGGCCTCGCCCGCCGCGCTTGCGCAGGCGCTGATGGATGCGGGGCTGCCGCCCGGCGTTCTAAACATAGTTTACGGCGAACCGGCGCAGATCGCGGATTACCTCATTCCGCATCCGGTGATCCGCAAGGTGTCGTTCACCGGATCGGTGCCGGTGGGCAAGCAGCTTGCGGCCTTGGCCGGCAAGCATATGAAGCGCATCACGATGGAACTGGGCGGCCACAATCCGGTGATCGTCTGCGACGACGCGAATATCGAGGCCGCGGCCGCCGCGATCGCGGGCTTCAAGGTCCGCAATGCCGGCCAGGTCTGCATCTCGCCGACGCGGGTCCTGGTGCAGAAAGGCATCTACGAGCGTTTCGCGAAGGCGCTGGCCGAGCATGTCGGGAAGGTCCGGGTCGGGTCGGGCCTGAAGCCCGAGACCTCGATGGGGCCGCTAGTCAGCGAACGCAGGCTCAAGGCGGTTGCAGGGATGATCGAGGAGGCGATCCAGGAGGGGGCGCAGGTGCTTGCGACCGGCGACGCGGCGCAGCAGCCGGGGTTCTTCCATGCCCCGACAATCCTGACCGGGGTCAGCCTGTCGTCGCGCATCCAGAACGACGAACCCTTCGGCCCGGTCGCGATCCTGTCCCGCTTCGACACGATCGACGAGGCGATCGCCGAGGCGAACCGACTTCCCTACGGACTTGCCGCCTATGGGTTCACCTCGTCCATCCGCAACGCGCAGCGGCTCCAGACCGAACTGGAAACCGGGATGCTGGCCATCAACCACACCCTGCTGGGGTTGCCGGAACTGCCGCTGGGTGGGGTCAAGGACTCCGGCTTCGGCAGCGAGGGCGGATCAGAGGCCATCAATTCCTACCTGATCTCCAAACTGGTCACGCAGGCGGCACTCTGAGATGAACGCCCGACCGCTTTCACCCGAAAACCAGCTTGGTCCCCAGGCCAGCTACGAAGCATGGCTTGCCGCGGGGTGGTTCATGCTTCAGAGATCCCGCTCAACCGGGGCCTGGCTGTTCTGGCCCCGGATCGCCGATCCTTCGGGCGCCAGCGATCTGGAATGGGCCGAGGCCTCTGGCCGCGGAACCATCTACGCCTCCACCGTCACGCGCAGGCGTGGGGACGGCGGAAAACGTGGTGCTGGTCACGCTGGAGGAAGGTCCGCGCATGATGTCCTGCGTGCCGGGGGTCGAAAGCCCGCGGATCGGCGCAGCCGTGCAGGCGCGGATCGAGCACCACCAGGCCAGCCCGCGCGTGGTCTTCGATCTGGTGGAGACCGACGACGAATGACGCATCCACGCGGAAAGACCGCGATTGTCGGGCTGGGCATGGCGGGACTGGGGCATGCGCCCGGCTTTGCGGCCGTCGAACTGATGGGCATTGCATCCCTTCGCGCAGTTGCCGATGCCGGTCTTGCGCTTTCCGACATCGACGCGGTCTTTGCGGCAAGCAGCCAGCACCTCTGGGCTGCGCTGAACCTGACCAAACATCTCGGCTTGCAACCGCGCCATTTCGGCGGGACGAACATCGGTGGCGCGAGCTTCGAGATGCATCTTCTGGAGGCAACCCTGGCGATCGAGGCGGGGCTTTGTCAGACCGCGCTGATCGCCTATGGCTCCAACCAGCGGTCGGCCTTCGGCCGGCTCGTCTCGATGTCGGAACCGCAATGGCATGAGGTGCCCTATGCCTACCGCCATCCGATGACCGCCTATGCGCTGGCTGCCAGCCGGCACATGCACGAATTCGGGACCACGCGCGAGAACCTCGCCGAGGTGGCCTTGGCGGCCCGGGCCTGGGCGAACCTTAATCCGGACGCCTTCGCCAGGGGGCCGCTATCGCTGGAAGAAGTGTTGTCCGCGCCCATGGTCTGCGACCCCCTTACTGCTGCGGACTGCTGCCTTGTGACAGATGGCGCGGCGGCCGTCGTGCTGACGGGGGCCAGGCAGGCAAGGGACCTGGCGGCAAAGCCGGTCTATTTTCTTGGCGCCGCCGCCAGCGCGCACCGCTCGATCGTGGCCATGCCCGACCTGACGACGACCGCCGCCGCCGATAGCGGTGCCAGGGCCTTTGCCTTGGCGGGGGCCAGGCATGGCGATGTCGATCTGGTGATGCTTTACGACGCCTTCACCATCAACACGATCTTGTTCCTAGAAGACCTCGGGTTCTGCCCGAAGGGCGAAGGAGGCCGGTTCGTCGGCGAGGGCCGGATCGCGCCGGGCGGCGCGCTGCCCACCAACACCAATGGCGGCGGCCTCTCCTGCGTTCATCCCGGAATGTACGGGCTGTTCCTCATCGCCGAAGCCGTCACGCAGATCCGCGACGAAGCGGGTGCCCGTCAGCTTAAGCGGGCCGATCTCGCGCTGGTCCACGGCAACGGCGGGGCCCTGTCTGCCCAAGTGACCGCATTCCTCGGATCCCGGGATACTCTCTGAAGGCAAGATGATGGACTATTCTGCAATTTCCGCCCTTCTCGCCCCGCGCTCCGTCGCCGTGATCGGGGCTTCGTCGGACCCCGCACGCATCGGCGGGCGGCCGATCGCGACGATGCTCGCAGCCGGGTTTCAGGGCCGGATCCTGCCGGTCAATCCCACGCGTGACACTATCCAGGGTCTGCCCTGCTATCCTTCGGTCTCGGCGCTGCCCGAAACCCCCGACGCGGCGCTGATCGCGGTCGCGGCCCGCGATGTCGCGGGCGTCGTCGAGGATCTGGGCCGGCTAGGCTGCAAGACCGCCACCCTGTTCTCGTCGGGTTTTGCCGAGGTCGACGAGACCGGCCGGCAGGAACAGGACCGCATCCTTGACATCGCCCGCGGCTACGGGATGCGGATTCTCGGGCCGAACACACTGGGCGTGTTCAACGTGAACCACCGCTATTTCGGCACCTTTTCCTCCTCGCTCGAAGGCGGACTGCCCTTGCCCGGCAATATCGGCATTGCAAGCCAGTCAGGGGCCTTCGGCGCCCATCTCGCGGTGATTGCGCGCAACCGCGGCCTTGGGGCATCGGTGCTGATTGCGACCGGAAACGAAGCGGACATCACCGTGGGCGAGGCCATCGGCTGGATGGCCGAAAGCGACGAAATCGACGTGATTTGCGCATATCTCGAAGGCATCAACTCCCCCCGATCGCTGCTCGAAGGGCTGGAGGCCGCGCGGGCCGCCCGCAAGCCCGTGATCGTCTTCAAGGCCGGGCGCAGCGCCATCGGCGCGCATGCCGCGGCGTCGCACACCGCCTCGCTGACCGGAGATGCGCTGGTCGCCGACACGATCCTGCGCGCCCATGGTGCGATCCTGGTGCGTGACAGCGAACAATTGATGGATGTGGCCTATGTTGCTCGCCAGCGCATACAGCCCAGGTCCGCGACACTTGGCTTCGTCACGGTATCGGGCGGCGCGGGCATTGTCGCCTCGGACGAGGCCGAGA
>DBUL01000224.1:80346-82389 GCA_002307905.1 Rhizobiaceae bacterium UBA1291
TCGACCCCGACAAACCCGCTGGACTGCACCGCCCAGGCGCTGAACCAGCCTGATCTGTTCGAGCAGTTCACGCGCGCGGCGCTGGACAGGGGCGGCTACGGGGCGGTGATCTGCTTCATGACCTATGTCGCGGGCAGCCCCAGCCTCGCCCCCACCATCCTGAAATCCATGGCACCTCTAAGAAAGGACTTTCCGGACCGCCTCATCGTGATCTGTGGCATCGGCCCGGACGAGATCATGGGCGACTACGAGAAGGCCGGTTTCCTGGTCTTCGCCGACCCCAGCCGCGCGGTCAGGGCGCTGCACGCGGTGGCCGGGCTGGACGCCGTTTTTACCTCGCCCCGCCCGGCGGCGCCGGCGCCCCTCATCGTCCCCGCGCTGCCTGACAATACGCCGGACGAGGTCTAGGCCAAGCGTCTTCTCACTGGCGTGGGGATCGCCATCGCGCCCGAACGTGCGGCGACGACAGTCGAGGAGGCGGTCGTTGCCGCGAACGAGATCGGCTATCCGGTGGTGCTGAAGATCCTGTCGCCCGGCATCCTGCACAAGTCCGACATCGGCGGCGTCAAGCTGAACATCCGCGATCCCGAAGCCGTCCGCGGTGCCCATGCCGAGATCATGGCCGCCGCGGCTGCGAGGGCTCCCGATGCGCGGATCACCGGCATTCTCGTCGCAAGGCAGATGACCGGGGGCGTCGAGTGCTTCATGGGCATCAATCGCGATCCGACCTTCGGGCCGGTGGCGGTCTTCGGGCTGGGCGGCATCTTCGTCGAGATCCTGAACGATGTCGCGGTTCGCCAGTGCCCCTTCGGCGAGGCGGCCGCGCGCGAGATGATCCTGTCGATCCGCGCATCGGCCATTCTTGAGGGCGCGCGGGGCAGGCCGCCGGCCGATGTCGCAGCCCTCGCGGCGATGCTGTCGTGCCTGTCGCGCTTCGCCATGGCCGCCGGGCCGGAGCTGCGGTCGGTTGACCTCAATCCGGTGCTTGCCCTGCCGCAAGGCCAGGGTGCCTTCGCGCTTGACGCGGTCGTGGAAATCGCCGGACCGGCGCAGGGTGGCCACTGATGCCCGGTTCTGCTCCTGCCCGGCGTCCCCTGCTGGCAAGTGGTGCGCCCCTGCGCAGCCTGCTGTTCTGCCCGGGCAACAACGAAAGGCGGATCCAGAAGGCGCTGGCGGCGGGCGCCGATGCCGTGATCCTCGATCTCGAAGATTCGGTGCATCCCGACGCCAAGTCCCAGGCCCGGGCGCTGGTGGTCAGGGCGCTGGCCGCAGAGCGGGCAGGGCCGGTGGTTGCCCGGGTGAATGCCGAGGACACCGGCTGGCATCTCTCCGACCTCGCGGCGATCCTGCCCGCGCGCCCCGATGCGATCATGCTGCCGAAATGCGATGGCCCCCGCGCCCTGCAGCGGTTGTCAGACCGGCTTGACGCGCTGGAAGCGGCCTACGGCCTGCCGCACCGGAGCATTTCGGTCCTGCCGCTGATCACCGAGACGGCACTGGCGCTGGCCGACATGGCCTATGCCGAGGCCACGCCGCGGCTTGCCGCGCTCTGCTTCGGCGCGGAGGACCTAGCCGCTGATCTGGGGGGCGATGCCCGGGACGGGAGGGAGATGAACCCGTTANNGGCGGCGGCAGCGGGCGTCGCAGCCATTGACACGCCCTATCCCGATCCGGGCCGCCCCGATCTTCTGGCGGCCGAGGCCGGGCAGGCGTTCGCGCTGGGATTTGCGGGCAAGCTTTGCATCCACCCCGACCAGATCGCTGCCGTTCACGACGCTTTCCGCCCCGCTGCCGCGCGGATCGCCTGGGCACGGGCCACGGTAGATGCGCTTGGCATGTCCGCCACCGGCGTCGCTGTGGTGGACGGGCGTATGGTGGACAGGGCGCATCTGAAACTGGCGTACCGATATCTCGGTATGGCCGCAGCGGACACGAAAGCAGAATGACCAAAATCGACATCAAGCATCTCAGGCAGTGGATCGGCCGGATAGAAACGGCGACCGAGCGATTGGCGCTTCTCCATGCCTTGCAACTTGCCGCGAC
>DBUL01000137.1:0-152 GCA_002307905.1 Rhizobiaceae bacterium UBA1291
GAAGCTCTTGAACTCGACATGGTAATCCGTCGAGACCCGTGCCAAGCGCCATTCGGCGAACTCGTAGTCCTCGGCGGGCAGACTTGCGAGCGCCGGACGTTCGATCGTTTCGAAGAGATGCCGGCGGCTGACGCCGAGCCGGCGCATGACAT
>DBUL01000137.1:292-16268 GCA_002307905.1 Rhizobiaceae bacterium UBA1291
GACGCCGGACTTCAGGTTGTCCGGCACCACCAGCCGGGGCACGCCGCCGAAAAAGGCGAACATGCGCACATGCGAGCCGATCCAGTCCGGCAAGGTCTGGGTCCAAGTGGCTTCGGCGAAGGTATAGCTCGACGCGCCGAGCACGCCAACGAACAGCTCCGCCTCGCGAACCTCGCCGGTCTTGCGATCGACGATCGGCACCTTCTTTCCGGAATAGTCCACGAAGGCCTTGTCGCCGGCTGCGTGCTCCTGGCGCATCGTCGGCGACAGCCGCTGCTCAAAGCCGCGAAACAGCTCGCAGAAGCGGCTGTAGCCGTAGCCGTCGGGATGGTCGCTACGGTATTCCTCCCAAAGGATCAGCAGCGTCACGCCCGGCTTCTTCAGCTCGATCGAAAGCTCAGCCCAATCAGGCTCCTTCCTTCGCCGCTGACCCTGCTTGACCCCGGCGCGGGCGAAAAGACGATGTTCTAGCGCATCGTCGGTCAGCTCGCCGGGCAAGGGCCAGGTCAAGCCCGCTTGCGCCGCACGCTTCAGATTGTCCTGCACGGTGCTGCGCGCAACGCCGAGCACCACCGCAATCTCGCGGCTGCTTGTTCCGCTTCCGGCAAGCCGGAGCATCTGTCGTAATTGTCTCATGGTCAGCCTTCTCTTCGCCGGCATCAAAATCTCCTCGTGTACCGGGAGGCTTGATGCCAAAGTTGCTGACCCAAGGGGTATCGTTAGAGCCGAAAAACGGCCGGTAATTGATTGGAATCGTGGCCGGCTTCAAATCGGAATGGTGGCCGGTAATTGATCGGAATGCCGGCCGGCTTCAGCTCGGAATCCGCAAGTTAACTGCCAAAACGGATTAATGCGACTGCATTCTCACGGTTAAGTGCCATCCGACAAGGGCCTATGCCGCGCAACCTCGATGGGCGGCATTGACCGCCCGCGAGCGCAGCGACATGCTGTGGCGCTGGCATCGGCTGATCGTCACGCACGCGGACGACCTGGCCGCGATATTGACAGCCGAGATGGGCAAGCCGCTTGCCGAAGCCAAGTCTGAAATATCGCATGCGGCCGCATACGTGCAGTGGTACGCGGAGGAGGCCAACCGCATCTATGGCGAGACCATCCCCGCTCCCTCGACTGACCGCCGCATGTTGGTGATCAAGCAACCGATCGGCGTCGTTGGAACGATCACCCCATGGAATTTTCCAGCATCGATGGTGGCGCGCAAGATTTCGCCGGCTCTGGCCGCCGGCTGCACGATCGTGCTCAAGCCTGCGGAACAGACGCCGCTCGTGGCGGGTGCAATGTTTGCCCTTGCCGATCAGGCTGGCTTACCTGAAGGCGTCCTGAATTTGGTCTATGCTTCCGAAGGCGATGCTGTCGGCCGCGAGCTCTGCTCAAACCCCAAGGTCCGCAAGATAAGCTTCACGGGCTCGACCGAGGTCGGGCGGATTCTCATGCGCCAGTGCTCGGATCAGATCAAGAAGGTCAGCCTTGAGCTAGGCGGCAATGCCCCCTTCATCGTCTTCGACGATGCGGATGTCGACGCGGCCGTTGACGGCGCCATCCAGGCGAAGTTCCGCAATGCCGGGCAGACCTGCGTTTCCGCGAACCGCCTCTATGTCCAATCGAACGTTCATGACGAGTTCGTCGATAAATTCGTGGAGAGGGTACGCCGTCTTGCGGTCGGTGACGGCTTCGATACAGGCGTCGCCGTCGGACCGCTGATCGACGGGTATGCCTTGGACAAGATCGAATCCCACATCGCCGACGCGGTGGCGAAAGGCGGCACAGTTCGATGCGGCGGCGGTCGCATCGGCAAGGAAGGCACGTTTTTCCAGCCGACGGTTCTCACGGATGTCTCCCGCGAGATGACGGTGGCGCAAGAGGAGACATTCGGGCCTTTGGCCCCGATCATCCGCTTCGAGGATGCGGACGGAATCGTGCATGAGGCAAACGACACGATCTACGGGCTTGCCGCCTATTTCTTTGCGTCGAACCTGAAGCGCGTGTGGCGTGTGGCGGAGGCCTTGGAATATGGAATGGTCGGTATCAACACAGGCCGCATGTCCTCGGAAGCTGCGCCTTTCGGCGGCGTGAAGCAGTCCGGCATCGGACGGGAGGGATCCCGCCACGGGATCGAGGAGTATCTCGAAATGAAGTATCTGTGTATGGGCGGCATCTGAAACGCACTCTGGCGGGATAACAACCAGCAATTCCCCGTAAGATATCTCCTAACGTAGTGCGGAAGGAAGCAAAAGAGCGCAATCGGCGCTTCCGGACCATGACGCGTCTAGGCGGATTGCCGGATTCCTTTATGTCTATCCGCCTCTCTACAAGAGACAGTCGAAGCGCTCATTGCGAAGTTGGCTGACGCGAGAGCCTCCCTATCCCGAGGGCGGCGTTGGTACGCGCCATCGATGCCCGGCTGTCGGGCTCCGTTCCTGCCAAGGCTCGGATTGCGTCGATGGTCTCGGGGATGACGATCGCCTGGTTGTCCACCATGTAGGCGTAGTAGAGTTCATTCCCGTCTACCTTCAGCATGTCCTCCCAGATCGCGACCTCGTACAGGTCTCCGTGCGGCCGGCCGATATCGAGCATCCATTCCTTGACGGCGTTCAACGCCGCCAGGCCTCGGTCGATGCGCACCATCGCGATGCGGGAAGATGCCCGGAACGCGTCCAGCACCTCCTCCTTGACGGCGGCCCTGGTCAGTTCGACGTTCCAGTAATGAAGGTGAGACAGCGTCTGCGGCACTTTTACCGCCATCGTCACGACGTCCAGTTCCGGGTCCACCGTCTGCGCGTCCGGCCCCTGGTGGCTCGGAATCTCGGCTTCAGGCACCAGCGTGTTCATGATGCCGCCAAGATGGCTCTCCCACGGGTCTGTTGCGCGCCTCAGCAACGTTCCTCGCGCCTTGTGCAGCAACCCCACCCTCTTCAAGGCGGAAAGCGTCCGGACGATGGAGGTCGTGTTGCACGAGACGACACGTGTCGCTTCCCGTCCGAGGGCGCTTTCATAGGAGCATTCGGCAACGAAGGAGTGTCCGGTCGCGTCGTGCTTCTCGCCTCCCTGGAGAATGAACTTCCTCGCCATCTTCCTGTAGGTTTCGATATTCGCCGCGGCCACCTTCTTCGGGGTGCAGTCCACCACGACGTCGGCATTGGCCAGAAGCTCGTCCAGGTTCCCCGCGACCTCGACGCCACTCGCCGTCATTTCGGCCGAAGCATCAGGCCGCCCAGCGTATATCCGGAAGCCCTTCCCGCCCGCGACCTGCATGCGCCAGTCCGCGGTTATGTCGGCCACGCCCGCGAGTTCCATGTCGTCCTGCAGGATGACGGCTTCCGCGACCCGCTTGCCGATCCCGCCGTAGCCATTCACTGCCACCCTCGTCTTTCCGGTAGTCATTTTCTTTCTCCATCGATCTGGCTGGTCGTCAGCAGGTTACGGTCACGGCACCCCTTCATCGCGTCTCGAGCAGATGAAGGACCTCGCGCGCGACCGCCACTTCTTCATCGGTGGGGATCACAAGGACCCGTACTTTCGAAGTCGCCGCGCTGACCAAAATTCCGTCCTGCAGGTTGAGGTCCGGGTCTATCTGCACCCCGAGCCAGCCGGCCGCCTTGCCGATCATGTCCCGGATGGCTGGCGAATTCTCTCCGATGCCTGCCGTGAAGACCAGCATGTCCAGTCCGCCCAAAGCTGCGGCGAGAGAGCCGATCTCGCGTCCGGCGCGGTAGACGAAAAGATCGATCGCCGCCCGCGCCTCGGGGCTGTCGGATTCGAGCAGCCCCTGCATGTCGCCCGTGATCCCGGAGATGCCCAGAAGGCCTGACTGATGGTAGAGTAGCCTGGCAACTTCCTCCGCCCGCATGCCTCGTTCCTGCAGGAGGTACAGGACCACGCCCGGGTCGAGCGCACCGCATCGCGTGCTCATCACCAGGCCGTCGAGGGGCGAGAAGCCCATCGTCGTGGCCACGCTCTTTCCATCGAGCATCGCGCAGAGGCTGGCGCCGCTTCCGAGGTGGGCGACGATCACCCTGCCTCCCGCAGGAGGGCCGTACGACTTCCGGAGTTCGGAGGAGATGTAAGCAAAAGACACCCCGTGGAAGCCGTAGGACTGAATGCCCGTTTCAGACAGCCCGCGGGGAAGAGCGTAGGCTTTGGCGACAGCAGGCCGCGCTGCATGGAACGCGGTATCGAAGCACCCGACCTGCGCCGCGCCGGGGAACAGCCTCTTTGCCCGGTCTGCGATTTCCAGGTTCTGCGGCTGGTGGATCGGAGCCAGCGGAACCAGCCGACGCAGCTCCTCGACAACGTCATCGTCGAGGAATGCAGGAGACCTGAACGTCCGCCCCCCGTGGACGATCCGATGGCCTACTGCTTCCAGCCGGGAGACACCGACCATGGAGCGGATTTCGTCGGCGACGATCTCCACAGCCGTTCCGATGTTCAGCGGTCCGGCGGAAAGGTCGCGTTGCCGTGCAGGCTCCCCGGCCCTGGAAACCCGGAGGCGGGGATTGGAATGGATGGATGCAACGCTGCCTTTCAGGACGAGGGGCAGGCTCGCTCGCCTTTCGTAGAGGGCGAACTTCAGGCTGGACGAGCCAGCGTTCAGGGCGAGGATCACTGGCGCCAATCCTAAAACCTCCCGTGGGCCTCTAGTCGCCCGTCCATTGCCAGTCGCGGACCTCAGGCATGTCCTGGCCGTGGGCCCTGATGTAGTCGTGATGCTGGAGGAGCCTCTCCTGCATCATCTGCCTCAGGCTCTCGCCGCTCGCACGGGCGGCGGGCGTCCTCTCCACCACGCTCTGTACCAAGTGATAGCGGTCCAGCCCGTTAAGCACCGTCATGTCGAAGGGCGTGGTCGTCGTGCCTTCCTCGTTGAAGCCCCGGACGTGGAAGTTGGCGTGGTTGGTCCTGCGATACGTCAGCCTGTGTATCGTCCAGGGATAGCCATGATAGGCGAAGATCACGGGCTTGTCCGTCGTGAACAGCGCATCGAACTCGCGGTCGGTGAGGCCGTGGGGGTGAACCTCGCGCGGCTGCAAGGTCATCAGGTCGACCACGTTGACGACCCGTACGTTTAGGTCGGGCATGTGCTCCCTCAGGATCTGGACGGCGGCGAGCGCCTCCACCGTGGGCACATCCCCGGCGCAAGCCATCACCACGTCGGGGTCACCGGAGCCCTTGCCCGAAGCCCAGTCCCAGATGCCGATGCCAGCATCGCAATGGGCCCTTGCCTGGTCGAGGGACAACCACTGCCACGAAGGCGCCTTGCCCGCCACGATGATGTTGATGCGGTCCCAGGTCCTCAGCACATGGTCGGTGACGCAGAGCAGCGTATTCGCATCCGGAGGGAGGTAGACGCGCACGATGTCCGCCTTCTTGTTCAGGGCGACGTCGACGAACCCCGGATCCTGGTGGCTGAAGCCGTTGTGGTCCTGCTGCCAGACATGGCTCGTCAGCAGGTAGTTGAGGGAGGAGATTGGCCGCCGCCAAGGGATGTCCCGGCTCGCGTCCAGCCATTTTGCATGCTGGTTGAACATGGAGTCCACGATGTGGATGAAGGCCTCGTAGCAGGAAAACAGCCCGTGGCGCCCGGTCAGCAGGTAGCCCTCCAGCCATCCCTGGCAAGTATGCTCGGAAAGGATTTCCAGTACCCGGCCTTCGGGGCCAAGATCGGTATCTTCCGGTAGGATCTGTTCCATCCAGGCGCGCCCCGTCACCTTGAAGACGTCCTGGAGCCTATTGGAGGCTGTCTCGTCGGGGCCGACGATGCGGAAGTTGCGCTGGGCTTCATTCGCCCTCATCACTTCGCGCAGGAAGCCCCCCATCGCCCTCGTGGCCTCTGCCTTCCCCTCGCCGGGCCGGCTGACCTCGACGGCATGCGGAGCCAGTCCTGGCATGTCCAGAGTCTTGCGGAGCGTCCCACCGTTCGCATGGGGATTGGCGCTCATGCGCCGGGTCCCCGCTGGCGTGGCGGAGAGGACCTCCGGGGCCGGGCTGCCGTCCTCTCCGAACAGCTCCTCGGGGCGATAGCTCCGAAGCCAATCCTCAAGCATCCTGAGGTGCTCCGCGTTCTCGGCGAGGCCCGAAAGCGGCACTTGATGGGAACGCCAGAAACCCTCGGTCTTGAGGCCGTCGACCTCCTTCGGCCCGGTCCAGCCCTTAGGGCTCCGCAGCACGATCATCGGCCAGCGGGGGCGTTCTTTCCTTCCATTTCCTGCACGGGCATCTTCCTGGATCTCGCGGATGTTCCTGAAAGCCTCGTCCAGCACCGAAGCCATCCGCTCGTGCATTTCGGACGGATCGTCCCCTTCCACGAAGAGCGGTTCGTGGCCGTAGCCCACCAGGAGCGAGCGCAGTTCCTCCGGCGGGATACGGGCCAGCACGGTCGGACTGGCGATCTTGTACCCGTTGAGGTGAAGGATAGGGAGAACGGCGCCGTCATGCGCGGGGTTCAGGAACTTGTTCGAGTGCCAGGCGGCCGCGAGCGGCCCCGTCTCGGCTTCGCCGTCTCCGATCACGCAGGCGACGACCAGGTCCGGATTGTCGAAGGCAGCCCCATAGGCATGGGAAAGCGCATAGCCAAGCTCCCCGCCTTCGTTGATGGAACCCGGCACTTCTGGCGCGGCGTGACTTGGAATTCCGCCCGGGAACGAGAATTGGCGGAACAGCTTCTGCAGGCCTGCCTCGTCCAGAGAGACATCAGGGTTGAGTTCGCTGTAGGTGCCTTCGAGATAGGTGTTGGCGACCATTNNCGTGACCCGGCCCGCAGACGTAGATCACGTTCGCGTCCCGGAGCCTGATCACCCTGTTGAGGTGGGCGTAAATGAAATTCAGTCCCGGCGATGTCCCCCAGTGCCCGAGGAGCCGCGGCTTCACGTGCTCCAGCTTGAGCGGCTCGCGCAGGAGCGGGTTGTCGAGCAGGTAGATCTGCCCGACGGTGAGATAGTTCGAGGCACGCCAGTAGGCGTCCATGCCATGAAGCTCTTCTTGGGAGAGCGCCGTTGCGGCGGGAACCTTTGGCTGGGGGGGCATGCCAGTACTCCTTCTCAATAATTGTCTCGGTATCTGATCGTTCAGCTTGAGTTACGAACACGATAGGGTTCCGCCTGGCCGGGGTCCTCAATTGCACGGTGAACATTGCTGCAGCATTACAGCTAGCTGAGGTTCTGGCACCATCATCGGCGCGGCGCCCGAGATCGACTGTCAAGGACAATCCCTCCCGTGGACGCAACCGGTGAGATCCGCCGTTGCGGTCGTGAACACGGGGGCGAAGCCGCCGCCTGGCGTTCGTGCGTTCGTTGTCTGCCCTTGGTACAGACGTGCGGTGACGAACTGCACTTGGCCCGCGTAGACGTAGTTGCGGACGTCGAACTTCAAGGCCCGCGCCGGACCAGGTTCGCCGACCAGCCGCTCGCCGGGAGACACAAGTTCCTGTGCGACGTAGTCCCCGGCAAGGATCTCGCTCCAGACGCGCCTCGTCAGCTTGTCGCCGCGGTAGGCTGCCCTGCTTCCAAATCCGGAGGCGGGCTTGAAGAACAATTTTCGGCGCCGCGCCCAGAGAGACTCTGCATTGTCCGCGTCGACGAGTTCGGTTTTCGGAACACCTGTCGCCAGCGTACCTGAAATCTCGTCGGGCACCCCGAGTGCGAGCAGCCCGGGGCGATCGCTGAGCACCGCCAGATTTCGTTTGTTGGCATACAAGGCATGCGCGAAGGGGTGCGGCGTCAGCACCACCGCACGTTCGAGATAGGCTTCGCGAAGAACTTGATGAGCTGGCTCTTGCAGCGTGAAATCGGTGAGCCGATTGTACACAAGATCTATAAGACCCTGATCATGCCAGAGGCTGCCGTCGCGCAACTGCAATGCCGAGGGATCCGCTATGACTGCATCGATCCCGTGATGCTCGAAGAGGCGCTTGAACAACAGAAACTCAGGGTAGAGATACTGCTCCTCCGGACGCTCGTCGACGATGGCAATGCGATGCAAAGGCTGTTGCCCACGTTCGAGACGCCATTCGGCGAGGAACATGTCGAAGAAGGCCTCTTCCAGGGCATCGAGCGTGTCCGCCCCCGGCACCATGGACTTGACTGCCTCACAGCATGCCCGTTGGGCGCGCGCCAGCGAAAGGTTGAGGAGGGCGCCGCCTGCATTGGTATTGATCTCGATGAGCTTGGGCTCGTCGGATGCCAGGTGGAAGTCGAAGCTCATGAACACGCCCCGCGCCCGGGGTTCGAACCGCGCTATGTCGGGCATCCCCTGGAGGACGAGATCACGATAGGCGGGCAACGCTATGACCGCCTCGGCAGCCCTGACGATTTCTGCCATCCTCTCGAGGCGCTGGCGCGATACAAAAACGGGAAGTGTAGCGAACATATGGGCATATCTGTCACCCATGGCCGGAAGGATAGCGGGTGATTCCGGATTCGCCAGAAATGCCCGGTTGAGTTCTGCACGGTCCAGACTGATGCAGAAGCAGCTGGTGTTCAGCAACTCGACGTCTAGCTGCAGGCCCGGCAAGCCTGAGCCGGGACTTGGCTGCGGAGTTTCACTTCGATAGACCATGCTTCTTTCCAGTCAAGTCAGGGGCGCGGTGGCATCGATCGTCTCCAGCCGCCTACTTCTGGGTGCCCGCCTTGTAGAATACCGACGGCGCCTCGGAGGCGTCGCGTGGAACGGCATAGACCTCGTAGCTGGCTACAGGATCCTCCCCCATGCCGAGCGACCCCTGCGGCATTCCGGGAACCGCCAGGCCCGCGACCTCGGGCCCCTCGGAGAGCAGCTTCCCGATCGCTTCTAGCGGAACGTGGCCTTCGAGGAAATAGCCGTCCACGGCAGCTATGTGGCAGCCTTCCATCTCTGCTGGCACCCCGGCCTGCTTCCTGATGGCCGAAAGGTCTTCGAGGTCGACCGTGGACACCTTGTATCCGGCCTTCTCAACCGCCTCCGCCCAGGCATGGCAGCAGCCGCACCAAGGTGTCTTGTAAACGGTCATCTCGGCCGCGGCCATAGAGACCGCAGTAGACGCAACGAGCGCCGCCAGCGCGGCGAAGAGGGATCTGCTGTAGGTGTTCATTCGAGGTTCGCTTCCTTGTTCGCGGTGATTGGAAAATCGTGCATGGTTTCGGCGACAGCTAGCGCGCGCCTTGCTGAGCGCCCGGTCTGACGGTCACATCATTCCCATCGGCATCAGCAGGTTGTCGGCCGCAGCCTTCTGGACTTCGTCGAGCGAAGCGTAGAACGGCTCCACCGCTGCCCTCAGTTGCCGTACGGCATCGAGACGGGCCGAAAGCAGCTTCTCCCGCCTCTCGAGCGAGTTGGGCAGTCCTTGGGCATCCTGCTCCTGCTGCATCATGCCCGTGGACCCGCGCGCGTTCTCCCGCAGAGCGGCGGCCACGGCCTCCCAAAGGGGCTGCTGGGCGTCCGTCACCTTGAGTTCCGTCCGCAGGAACGCGATCCGCCCCTCGACATGCTCGGGCGCCATCATCTTCCCCATCATGCCGTCCTGCATCCCCGCCCCGTCGGCCATCATGCCCCGCATCATCCCGGCGTGGCGGCCCATCATCTCCTGCATCATCTTCATCATGTCGCCGCCCATCATGCCGCCCGGCATCTCGGCTCCCCCCGGTGCGGGAGCGGACGGGTGGGGAGCCGGTTCACCCGGAGCCGGAGCCGTGGTTTCGGCCGGAGCCGGATGGTGGGCGTCCTCGGCGAGCGCCGGAGAGGCGGAAAGCAGCATGGCTGCGGCGAATGCGGTCTTGAGGATCTTTGTCATGGCTTTGTCCTTTGAAATGAGAGACCCGGGCGGCGGGATCGCCGCCCGGGTACGTGTTCATAGCGCCTGGAAGGTGATCCCGTTGGGACCCTCGCCCACCTCGTGGGTGCGAACCACGGACTGCGTAGCCACGGAGATCTCGGAGACGGTGCCGTCGACGATGTTGGTGACGAACACATGGGCGCCGTCGTCGCTGACGGTCACGCCGTGCGCTCCCTTGCCAGTGGTGATCGTCTTGACGACCGTTCCGCTCGCCACGTCGATCACTGACACCGTGTCGTCCGGCTCGGCCTCCGTTCCCTGGTTCGCCACGTAGACGAACCGTCCGTCAGGGGTCGCATGCATCTGGATGGGAGACCGCCCCACGTCGATGCGGGCGGTGACCTGCCGCGTCGCTGTGTCGATGACCGCCACCTTGTTCTCGTCCCTCAGCGAGACGTAGACCCGCTTCCCGTCTGGCGTGAAGCCAACCTGCACCGGGGCCTTGCCGACCTCGATCCTGTCCGTCTCCTCCAGCGAGGCCGTGTCGATGACGGATACCGTTCCATCCTCGACGTTGGCGACGTAGATGGCGCTGCCGGCGGGGCTCATCCGAAGTCCGTGCGGATAGTCCCCGGTGCCGATCTCCCGCACGGCCTCGCCTTTGGCGAGGTCGATGACCGACACCGTATCATCGCCCGCATTAGTGACGAAGGCGCGCTTGCCCGAAGGGTCTGCGATCACGTGGGCAGGATGGGTTCCCACCTCGATGGTGGATGCGGGACCCGATGCGAGGCCGGCCGGATCAAGGACGATCAGCGCTCCGCCCGCCTCCGAGCCCCCGTATCCGCCGCCCTGCGAGGTGCTGCCATGGCTGTCCTCGGCTTCGGCGTGCCCATGGCCGGCACCCACCTGCAAAGGGCTGCCGACCGCGAGAACGCGGCCCGTCCCTGGAACGAACTGGACGTTGTGCGGCGTGACCGTGACCGGAACGATCTCGACCCTGCCCGAGGCAAGGTCGATCCGGCTGACAGAGTTACCGTACTCGTCGGCGGTGTATACAAAGCCGGAGGAAGCTGCCTCGGCCCCCGCATGTCCCGCGAAGGGCATGAGGAGCGCGAGCGCGGACGCCATCGCAAGTGCGGCCAGCGCGGCTCGCCGCGAGATCGAGGCGTGTATTGCTGTAAACATGTTCATGGTGAAAAACTCTCATTGTTCGTGACTCCGTTCAGGGAGCGCACGGAACCCGCGGGCGCGTGCGCTCAGGCGGTCACGGAGAGCTTGGGAGGGCGCGACAGGGTCGACGGGTCACGCGGGAGCGACGTCGAAGGAGGCACAAGGGCCGCCGGCGCAGCTTGCGTGGCCAACGTCAGTCCTGCCGAGGGAACGGGAACGCAAACCGCGCACGAGGTAGCCGACATGCAGCAGTCGTCCGCATCGCCCTGATCCGCGCCGCTGTCGTCGCATGGGACAGCGTGCGCGTGCCCCTGATGCCCGTGCGGGCCTGCAGCGGCGACGTCCGGGTTGCCGATGGCGACGTGTGCCTCCCCGCCCGTTGCATGGGCGTGCCCGCCGCCGAAGGTGGAGAGCGAGAAGGCGACCAGAACGGCAAGCAGGAGAGCGACAAGGCGCGCGGCGGGGGCCGGCGCATTCGCTTTCCTTTTCGTACTGGTCAGGTTCAGTCGCAACCTGCTCGTCCTTCTAATGTCCTCGACTATCAAAGATAGACCGCGCCGCCGCAACGCTGTTTGTCCTGGATCAAAGACGAAGCGGTTTCCGGTTTCGTCGTTCGTGTCATGTCATCTTCCGGTACAGCCTGAGCAACTGGGCATTGAGGGCGACGATGATGGTGCTTGCGGACATGAAGACCGCACCGACTGCCGGGGTCATCAGGAAGCCCGTCCCGAAAGTGATGCCGGCGGCCATCGGGATTGCGATTGCGTTGTACCCGGTCGCCCAGATCAGGTTCTGCACCATCTTCCTGTAGGTCGCGCGGGAAAGGCCAAGGATTGCTGCCACGTCCCGGGGGTCGCTTCTGACCAGGACCACGTCGGCGGATTCGACGGCCACGTCGGTTCCCGCGCCGATCGCGACACCCAGGTCGGCCTGCACCAACGCCGGGGCGTCATTCACGCCGTCTCCGACCATGGCCACCTGGAGGCCGCGGGACTGTAGCTCCTTGATCTTGGCCGACTTCTCGTCGGGAAGCACCTCGGCGAAGTACTCTTCGATACCCAGTTCGCGGGAGACGGACGCCGCCACGCCCTTGGCGTCTCCTGTAAGCATGATGGAACTGATGCCCAGCGCCTTCAGTTCTGCGATGGCTTCCCGGGACTCCGGCCTCACGATGTCAGCAAGCGCGAACAGGGCGCGGGGCACACCGTTCCGGACGAGGACGACGACGGTCTTGCCTTCTGCTTCGAGTTCGCCGAGTCGGCTACCCGGGACCGGGTTGCCCTGTCTGGCGAGATGGCCAGGACTGACGATCCGGATGTCCTGTCCCTCGACCTCTGCGACGATGCCCTCACCCGTGAGGTTTCGGACATTGCCGGGAGCGGGAAAGTCGATGCCCCTCTCCTTTGCGGCTGCCACGATTCCTTGGGCGATCGGATGTTCGGAATGGCTCTCGACGGAAGCGGCAAACCGCAGTTCCTCCTCTTCGCTCCCACCCGCGAGAAGAACGGTGTCGCTTACGCCGAACAGCCCCTCCGTCAGCGTCCCGGTCTTGTCGAAGACGACCGCATCCAGATTGCGCGCGCGCTCGAAGGCGGCGCGGTCGCGGATAAGCAGCCCGCTGCCAGCGCTCAGGGACGTGCTCACGGCCACGACCAGCGGCACTGCCAGGCCCAGCGCATGGGGACAGGCGATGACCATCACCGTGACCATGCGCTCGATGGCGAATTGCCAGCTCTCGCCTGCGAAGACCCAATAGGCGAGTGATCCGAAACCAACTGCAAGGGCGATGTAGGTGAGCCAGCCCGCTGCCCGGTTCGCCACGTCCTGGGTGCGGGACCGCGTCGCCTGCGCCTCCCTGACGAGGTTGATGACCTGTCCCAGGTACGTCTTGTCGCCCGTCGCCGTGACCTCGATCGTGACGACGTTCGCGCCGTTGATGGCGCCGCCGATCCCGCTGTCACCCGTTTCCTTCGACACCGGGCGCGATTCCCCTGTCAGCATCGCCTCGTTGAAAGAGGACCTGCCTTCCACGATAGCGCCGTCGACGGGGACCTTGGCGCCAGGGCGGATGAGGACCCGGTCCCCGGGAACGAGGTCGGAGATGGGGACCTCGGTGACAGCACCGGACGCGTCCAGCCGCGCCGCCGTGTCCGGCAGCAGGCGGACGAGCTCTTCGAGTGCGCGGGAAGCGCCCATAACCGAGCGCATCTCGAGCCAATGCCCGAGAAGCATGATGACGATCAGCGTCACCAGCTCCCAATAAAAGGACGTGCCCGGGAGACCGAAGGTGACGGCGGCGGAGTAGACGTATGCGACGGAGATCGCGAGCGCGATCAGCGTCATCATGCCGGGCTTGCCTGCGCGTAGCTCGGACGTGAAACCCGTCAGGAAAGGCCAGCCGCCATAGACGTACGCGACGGTCGAAAGGGCGAACAGCAGAAACTCGCTTCCGGGGAAATCCAGGCTGCCCTGGATGCCAAACCAGTGTTGGATCATCGGAGACAGCAGCAGGACCGGCGGGGTCAGGACGAGCGATATCCAGAACCTTCGCCGATAGTCGGCCACCATCTCGCCGTGATCGTGCCCTGAATGGCTGGAGTTTCCGGCGTCGCCGCGAGCGGACTTGCCGTGGCCTGCTGGATGCTGCTGCCCCGCTGATTCAGCGATGTGCTCTTTGTGATGAACGTGTGTCATGCAACGCCTCGGTGCCATCGGTGTCGCATCCAATGAATTCTTTGCGACAGCAGGCAGGGCCCGGCCAGATCTCGTCCGGCCCCGCTATTTCAATCCCTACCCCTTCCAGCGGGTGGAAGGTCAAGTCCTTTTTCTTCAAGAACGAACTCGGTCTCGACCACAACGAGAGCCGATCCTGGCACGGCTGGCATCGCCACGTTTCGCTCGTCATGCTCGCCTTCGCCATGATGGCCACCATCCGCCATGAGGCCAATGCCGCGCTCCCAAAACGACGCGCCGGACAGGATCGGGAACCCGCCGCTCATCCGCTGGTCGGTTCAGGAATCCGCCGCATCGCCACCCGCCTTGCACGACGGCATATCCACCCCGCCCATGTCATCGCATGGTCGCTGTGGCGACGCGCTCATCAGGCCGTAGCTCAGCGAGCTCATCTCAAATCAAAAATGCAAATGTAATGCTACGCTCCATACGCCTCCCCATACCGAATATGGCATGGCCAGTCCATGGATTTGATGTATGTCAAGGATAGTCGTCATGATCGGGAGCTAGCACGCCGGATTCCATCGTTCTTCTACGTCGCGCCGCCCGCGTGTCGAGCCAAAAACTAGAGTGGAAGAGGTTCAGGGGAGTTTGTCAGGTCGTATGGCGAATGTGATGCGGCCAGGGGCTGTCGACAGCGCGAGGGGGTTGCCGTTGACCCCCCTGCGCGATCCAACTGAGGCTCTGCTGATGCGAGGCCCTTCCCTGAAGCACATTCGGTCTGGTTCGTCGTGAGTACGCCTGCCTCCGACGACGATCTCGCGACACTGCAGCGGGAGACTTTCGACTACTTCGTTCGGGAAGCCAACCCGGCCAACGGGCTAGTTCGCGATAAAACCGAAGAGAACTGGCCGGCAAGCATCGCGGCTACGGGACTTGCGCTTGCATGTTATCCGGTCGGCGTGAAGAACGGGTACATGAGCCGCGGGGCGGCTGCGGAGCGCACGCTGGCTACCCTTCGCTTCTTCTGGGAAAGCCCACATGGGCCGGAGCCCGACGCCACCGGGCACCGCGGCTTCTATTATCACTTCCTGGACATGGAAACCGGCCGGCGGGCCTGGCGTTGCGAGCTTTCGACGATCGACAGCACGTTCCTACTGGCCGGAGGGTTGACAGCAGCAGCGTTCTTCAACGCCGATACGCGAGCGGAAGCCGAGATACGNNCGCACCCTCGCAATCGAGCTTTACCGCCGAGCCGACTGGATCTGGGCACTAGACGGAGGAGAAACCGTCACCCACGGCTGGACTCCCGAGGGCGGCTTCCTGAAGCATCGATGGGAAGGATACGACGAGGCCCTCCTGCTATATGTCTTGGGCCTCGCCTCGCCTACTCATGCCCTACCCAGAAGCAGCTACGAAGCCTGGACCTCTACATTCCGATGGGAGCATTGCTACGGCTACGATTACCTCTATGCGGGCCCCCTGTTCATTCATCAGCTCTCCCATGTTTGGATTGACCTCCGCGGCCTCCAGGATTCCTTCATGCGCGGCAAGGGAATCGATTACTTCGAGAACAGCCGTCGGGCCACCTACGTGCAGCAGCGCTACGCGATCGAGAACCCGCGCGGTTTCGATGGCTACGGGGAACATTGCTGGGGCATCACGGCGAGCGAAGGTCCTGGCCCCTCCACCCTCGAACTAGATGGGATCGAGCGTCGGTTCGAAGACTATGTTGCGCGGGGAGTTCCCTACGGTCCGGACGATGGCACCCTAGCCCCTTGGGCCGTCGCCGCTTCCCTGCCGTTCGCTCCAGAAATCGTTCGGCCTACAATCGCGTTCTGTATCCATCAAGCCAAACTGAAGGCTGCCAACGCTTACGGGTTCAAGGCCGCTTTCAATCCTACCTACCCCGGATCTACCGACAATGCCTTGGGCTTTTGGGTTTCGCCATGGTACTTCGGGCTCAACGAAGGGCCTGTCATCCTGATGATCGAGAACGAAAGGAGCGGCCTGGTATGGGAGTTGATGCGGTCCTGCCCATACGTTCGACGAGGTCTCCAGCGTGCAGGATTCAAGGGAGGATGGCTGGGCTGACTCTGTTTTTTCCTTTCGTGCGCCCGACCGAAACCCATGAATATCCCGATTTCGGCGGACCGGCCCATCATTGCTCGTTTCAAGCATAAGCTGACATCGACGCGCTATCACAAGGTGGGTCACGTCGCGGCGGCGGGTCGAGGCGCTTTCGTCGAGTTGTTCCTGGACGCATACACCGTCGTGCTTGCTCGATGCCACGGACGTTGCCGCTGACCGTGTAGGCGCAAGGCCCCGGCACGATGCCCCGCTCACGCGGAAGGTGCTCATAAAGCACTTCCT
>DBUL01000137.1:16276-16534 GCA_002307905.1 Rhizobiaceae bacterium UBA1291
CCACGGCTTGAACCGGAGAATTTTGGATTGACGTTTTTACGTGCCGCCGGATCCGGGCTGCGTTTTGGGGGAGATTGCTGGCTCCTGCAGCGGAAGGCTTCGCCGCGAATCCAAAATTCAAGGCCTTCTTTATTTTGGTTTACGAGGCCTTCAGCAGAGCCAACCTTCTCAGTGCGAAGGGTTGCTCACGAAATCAAATATTCGAGGGGTAAGAGGAAATAATGAGACTGATATTGCTCGGACCGCCGGGAGCAGGGA
>DBUL01000064.1:0-32637 GCA_002307905.1 Rhizobiaceae bacterium UBA1291
TTGTCCAGCCTTTTGGTAGCTCGCCTGTGCTGGACGCCGTGCCGGAAGGGGTGGAGGCGCGCCTCCTGTCGCTGTGCGAACTGCTGCTCGACTGTTATCTTGATCTGGCCGAACGGGAAAAGGACGAGGATTCCCGGCTGCGGGCCCAGGCTAGCGCGGGGGAACTGATTGCCTGCCTGCATGCCGTCAGGGAGTGAGTCGCGGTTCCAGGATCAGGCCTTGGCACTGCTGCGATCGGCTGTCCGTCGAGGAAGCGCCCCTTCCGAGCGGAGCGTTATGCCACCTTGGGGAAGCCGAAATCCTCTGGCCTCAGGGCAAGTTCCGCCAGCGTATGGCCATCGAGAACCTCCAGGAAGGCGCCGAGCGCCTTGCCAAGCACGCCGCGCAGCCGGCAACCCGCTGTGATGCGGCATTGGTTGCCCGGTCCCATGCATTCGACGATGGCAAAATCGGTTTCCGTGGCGCGCACGAGGGCGCCGATGGTGATGGTTTCCGGCGGACGCGCCAGGGTGAGACCGCCGCTACGTCCGCGCGTCGCCTTGAGAAAGCCCTCGCGCACCAGCAATTGCGCCACCTTCATCAGGTGGGCGCGCGAAATGTCATAGGCCTTTGCGGTCTCTTCGATCGTGATGCGCCGCCCGCTGTTGGCAGCGGCCATCATCATCAGCCGCAGGCCATAGTCTGAAAAGCGTGTCAGTTGCATCGCGATTATATCGTTTCGTCATCGCGCCGTTACAAGATTGTGCTGCGCAGTAAATATATATGGTTTGCTATTCTTTCTTGTCAAATCGGCGCAGACTGCATCTTCCGGCCACGTTGCGCCGTTCCCTCTCACTCGCACCCTCCCGGAGCTTCCAGAAGATACGTCGTCTTGCCCGGTCCTTCGGGCAAGACCGGGATCAGATAGACCGTGAGATCGCATTCCTGGGTGCGGACCTGCCATTCACTGGCTCCGTCCTTGCGCGTGCCGGTGTTGGATATCGACCCAACCGGCGCTTGGCGGACGGCATCCGCGACCGCACTGCTGGAGAGGATCGTCGCGATCTTTTCCGCGCTGTCGTAATAGCCAGAAAGCGCCGCTGCGGCGGGCGAGGCCAGAGCGGTGAAGACGAGAGCTGTAGAGACGAAAACGGCGGTGATGATGTGCTTCATGCTTGTCCTTCCTTGAGGTCGACCCAATCTTCCATGCGCTTTCCGATGGGACAAGGGCAAAAGGGAGTGCTCCCGATGCCGAACTTGACTTCGCGGCCATCTGCTTTATTCAGGCGCTTGCCGAAAAAATTTGAGGCCGGTGTGGTTATTCCGGTCCCCGCATTGCGGGATAAAGTCGCTTTTCGCGAACCCACGGCACCAACCCTAATCCAGGGTGGTGCCGTGACTGGTTTCTGGCTCCTGTCACGCACGACCCTTAGACAGTGAGACCCTTATGCTCGACAAGAAAACCCTGCTGCTCGCCCAAGTCTTCATCACCTTCATGATGGCCTCCTTGATGTCCGGGATCATGTCATTGATCGCCCTGGGCCCTACCGCGGAATGGCTACATGTCTGGCCCTGGCAGTTTGCCATGGCTTGGCCGATCGCCTTCACCCTCACCATCTTCACCAGCAAGATCGGTATTGGTCTCGCCATCAGGCTCAGGGGCAAGAAGCCGATCGGCGGCAAGTGAAGCGCCGCCTTTATGGCCCGCCGACGTCCCAATCACGAAATGAAGCGGCNNGGGCCGAATCAATCCGGCTAGGTGTGCCGCCTATTCCTGAATGGTATATTCGCCCATCTCGCAGAGGTTCTGCGTGTCGGTCGTGGTTTCGAGATCGTCGCCCTGGAATTCGAAGCGCATGTCGTAATTGCAGACGTCGCGGCCGTCGGCGATGGTGATCTGCATGCTCTCGCCCGGCTCCAGCACGTCCTGGCCGAAGATGTCGTCTTCCCACTTGTCGACGCCGACCGGCGAAGCGTGGAAGTTGTTCAGCACGGAATTCGTGCCGTTCTTCAAGGTGAAGACGAGATCTTCCGCTTGGGAAGCGCCGGCGGACAGGACAAGCGTGGAAGCGATCAGGGCGAGTTTCAGCTTATGCATTGGAGACAATCCTCTGGACGCCCAACATCGGGCGAGGGGGATCTAAGAGGATTGCGGCTGAACCCGAAGTGAATGAAACGCAGACGGTCATTTTCCTGTCTTCTGCTTCGATCGATCCGCCGACCGTTAACCCCGCACCTTCACCGGCCGCCAGACGATCGTCTCGTGCGTGCGGTCGAAGGGTGATTCCATCACAGTGATCCGGCAGCCGCGGAGGTCGCAGGCCTTGCAGCGAAAGGGCAGCGTCCGCGGATCGCGGCCATGGCCATAGAGACCGGCGAGATCGCTCGCCAGGAACCTTGCCTGCCGCTCGCACTGCTTGCAGGTCGCCACCACGAGCATGTGGTGTCGGACTGCCTTGCCAAGGGTGTCGATGCTGACGGCCATGGAGATCAAATGAAACAAAGCGGGAACATCGTCAAGGGGGGGCGTCAATCCCGCAAGCTGCATGCGGAGGTGGGCGCCGCAGGCGGCCTTTCGCCCTGTCGCGGCCGATTTCGTTCCTTCCGTGTAATATACTGATTATTAATCATAAAATTCGGGGCCTGTAAGGCAAGTGTTAACCCTAACGCGTGTATAACGACCTTGCTTCCAGTAGGTAGTGCGTTTGTGAGGCGTGTTGGTTTTCTGTTGCTTCTGGGAGGGCGTCATCCACGGCGCCCTCCGCAGAAGTTCAACCGAGAGAACGGCGGCGTCCATGACGCGCGCAGGCCGACGGACGCCGGATAGATGGGATAAACCGTCTCGTCGATACCATGGCGGAGCGCACCATCGAGGTGGCGACGGGCTCCTGGCCATCGGCACGCGGATCGCGTTGCCGTCTCAATTCACCATGGATCTGCAGGATGCCATCGAAACCGGTGTGGGCAAGATGGCCGCCTCGGACCTGGATGTCGAAACGACGCCGCTAAAAGCACCACAGACGCAGGAACATCTGGAAATCCAGGCCCCGTAATCGCCGTTTCCGCAGCAAGCATCTCGCCGATCTGCTGCTCTGTCCTGCGGTCACGCCAGAAAGAGTATAAGGAAAGAGGGGGCGATCGATCATTCGCCGGCGAGGAATTCCTCGCAATAGCTTTTGCCGTCGGTGNNTGCGTTTGTCGACCACGGTGCGGACGCCGCGGATCACGTAGTCGGGCGAGACCGTCAGATGGACCTCGCAGCGCAGGTATTCGGAACGCGCCGGCTTCAGAAGCTTGCCCTTCTTGCCATTGCCGAGATCCTCGTAGACGGCAGGGACGGCGCGGGTCTTGTATCCGCCGCGCCAGGTGTAAAGCGTCGCACCGCCGGCTTGGGTATCGGTCACGGGCGGGCCGAACCTTGCGAAGAAGGCGCCGGCCTGCTTGCCGTTCCAGCGCGCTTCGATCGGGTTCTTGGCGACACCCGTTGTGGTGCATCCGGCAAGTGCCAGCGCAAGGCCGGCCATGGTGATCACGCGGAAATTCATCTCTCTGTCCCTTGACCTCGTATTGGCGAAACGTGGTCCCGGTGAACCCTGATTCTCCGCCCATCGCCAACGTTTCCCGTTTCAGGCTTTATCGTCAAACGTGCGGCGAGGAAATCATGTCCTCAGGGAATACCGCATGTTTTTTCTCGATGATGCCAGCCTGCCACGGCTCGAGCGGAATTGTGGGCTTTGCGGGACGCTGCCGGCGCCAGAAAACCCGCGGCTGCAGAGAATTTTTCGTCTTTCTGACGCAAATCTCGAAATCACCGCTTGTGCAGGAAAAAACGCTGGTCTATAGAGGCGCCGCTGGCACGGAGTGTAGCGCAGCCTGGTAGCGCACCACGTTCGGGACGTGGGGGTCGAGTGTTCGAATCACTCCACTCCGACCAGCCAGAAAAGCCCGCTTTTGCGGGCTTTTTTCTTGACTGCTCATCCCCTCACGCCGCAGGCACCGTCCCGTCTATCACGGTATGAACGCCGAGGATCGCGCTGAGCAAGTCGGGAATCTCGACTTCGTATCGGACTGCTTTGCTATTGGTCATGAGGGCCTCCATCATCCTGTTTGGGAGTTACGCCCCCATGACGATCGAGCCTGGCCGTCTGTGACACGGCGGCAGGATTTTTCTTGCGGCGCCGTCAGCCGGCGGGGGAGGCTCTTGTCCGGATCTCCCGTTCCGTCACGATGGCCTGCATGGGAATGTCGTGGGCTTGCGGGTGGATGGTCGCAATTGCCTGCTGCTGGTAGCCGACCCCGATGACGAGCGGCGTTCCGGGGTGGGCGGCGAGCGTGCGGTCGTAATAGCCGCCGCCATAGCCCAGCCGGTAAAAGGCCGGATCGAAGCCGACCAGTGGTGCGATTACAATGTCGGGGATGATCTCGGGACCTTCCGCCGGATAGGGAATGTTCCAGACGCCGCGTTCAAGCTTGTCGCCTGCTTTCCATGCGCGAAAGACCAGCGGTTGCCCTTTGCCGGCCACGAGCGGAAGCAGGCAGGTTCCCCCTCGCGGTGTTACATCCGCCATCCATTCGCGCAGGTCAGGCTCCCCGCGAAACGGCCAGTACAGGCTGATCGCTTTTCCCGAGACATCCGGTACGAGTTGGTCGAGACCCTTGGCGATCAGGCCGGAAGCGCTTTGCCGCTCGTCCTGGGAAAGCGCCAGGCGTTCCGCAATCAGGCGCTGGCGTTCCGCCGCGCGCCACTTGGCGGTGTCGGTCGGCCGGTCGTTGCTTGCCGAAAGTCCCATATAGCCAGGATCGACCTCGTGCATGAAGCAGGCGGGTAAAGCAAATTCGGGGGTCGTGGCGTTGCTGTTCGGCTCGTTGGACATACCGCCTCCTTGCGCAAACCTTCACGGCCTGGAATTTTCCCCAGTGAAGGTGTCGCGTTTAACCCTACCGTCCGATCGGATTCGCGTCCATATTGTAGGTCTTTGCACAAGGGGGATTGTCATGCAGATCGAACGCGACAGCAATGGTGACTTCATCCTCGATCCGGCCGAACTCGCTCAGCGCTTCGGCTTGTCGGCGGCGGAATTCCGTCGCCACCAGGAGCAAGGCCTGGTCAAGAGCACGGTCGAAGTGGGCGAGGGCGAGGATGTCGGGACGAGCCGTTTGAGCCTGCGGATCGGCAATCGCATCTGGCGCGCCATCCTCGACGCCAATGGACAGGTGACGCGCGAGGAGATGAATATCGCCCGCGGCGCTCCGGTTCGCCGCGACGATAAGGCCTGATTCTCTTCCCATCCGGACGAAAAAAGGCCCGCTCCGGGTGAGGGAGCGGGCATGCGGGACGCTTGGCGTCCTGGGAGAGAGGGGTCAGCCGTCGATGCCGTCGAACAGGTCGCGGGCGGCCGCATTGGTCACGCGGCGGGTTTCCACCTCGTCGCGGCGGCTGGCGAGCAGTTCGGTCGCCATGATCTGTTCGGCGAGATCGGCCGGCAGCGACAGGATCACCCGGCCGTCATTGGCGTTCAGCCCGCCGAGATCGGCCCGCTTGGCGGTGATCATGCCGCCGGCCACCGTGTTATTGGTGTCCGGATCGATCAGGATGAAGGCGCCCGTCGAGCGGTTCTGCTCATAGGGGTCGAAGATCGCCGCCTCGTCGAAGGCCAGGTGCACCTTGCCGATGGCGTTCATGGCAAGGGCCTCGGCCGGGTTCCACTTGCCCGACTTCAGGTCGAGCTGGGAGACCGGATTGACCTGCACGCGCTGACGGCGCGAGCCCGACTTCAGCCAGTAGCGCTTGCCCGGCTGGATGCCGTCCGGCTGCAGCGCGACGAGATGCGCGTCGAAGGACAGGCCCGACTGCGGCTGGCCGTCGAGCGAGACGATCATGTCGCCGCGCGACACGTCCACCTGCCGGTCGAGCACCAGTGTCACGGCATCGCCCGCGACCGCCGCGTTGCGCACGAGGTCGAAGGTGACGATCTGCTTGACGTTGGCGATCTGACCGGACGGCAGGATCATCACGCCGTCGCCCGGCTTCACCGCGCCACCGGCGACCGTACCCTGATAGCCGCGAAAGCTCTCGCCCGGACGACTGACGCGCTGCACCGGCAGGCGGAAGCCCGTGGTCTGGGAAGAACGCAGGGTGGCAAGCTCCAGCGCCTCGACGAGCGTCGGTCCGTCGTACCACGGCATGACGGCATGGCCGGAATAGACGACGTTCTCGCCCTTCAGCGCCGACATCGGGATGGCGGTCACCTGGCGCACGCCGAGCGAAAGCGCCAGTGTCTTGAAATCGTGTGAAATAGCCTCGAAGCCGGCGCGATCATAGTGGGTGAGGTCGAACTTGTTGACCGCGAGCACGAACTGCTTGATGCCCATCAGCGAGGCGATGGTCGCGTGACGGCGGGTCTGCTCCAAAAGGCCGGTACGCGCATCAACCAGCAGGATGGCGAGATCGGCGGTCGAGGCGCCGGTCGCCATGTTGCGGGTATACTGCTCGTGGCCGGGTGTGTCGGCGACGATGAAGGAGCGCTTGTCCGAGGCGAAGTAGCGATAGGCGACGTCGATGGTGATGCCCTGTTCGCGTTCCGCCTGCAGGCCGTCGAGCAAAAGCGCGAAGTCGGGCAGCCCGAGATCGTTCTGCTTGCCCGAATCGCGGTGGAGCGTCGCGGCCTGGTCTTCCTTGACCGCCTTGGTGTCCCATAGCAGGCGGCCGATCAGCGTCGACTTGCCATCGTCGACCGAGCCGCAGGTGATAAGGCGCAGCGGGCGCGAATCGCGGGTGACGAACGCCGGATGGACTTGCGGAAGCTCGGTGGCGAGGGCGGTAATGGCGGCGGTCATCTCAGAAATATCCTTCGCGTTTCTTCTTCTCCATCGATCCCGACTGGTCGCGGTCGATGGCCCGGCCCTGGCGCTCGGACACGGTGGCGATTTCAAGCTCGGCGATCACCTCGTCCAGCGTCGTGGCGGTCGAGCGGATGGCGCCGGTCAGCGGGAAGCAGCCGAGCGTGCGGAAACGGATCATGCCTTCCTGGCGCACTTCGCCCGGCAGCAGTTCGAGGCGGGGATCCTCGGCGAGGATCATCATGCCGTCCCGCTCGACGAAGGGACGCTTGGCGGCATAGTAGAGCGGCACCAGCGGAATGTCCTCCGCCTGGATGTAGCGCCAGATGTCGACCTCGGTCCAATTGGATAACGGGAAGGCGCGCACGCTTTCGCCGCGGCGGATCTGGCCGTTGTAGATGTTCCACAGTTCAGGCCGTTGGTTGCGCGGGTCCCAGCGATGGTCGGGCGTGCGGAAGGAGTAGATGCGCTCCTTGGCGCGGCTGGCTTCCTCGTCGCGGCGCGCACCGCCGAAGGCGGCGTCGAACTTTCCGGCATCGAGCGCCTGGCGCAGGCCCTCGGTCTTCATGATGTCGGTATAGAGCGCCGAACCATGGGAGAAGGGAGTCACGCCTTCGGCCGCTCCGCGCGGATTGATGTGCTCGATCAGGTCGAGATCGTAGCGTTCAACGATTTCGTCGCGAAAGGCGATCATCTCGGCGAACTTCCAGCCGGTGTTCACGTGCAAGAGCGGGAAGGGCACGCGGCCGGGATAGAAGGCCTTGCGCGCCAGGTGCAGCAGCACGGACGAATCCTTGCCGATCGAATAGAGCATGACCGGCTTGTCGAACTCGGCGGCCACTTCGCGGAAGATGTGGATCGCCTCGTTCTCCAGCGCCTTCAGGTGCGGATCGAGCGGCGCCTTGGCCGGCTGGTCCTTGGAATGGGGGTCGAATTCCGAATGATGCATTGTCTCTTGTCCTTGGATCGGAATCATATCCGACTGTAAGTCTCGGGCTTTGCCCCCATCCGGCTGCCGCCACCTTCTCCCCGCNNGGAGAGGGTCAGGGTGAGGGGCAAAAGCCGCTAAAATCAGGCCGGCGTGCGTTCCAGCGGCGTCCCTGCCGCTTCCGGTACGTGCAGGCCACATTCGCGCTTCTCGTCGTTCTCCCACCACCAGCGGCCGGCGCGTTCCGGCTCGCCGGGCTTGATCGCCCGGGTGCAAGGCTCGCAGCCGATCGACGGGTAGCCGCGCTTGTGCAGCGGATTGGTCGGCACCGCCTGCGCCTCGACATAGGCGTCGATGTCGGCGAGCGACCAGTCGGCCAGCGGGTTCACCTTGATGAGATGGCGCTCGGCGTCATATTCGGCAAAGGGCGTTGTCGCCCGGTTGCCGGACTGGCCGCGGCGAAGGCCGGTGACCCAGAAGGTGGCGCCGGAAAGCGCCTTGGCCAGCGGCACCAGCTTGCGCACATGACAGCAGGCATGGCGGGCCTCGACGCTCTCGTAAAAGCCGTTCATGCCATATTTCGCCGCATAGGCGTCGATGTCGTCCTGTTCCGGACGGAAGCGCTGGATGGCGATGCCGAAGCGTTCCTCTGTTTCGTCGATCAGATCGATCGTCTCCTGGAACAGCCGGCCGGTCTCGAGCGTCGCAACCTCGATCGGCAGTCGCGCAAGGCCGATCGCCGCGGTGATCACCTGATCCTCGATGCCGAGGCTGGTGGTGAAGACGGCGCGGTCGCCGAACGCGGCGACGAGGGCAAGCCGACCGGAAAGGTCGAGGCTGGCCAGTTCGGCATCGAGCCGTGCGGCGCGCATCTGCTGGTCTTGGGAGGTCATGTGTCGATCCTGCTAGCTGAGCTATGTGAAAGTATCGCAACAAAATGCCGGCGGGACCAGAAACAGCCATTCCCAATCAACTGGGCCGGCGAGCAAATATCTCTCTCGCGGGCGCTTTCGGAAGAAAAGCCGCCGCCATGTCCGCTCCCTCGTCCGCCCGCAAAATAGCCGGCGCCAGTTTGTTTTTCCATGCGAACTGGGCTAAACGCTGCAAAACACGCGGTCGCCGGACCGTGCCGGCCAGCAAGCGGTTCGTCGATGATTTCGCAGAAAGCCAAATACGCCTTGCGAGCGCTTTCGGCCCTGGCGCGCGCCGAGGCGGGTGCCCCCTTGCAGATTTCCGAAATTGCCGAACGGCAAAAGATCCCAAAGAAATTTCTCGAGCAGATCCTGTTGGACCTGAAGCACAACGGCATGGTCACCAGCCGTCGTGGCAAGCAGGGCGGTTATCTGCTACTCAGGCCTGCGGACGAGATCACCTANNCCTACCGCCGTTGCGAGGATTGCAGTGGCGAAAGCGATTGCGAGGTCCGCCATGTCTTCGCCCGTGTCGCCGACGAGACGCGCTCGGTGCTTTTCTCGACCACGATCGTCGATGCGATCGAGAGCATACGGGTGCCGATCGCAATCGACGGCAAGGCATAATTCGGGCTGCTCGCGCCTGAGAATTCTCGCGGACGAACGGTCGCTCGACCGTTTTCGCCAACGCGGCTTTTCTGTGATAGCGCTGTTTTGTGAACGAAACTACCTGCGTTCTTCCACTGTGGATGGAGCCTCGTTTTCCGTCGCCCCGCTGGGTGGGGTACCGTTTTGCTATTTTTCCGCTCGCGTTGACTAACACGACCTGTCCAGTAGTCTTAACTTCAGGAAATGAGCAAAGGAGAGGTTGCGATGAACAGCTTTACCAAACAGCTGGCTAGGTTCCTTGTTGGACTATCCCTGTCGACCGGTCTCGTCGTTTCGGCCCATGCCAATACAACACTGCTGAATGTCTCCTACGACCCCACCCGGGAACTCTACAAGGATTACAATGCCGCCTTCGCCAAGCATTGGCAGGCCGAGACAGGCGAAAGCGTGACCATCCGCCAGTCCCACGGCGGTTCCGGCAAGCAGGCGCGTTCGGTGATAGACGGCCTCGACGCCGATGTCGTGACCCTGGCGCTCGAAGGCGACATCGACGCCATCGCGGAAAGGACCGGCAAGATCGCCAAGGACTGGCGCGGTCGCCTGGAGAACAACTCTTCGCCCTATACTTCGACGATCGTCTTCCTGGTGCGCAAGGGCAANNAGGACTGGGGCGACCTGGTGACGGGAGACCTGCAGATCGTCACGCCCAACCCGAAGACCTCAGGCGGCGCGCGCTGGAACTATCTCGCGGCCTGGGCCTGGGCTTACAACCAATATGGTGGCGACGAAGCAAAGGTGCGTGATTACGTCGCCGAGTTGTTCAAGCGAGCGCCCGTTCTCGACACCGGCGCTCGTGGCTCGCTGACCACCTTCGCCCAGCGCCAGATCGGCGACGTGCTGCTTGCGTGGGAAAACGAGGCCTATCTTGCCGGCGCTGAATTCGGCGAGGACAGTTTCGAGATCGTCACGCCGCCGCAGTCGATTCTCGCCGAACCTCCGGTTGCCGTGGTCGACGGAAATGTCGATGCCAAGGGCACGCGCAAGGTCGCCGAAGCTTATCTCCAGTATCTCTATTCGGAAGAGGGGCAGAGGATTGCGGCGAAGCATTTCTATCGCCCGTCAAAGCCCGAGCTCGTGGCGGCCGAGGATTTGGAGAAATTCGCCCGGATCGACCTCGTCACCATCGACGATCCGATGTTTGGCGGCTGGGCCAAGGTGCAGCCGATCCACTTTGACGATGGCGGGATCTTCGATCAGATCTACCGGCCAGCCCGGTAATCGGCCGTCCAATTGCCGGCCCAGCCCCGACCTCCCGACGAGGCCGGGGCTTGTCGCTGGCGCAATTCGCGGCATTATGAGCAACCGGACACGGGAATGACGACGGGACACATGATGAAAAACTGGCGGCAACCGAGCATCCTGCCGGGCTTCGGGCTGACGCTCGGCTACACCATCTTCTATCTGACGGTGATCATCCTGATCCCCTTGGTGGGTCTGGTCTGGCGCTCGGCCTCGCTCGGATGGGAAGAATTCTTTACGATCGCCACCGACGAGCGAACCATGCTCGCCCTGAAAGTGAGCTTCGGCTCGGCACTCGCGGCCGGCGCCATCAACGCCGTGTTCGGCGTCATCGTCGCCTGGGTGCTGGTGCGCTATGACTTCCCCGGCCGCCGCCTGCTCGATGCGGTGGTCGATTTGCCTTTTGCCCTGCCGACGGCCGTCGCCGGCATTTCGCTGGCAGCCCTCTATGCGCCGAATGGCTGGATCGGGTCGCTGCTCGCGCCGCTGGGTCTCAAGGTCGCCTTCACTCCGGTCGGCATCGTCGTCGCACTGGTCTTCGTCGGTCTGCCCTTCGTCGTGCGCACCGTTCAGCCGGTGATGGAGGAGCTCGACCGCGAGGTTGAGGAGGCCTCTGCCACTCTTGGCGCTACCCGCCTCCAGACGCTGCGCATCGTGGTCCTTCCGGCGCTGACGCCCGCGATCCTGACCGGCTTCGCGCTCGCCTTCGCTCGCGGCGTCGGAGAATACGGCTCGGTCATCTTTATTGCCGGCAATATTCCCTACATCTCGGAGATCGCGCCGCTCTTGATCGTCATCCGCCTGGAAGAGTTCAACTATGCCGGCGCAACCGCGATCGCCTGCATCATGCTCCTGATCTCTTTCGCCATGCTGCTCTTCATAAACCTGCTACAAATGTGGAGCCGGAGGAGATACGCCAATGTCCGCTGAGGCTGTCTCTCCGCGCCGAACCCGTTTCCGCGACGCCTCGACCGAAAGCCCGCTCGCGCGCTTTTCGCTGATGGCCGTGGCTCTCGCCTTCTTGGCTTTCGTGCTGCTTCTGCCGCTCCTCCTTGTCTTCATCGAGGCCTTCCGAAAGGGCGTGCCCGCCTTTTTCGAAGCGCTCGGCGATCCGGATACGCTCTCGGCCATCCGGCTGACGCTGACGGTCGCGGCGATCGCCGTGCCGCTCAACCTGGTGTTCGGCGTGACCGCCGCCTGGGCGATCGCGAAGTTCGAGTTCAAGGGCAAGACTTTCCTGATCACCCTGATCGACCTGCCTTTCTCCATCTCGCCGGTCATTTCCGGACTGGTCTATGTGCTGCTGTTCGGCTCGCAGAGCCTGCTCGGCCCGTTCCTCAAAAGCTACGGAATCGAGATCCTCTTCGCCGTGCCGGGCATCGTNNTGATCCCGCTGATGCAGGAGCAGGGCACCGGCGACGAGGAGGCGGCGCTCTCGCTCGGTGCCAGCGGCTGGCAGACCTTCTGGTACGTGACGCTGCCCAATATCAAATGGGGCCTGCTCTACGGCGTTCTGCTCTGCAACGCCCGCGCCATGGGCGAGTTCGGCGCCGTGTCGGTCGTCTCCGGCCATGTGCGTGGCTTGACCGAGACCATGCCGCTGCATGTCGAGGTCCTCTACAACGAATACAACTTTGTCGCGGCCTTCGCGGTCTCGACGCTCCTTGCTCTCCTTGCCCTCGTGACGCTGGCGCTGAAGACCGTTCTGGAACTTCGCTACGGCCACGCGATCGCGGCAAGCCGCAAACACTGAAAGGTCTCAGCTGATGGACGTCAAGATCGCCAATATCCGAAAGGAGTTCGGCCAATTCCCGGCTCTCTCCGACCTGTCGCTGTCGATCCGTTCCGGCGAACTGATCGCGCTGCTCGGGCCGTCCGGATCCGGCAAGACGACGCTGCTGCGCCTGATCGCTGGCCTTGAGCAGCCGACCGCCGGCAAGATCTTCTTCGGCGAAGAGGACGCCTCGGAAAAGAGCGTGCAGGAGCGCCATATCGGCTTCGTCTTCCAGCACTATGCGCTATTCCGCCACATGACGGTGGCCGAGAACATCGCCTTCGGTCTGAAAGTCCGCCCCAAGGCCAACCGCCCGCCGACCCATGAAATCAGGAAACGCGTCTCGGATCTTCTCGAAATGGTCCACCTGACCGGCCTGGAAAAGCGCTATCCGGCCCAGCTCTCCGGCGGCCAGCGCCAGCGCGTGGCAATCGGGCGCGCCATCTGCCGCGATCCGAAAGTTTTCCTGTTCGACGAACCGCTGTCCAACCTCGATGCGGCATTGCGCGTCGCGACCCGTATCGAGATCGCCAAGCTCAACGAGTCCATGCCGAACACGACGATGATCTATGTCACCCACNNGACGCCAAGGTGCGCAAGGAATTGCGCCGCTGGCTGAAGGAATTCCACGACCGCACCGGCCACACCACCTTCTTCGTCACCCATGATCAGGAAGAGGCGCTGGAGCTTGCCGACCGGGTGGTGGTGATGAGCCAGGGCAAGGTCGAGCAAGTCGGCACGGCCGACGATGTCTACGACACGCCGAACTCGCCCTTCGTCTTCTCCTTCATCGGCGAGTCCTCGCATGTGCCCGTCACGGTCCGCGACAAGACGGTGCTGTTCCAGGGCGAACCGATCGGCACGTCCGAGAACGGCGAGGGNNCAGGACGTGGAGGTCACCACCGACAGCCACTCGCTCTATGGCAAGGTCACCGCCTGCCGCCGCCTTGCCGGCACGCGCATCGCCGAGATCGACGTCGCAAACAACGGCCATGAGCCCCATCACCTGGAGATCGAGGTCCCCCTCGACGCCCCCGTCGCCGTCGGCGCCGACATCCGTTTTCGCCCGACAAGGTGGAAGCTGTTTGCGCAGTAAGGCGGAGAGGATTGACGTTTTTCCCATGGGCGCGCACTCTGCATCGCATTTGCAACGCATGAGGTTCCCATGAAGACCGCAACGCTTCCCTCGCTCCGCGTCGATCCCGAATTGCGGGCCGCCGCCGAAAGCGTGCTCGAGGAGGGCGAAAGCCTCTCTGCCTTCGTCGAGAATTCGGTCAAGGCGCAGATCCACTTCCGCAAGACCCAGGCCGAGTTCATCGCCCGAGGGCTGGCGTCGCGCGAACATGGAAAGAGAACGGGCATTTATTTCGATGCCGATGAGGTTCATGCTGAACTGAGGGCCATGCTCGCGGCCAAGAAGGCTGAACTCGGGCAATGAGCTATAGATTGCGCTACAGCCTGGGAGCGCGCGCGGACATTAAGCGCCTCTACGCTTTCCAGGTGCAGCGGGATGCCTTGGCCGCTGAGAAGGCCGTGGAGGTCATCATCCGCCCGATAGACGGGCTCCGCGAATTTCCCTTTGCGGCGCGCAAGGCGCCCGGGAACGACAGTTTCCTGCGAGAACTGATCATCCCCTTTGGCGCGGGTGGCTATATTGCCCTCTTCGAAATCGAGGACGCCAAGACGGTCACCATCCTCGCCGTCCGCCACCAGCGCGAGGACGACTATCACTGAGCCTTAGCGGTCGCTCGTCTGCCAGCGTGGATTGGTCCACGGCTCCTGGTTGGAGCGGGGTAGGGGCTGGCGGCCGAGGATGTGGTCGGCGGCCTTTTCCCCGGTCATGATCGATGGGCCGTTGAGGTTGCCGTAGGTCACATGCGGGAAAATTGACGAATCCGCGACGCGTAGTCCTTCGATGCCGATCACTCGGCATTCCGGGTCGACGACCGCCAGGGGATCATCCGGGAGCCCCATCTTGCACGTGCCACAGGGGTGGTAGGCGCTTTCCAGGTGCTCGCGCAGGAAGGCGTCGATCTGCTCGTCGCTCCGCACGCCTTCGCCCGGCTGGATCTCCGGCCCGCGGAACGGGTCGAAGGCCTGCTGGCCAAAGATCTCGCGGGTCAGCCGCACGCAATGGCGGAACTTCTCCCAGTCTTCCGGATGGCTCATATAGTTGAAGCGGATCACCGGATCGGCCATCGGCTCGGGCGAGCGTAGCGTGACCGCACCGCGCGACTTCGACAGGTTGTAGCCGACATGCACCTGGAAGCCGTGGCTCTTGGCCGCCGCCTTGCCGTCATAGGAGATGGCGACCGGCAGGAAGTGATACTGGATGTCCGGCTGCTTCAGGCCCGGCGCGGAGCGCAGGAAGGCGCAGGCCTCGAACTGGTTGGAGGCGCCAAGCCCACCCTTGGACATGAGCCATTGCGCGCCGGCCACCCCCTGCCAGAACCACGGCAGCCAGGAATAGAGCGATACCGGCTTCAACGAGACCTGCTGGAAATAGAATTCCATGTGATCCTGCAGATTGGCGCCGACGCCGGGGCGGTCGGCGGCGACCTCGATCCCCATCTCCTTCAGATGCGCCGCCGGTCCGATGCCCGACAGCATCAGCAGTTTCGGCGAATTGAACGACGAGGCCGAGACGATCACCTCGCGGTTGGCGTGCACCACCTCGATCTTTCCGTTCCGCTCGATCTCGACACCGACGGCGCGGCCGTTTTCGATGATGACGCGGCGGGCAAAGCAACGGGTGAGCGACACATTCGGTCGCTTCAGCGCGGGCTTCAGATAGGCATTCGCCGCGGACCAGCGCCGCCCCTTGTGGATCGTCTGCTCCATAAGGCCGAAGCCTTCCTGCTTGGAGCCGTTATAGTCCTCGGTGGTCTCGAAGCCGGCCTGCTCGCCGGCCTTGATGAAGGCATGGAACAGCGGGTTGTTGACCGGCCCGCGCCGCACATGCAGCGGCCCGTCGGTGCCGCGCCATCCGGCCTCGCCGCCATCGGAGGTTTCCATCCGCTTGAAATAGGGGAGAACGTCCGAATAGGCCCAGCCGCGCGCGCCAAGCTCTTCCCAGCGGTTGTAGTCCTCGGCGTGTCCCCGCACATAGACCAGCCCGTTGATCGATGATGAGCCGCCGATCACCTTGCCGCGCGGCGCGGTGATGCGCCGGTTGTTGAGGTTCGGCTCGGGCTCGGAGAGATAACCCCAGTTGTAGCGCTTCATGCTCATCGGCCAGGCGAGCGCGGCCGGCATCTGGATGAACGGCCCGACATCCGACCCGCCATATTCCAGCACCAGCACCGTATGCTTGCCGTCCTCGGACAGGCGATAGGCAAGCGCCGAGCCCGCCGAGCCGGAACCGATGATGATGTAGTCTGCGTTCTGCATGTCCTAGCCCCCTGCGCCGCCTCTCCCCTTGTGGGAGAGGAAGCGATTTCAGCATCTTGGCGTGAGCCAAGTGCTAGAAATCGCAGGTGAGGGGGTACCCCCTCACTTGCAAAATCTAACATTTAGCTTCGCTAAACTGTTGATTTTGCGTTCTCCCCCACCAAGGGGGAGAAGGATCTCAATACGGCGCCTCGCACTTGCCCATGCCGACATAAACCGTCTTCAGTTCGGTATAGTGCTCAAGCGCCGCCGCCGAATTCTCCCGTCCGAAGCCGGATTGCTTCGAGCCGCCGAAGGGGATCTCGACCGGGCAGAGATTGTAGGTGTTGATCCACAGGGTGCCGGCTTCCAGCTCGTCGACCACGCGGTGGGCGCGGGTGATGTCGGCGGTGAACACGCCGCCGGCCAGACCGAATTCGCTGGCATTGGCGCGGGTGATCACATCCGCCTCATCCTCGAAGTCGAGCACGCACATGACCGGGCCAAAGATCTCCTCGCGGGCAATGGTCATGTCGTCGGTCACGTCGGCAAACACGGTCGGCTGGACGTAGTAGCCTTCGCCAGACCCGTTACTGGGACCGACGTTGTTCGGAATGCCGCCGCCGGTGAGGAGCGTGGCGCCTTCCGCCTTGCCCTTGGCGATGTAGCCCAGAACCTTCTCGCGCTGCGCCCAGGAGACGAGCGGTCCCATCTGCGTCGCCTCGTCCTGCGGATCGCCGATCAGGATCGCCTCGGTGCGCGCTTTCAGCCGGGCGAGGAACGCCTTCTTGATGCCCTTGTGCACGAAGACCCGCGTGCCGTTTGAGCAGACCTGGCCGGTGGAATAGAAATTGGCGAGCATGGCGCCCGAGATCGCGCTTTCGATATCGGCATCGTTGAAGATGATCAGCGGCGACTTGCCGCCAAGTTCCATGGTGACGTGCTTGAGCTGTGAAGCGGCAGCGCCCGCGACCTTGCGGCCCGTCGGCACCGAGCCGGTCAGCGACACCTTGGCAACGTCTGGGTGCGACACCAGCAGCGGCCCGGTGTCGCGGTCTCCCTGGATGACATTGAACACGCCCTTCGGCAGGCCGGCCTCGATCAGGATCTCGGCGATCTTCAAGGCCCCGAGCGGGGTCACTTCCGACGGCTTGAACACCATGGCATTGCCGGCGGCAAGGGCCGGCGCGCCCTTCCAGCAGGCAATCTGCTGCGGATAGTTCCACGCGCCGATGCCGACCACGACGCCGAGCGGCACTCGCTTGGTATAGGCCCAGTCGCCGCCCAGCGGAATCTGGCTGCCGTTCAGCGCAGTCGCGGCGATGCCGCCGAAGAATTCGAAACTGTCGGCGCCCGAGGTCGGGTCGGCGACGATCGTTTCCTGGATCGGCTTGCCGGTATCGAGCGTTTCGAGCTCGGAGAGCGCGCGGTTGCGCTCACGCATGATTTCGGCGGCCTTCTTCAAGACGCGCCCGCGCGCCGTCGGGCTCAATCGCGCCCATTCTTTCTGTGCCCGCTTGGCGGACGCTATTGCTTTCTCGACGATGGCAGGGGTCGCCGCATGCAGCTTGGCGATGACCTCGCCGGTCGCGGGATAGATGCTCTCGATGACGGTGCCGTCGGTATCCTCGACATACTCTCCGTCGATGAAGTGGCTGGCTTTCGGCTGTGCGCGCATGATCGACCCCAGTCTGGCAATGGTCCGGCAATTCTTCGGTGAGCCAAGCATATAAGCGGGCCTTGGACCAGAGTCCCCTTTTACCGGGGCCACATTCCGTTCCGTTTGCGACACATCCTGCTCTCACGCCAGCGGCGGTTCGGCTCCGGATTAAAACATAGATTGACAATCTATGTTTTAACGACCAGGTTTGATCCCATGTTGAGAGACAAGGAGCCGGAAGGCGTGATCGAAGAAAGCCGTATCGACAGGACCATCCTCATAGACGGCATTCCCTTGCCCGACATGCTGGACGAGCAAATGGTCCGCGCCGTGGTCCATGGCTTTTATGACGAGATCCGCCGCGACGACCTGCTCGGCCCCCTCTTCGCCGCTGAGATCGCCGCCGATGCCTGGCCGGCTCACCTTGAAAAGATGTGCGACTTCTGGTCGGCGACGCTTTTGCGCACATCACGCTATGGCGGCCGGCCGCTACCGCCGCATCTGGCGATCGAGGGCCTCGAAGAGCGCCATTTCCGCCGCTGGCTCACCCTGTTTCGCGCCACTGTGCAGCGGCTCTGTCCGCCTGAGGTCGCGCAATTGTTCATCAACCGCGCGCTTCGCATCGCCCACAGCTTCCGTCTGGCGATCGCTTTTCATCGCGGCGAAAACGCGATCCACATTCAGCCGATCGGCGAGGACGTGCTGTGATCGGCGCGGGTTACGGTGCCCGCGAGTTGGACCGGGGAGCCTGGCCATGCGCCTGACGAGCTTTTCCGACTATGCCCTGCGCATGCTGATGTTCGCGGCCTCGAGTGGAGAGACCTCGTTCACGATCGAGGCGGCATCACGTTCCTTCGGTGTATCGAGGACCCATCTCAACAAGGTCGCCAACACGCTGACGCGCGGTGGCTTCCTGACGGCCATACGGGGACGCTCGGGAGGACTGGTGCTTGCCCGGCCGGCAGAGACGATTCGCATCGGCGACGTCGTCAGGCTGACGGAGCCTGACTTCGCCGTTGTCGAGTGCTTTGCCACGGGCAACCAGTGCGTCCTGACGCGGGCCTGCAAGCTTTCGGGCATGCTGGGCGAGGCGATCGCTTCCTTCCTGTCGACGCTGGACCGGTACACCCTCGCCGACATCGTCCTCGCCCCCACGGCCTTCGCCGCCTTTTTGCCCGATGCTCCGCCCAGAGCGCGCAGACCCTATCGCCGCAAGACGGAGACGAAGCTCGACGCGCGCGATACCGCGCCGGTTTCGCCGGAAACCGCGTCCTGACACATCCATGCCCTGACCCAAGGAGAATAACCATGGTCGAAACCCCGAAGCACGACACTGCGAAGCCCCTGAAAGCCGAGACGGTCGAAGGCGGCAGTTCCTTGCTGCCGATGCTCATCGTGGGCCTTATCATGGTCACGGTTGGCTATGCCGTTCTCATGATGTTTTTCTGAGCCTTGTCATCGGTCGGTCAAAGCGGCCACGCAGAACCCCGGGCCGTCTTCGCCTTCAAGTGGCAGGACGAACCCGCGACTGGCCACCAACGGTCATCCCCATGCAGCGCACGTCGATGCCGACGGCAGGCGATCCATCATCTGGCGGCATCCGCAGGTGAGGTCCTGCGCCGGGCCTGACATCCAAACTTCATCAAACCTTCACATTCGGGAAAGGTTTTCTTGACGATTTCCGATCAAGCCTTGGCTCCATTAAAACAAGTGAATTTTGGAGAAAGATCATGGTTTCGGGCGCCGCGGTGGACACGGGCATCTTGCGTCGCTTTGCCAATGACCAATTGCTCACGCTTGCCAAGCTCGTCGTCGAAAATGCCCTCCAGCCGATCGTCGAGGTCGGCACCGGTGCGGTGTTTGGCTATGAAAGCCTGATGCGGGGCCATGACCGTATCGGTTACGACTCGCCGCTCGATCTGCTTGACCAGGCTTCTGCCGCGGGCCAATTGATGGCGCTTGAGCAGATGGTGGCGAGCCGGGCGCTTGCCAAGTTTGCGACCTTGCCGCATTTCTCCGACATCACGCTTTTCCTCAACCTCGATGTGCGGTTGATCGCGCAGGGCGACGAACTGGTCGACAGCGTGCTGCAGCACCTGCGCCTGGCCAACATTCCGCCTTCGTCGGTGTGTTTCGAGCTCTCCGAGCGCTTCGACAATACCAGCGTTCCCGAGTTCGCCGGCCTCGTCGCGCGGCTGCGCAAGTCCGGCTTCAAGCTGGCGATCGACGATTTCGGGGTCGGCCACGGCGAGATGAAGCTGCTATGCGACTACCCGGTCGACTATGTGAAGATCGACCGCCATTTCGTCGCCAACATGGACAGCAATCCGCGCAAGCGGCACCTGGTGAAGAACATCGTCAACTTCTGCCACGTGCTCGGCGTGCGGGTAATTGCCGAGGGCATCGAGACGGAGGCCGAGTTCATCGCCTGCCGGGAATTCGGCGTCGATCTCGTTCAGGGCTGGTTCGTCGCCCGGCCCACGACGCTGATGAACGAGTTGAAGCCGTCCTTTCCGCACCTGCAGGAGATCGGCAAGGCTCGCCGCTCGACCCAGTCGCTCGACGAGATTCTCATCCGCCGNNCCGTCTTCGAGCACGAGGGCATCGACAGCGTCTTCGATCTGTTCCGCCGCAATCCGCGCCAGTCCTTCTTCCCGGTGCTCAACGCCAATGGCGAACCGCGCGGCATCATCAACGAGTTCCACCTCAAGGAGTTCATCTACCAGCCCTTCGGCCGCGACCTCTTGAAGAACAAGATCTACGAACGCTCGATCTCGCATTTTGTCGAGCGCGCCCCGATCGTCGGTCTCGATGCCGATGCCGAGCGGCTGATGTCGATTTTCGCCAACATGGACGGTTCCGACTGCGTCATCCTCACCGAGAACATGCGCTATGCCGGCGTCGTCTCGGCCGCCTCGCTGATCCGCATCATCAACGAGAAGCAGTTGAAGACCGCGCAGGACCAGAACCCGCTGACCGGTCTTCCCGGCAATCGCGCCATCCGCGACCTGATGCAGGATTTTGCCCGCGACGGCGATGACAGCCGCTTCTTCTGCTATTGCGACTTCGACAATTTCAAGCCGTTCAACGATCACTACGGCTTCCAGAGCGGCGACCACGCCATCTCCCTGTTTGCTGCCCTGCTGCGCCGCTACTTCTTTGCCCAGGGCGATTTCCTCGGTCATGTCGGCGGCGACGACTTCTTCATCGGCCTGCGCGACTGGAGCCGCGAGGAACTGACCGAGATCCTNNGCTCTCCGACTTCCATGACGACGTGATCGAACTCTATTCCGACGACGATCGCAGCGCCGGCCGCATCCATGGCCAGGATCGCCATGGCCGAGACCGCGAATTTCCGTTGATGCGTTGCTCGATCGGCGTGCTCGAACTTCCGCAGGGCCTGGTGATCGACGATATCAACCGGGTCTCGGCCGAGATCGCCGAGCTGAAGAAGGTGGCGAAGAAGAGCGAAAGCGGACTGATAATCGACGTTTATTCGGGCCGCTAAGACCCGACGGATTGCTCCGTGCGCACGGCAAGCGATAGCGCGAGGCGAGGCAGGACAAAAGCTCCGCGGCAATGAGCCTCCTTTCCAGATCGTGCCCTATGGCTTATGTCGTGACATCCGCGCCGAGTGAGAGGACACCCGCCATGCCGCTTCCTGCATCCATGCGTTTTGTCGACCTGCCGTCCTTCGGCGAGGCCGAGGTCATGCGCTTTGCCATCGGTCCGCTGCCGGCGCCGAAGGCGGGCGAAATCCTGGTGCGCGTCTCAGCCGCCGGCGTCAATCGCCCGGATGTCGCCCAGCGCCAGGGCACCTATCCCGCGCCGAAGGATGCAAGCCCCGTGCTCGGGCTCGAGGTTGCCGGCGAGGTTGTGGCGCTCGGCGAGGGCGTNNCTTCACCGTCTGGGCCAACCTCTTCCAGATGGCGGGGCTCACCGAAGGCGAGACCGTGCTGATCCACGGCGGCACGTCGGGCATCGGCACCACCGCGATCCAGCTGGCCAAGGCCTTCGGCGCCGAAGTCTTCACCACCGCCGGCTCCGACGAAAAGTGCAGGGCCTGCACCGATCTCGGCGCCAAGCGGGCGATCAACTACAGGACCGAGGATTTCGTCGACGTGATCAAGGCCGAGACGGCCAAGCGCGGCGTCGATACCGTGCTCGACATGATCGGCGCCGCCTATTTCCAGAAGAACCTCTCCTGTCTCGCCAAGGACGGCTGCCTCTCGATCATCGCCTTCCTCGGCGGCGCCGTCGCCGACAAGGTCGACCTCAGCCCGATCATGGTCAAGCGCCTGACCGTCACAGGCTCCACCATGCGACCCCGCACCGCCGACGAAAAACGCGGCATCCGGGACGAGCTTGTGGCCGAAGTCTGGCCGCTCCTCGAAGCCGGCACCGTCGCCCCCGTCATTCACACCGTTCTGCCCTTCGACGACGTCGTCGAGGCGCATCGTTTGATGGAAAGCTCGCGGCATATCGGCAAGATCGTGCTCAAGCTGGGGTGAGGGCAGGGGCGTTTCCCATGGCCACCATCCGTATACCTTTTCTGCGGAACGATGCAGCAAATGCCACCAACGACCGCTTTCGGCCCGAAGCGGTCAATGGCCGCCGCAAAACTCCGACTCTGGCCAGGGAGCTTGCGGCGAAACCGCTCGACGGTTTCAGGTTGTCACAAGACCGATGGTCATTTTCAGACTGCCACGAAACCGCCATCGACAAATAGCTCCTCTCCGCCAACGAAGCTGCTTTCGTCCGATGCCAGAAACAGAACCGCCCTGGCGATCTCTTCGGTCTGGGCGAGCCTGCCGAACGGAATAGTCTGCTGCATCCATTCCTCGGCGCCGGCATTGTTCTGCAGATAGGTCTGCATCGCCGGCGTCAGGACCATGCCGGGCGATACGACGTTCACACGAATGCCTCGGCTTTTCAGATCGGTCGTCCATGTTCGTGCGAACGAGCGGATCGCTGCCTTCGTAGCGCTGTAGACGGACAGGTTGGCAAAGCCCTTGGCTCCCGCCCCCGATCCGGTCAACACAATAGCACCACCGGCAGACATCAGCGGCAGAGCCTTTTGCACGGTGAAGACCAGGCCTTTCACGTTGATGCCAAAGACGCGGTCGAAATGATCTTCTTCAATGGCGCCGATCGGGGCGGACTCGGACACGCCGGCATTGGCGAATACAACGTCCACGCGGCCGTGATCACGCTTTACCTCCGCATAGAGCCTGTCGAGGTCTGCAAGATCGCTGACATCGCCTTGAACGCCAACGGCGCCGTTGCCGATTTCCTCCAGCGCCTCGTCCAGGCGTTCTTGCCGGCGTCCCATGACATACACATGGGCACCTTCTGCCGCGAATAACTTGGCTGTTGTCAAGCCTATGCCGTCCGTTCCGCCCGTGATCACCACGACCTTGTCCTTAAATCGTTTCGTCATGTCATTCGCTCGCTTTCACTGTAAGTGGAGGATTGCTCCACTTACTATATGGAGATATCCTCCACTTACAAGTCATGGTGAGGCAGATTTTTTGGCTGACGAAACCCCATTGCGCGCCGATGCGAAGCTCAACAAGGAGCGAATCCTTGCCGCGGCCGAGGAAGTCTTTATGGAGCGCGGCGCGGGCGTTTCGTTGGACGACGTCGCAAAGCGTGCCGGGGTTGGGATCGGGACGCTTTATCGCCGCTTCCCAAGTCGGGAAGACCTCTTGGCCGCGACGTATAGCGCCCGCTTCTTGGCTTTTGCCGAGACGAGCCGTGCCAGAGCAGTAGATCTTGATCCTGCAAGCGCCTTGCGCGCCTACCTTGAAGAACTCGTCCGATATACGAATATCTATCGAGGTTTTGCGGCGTCTCTCGGGACGGTACTAAAGATTGGCACGCCCGGATGTCTCGCTACCAGTGAAGAAGGTGCCCGACTTTTGCATGCTGCACAGGAGGCGGGCGCTGTTCGACCTGACATCAGCTTCAACGATATAGTCTGCGTAGCGACCGCAATATCCCTCGCTACCGAGCAAGACAGCTCACCACAAGCACACATCGCTCATCTGGTTGGCGTATTCATGAATGGGATCGTTGAGCGCTGAAACTCCCACGATGACCGATATGGCGCCAAGCGGCCGACGCTGCGCCGGTATCGTTTCGTGGCATTTGCTGCCTGATTTCGCACTTTTCTGCCCCGCATCCGCCTGCCGCAATGGCCCACCCCCCATCTCATGGGCCAGTTTCGTGCAATCGTTGATCCGTAAGCCTGCCGGCGACGGATGGAGGCGAAAGCCATGAAGAAGAGTTTCGAGCAGGCGCTGAAGGAATATCAGGCCGGGCGCCTGCCTGCGGCGCTGAAATTCGCCGAAAGGGCCGTGGCCGAAGGCGGCGCCAGCCATCCCGGCCTGCTGGCGCTGATCGGCAACATCCAGTTCAAGTCCGGCAATCGCACCGCCGCCGCCGAAGCCTTTGCCCGCGCGGCGGACAAGGCGGACGACAAGGCCGCCGCCGGCTATCTGAAGCTCGCCGTGACGCTCGCCCAGGCGACCGGTCTGACCGATCTTCTGCTCGCCGTCGGCGTCCGGGCCGTGAAGCTCAACCCCTCAGACCAGGAACTGGCCTTCACCCTCGCCAGCGCCTTCTTCACCCGCGGCCGCTGGGGCGACATGGACCCGATGCTGGAACGGCTCGATCGCAACAACGACCGACACATGGCGCTGATCGTCAACCATCACCGGCTGATGAGCCGGTTCGATGCGCTCTATGCCGAACTCGACCGGGCGCTCTCAACCCGCCCCGACGACCTGTTCCTCAATGTCTCGAAATTCGCCGTTGCCCGCGAGGTTCTCGATTTCCCCACCATCGAGCGCCACGAGGCGCTGATGCGCCAGCCGGACGCGCCCTTTGCCGCCGCCCTGATGGCGCGCGAGCCGGCGCTCGGCCGCTTCCTCTGGTCAGACGACGAGGCGCTCAATGCGCGCCCCAGCCAGGAGGGTCTAAGTTATGCCGCAACCCTGCCATCGGCGACCGGCCGCAGCCGCCGGGCCTTCTCCGCACCCGGCGAAAAGATCCGCATCGGCTACCTGTCCAACGATTTCCATGGCCATGCGACGATGACGCTGTTCCTCGAGGCCATGGCCGCCCACGACCTCGACCGGTTCGACGTCGCCCTGTTCTGCTATACCGAGCGCCATTCCGCCGCCCAGCAGGCCGCCTGGCCGGAGCAACTTCGCGCCCGGATCGTTCCGGTCGGCCACTTGTCCGACGAGGCGGCGGCGGCCCTGATCTCCGAGCGCCGGACCGACATCCTGGTCGACCTCAAGGGCCACACGATGGGGGCTCGCCTTAGCATCGTCAATCTCTCCGACGCGCCGCTCAAGGCCACCTATCTCGGCTTCCCCGGCTCGCTCACCGGCGTCGACCTCGACTATGCGATCACCGATCCGATCATAACACCCGACAGCAGCAGACCCTTCTACGCCGAAAAGCTCTGCCGCCTGCCGGAGACCTACCAGGCCAACAACTGGCGCACCCGCCCGCGGCCGCAGCCGATGGAGCGCGGCGATGCCGGCCTGCCGGAGGACGCCTTCGTCTTCGCCTCGTTCAACGCCAGCTACAAGATCACGCCGTCCACGCTGTCGCTCTGGGTCGCGGTGCTGTCCGCCGTGCCGGACTCGCTCCTGTGGATCCTCTGCCGCTCGCCGGAGGCGAAGCGCAACTTCACCGCCGCGATGCAGGCCCGCGGCATCGACCCGGCGCGCCTCATCTTTGCCGACAACAGGCCCTATGCCGAGCATATCAGCCGCATCCCGCTCGCGGATCTGGCGCTCGACACCCGGCCGTGGAACGGCCACACCACCACCTCCGACGTGCTCTGGGCCGGCCTGCCGGTTCTGGCAACAAGGGGCAGGACCTTCGCCAGCCGGGTATCCGCCAGCCTTCTGACCGCCATCGGCCTGCCGGAGCTGATTGCCGAGACGGACCGGGATTTCGTTGACAAGGCCGTGATGCTGGCCCGCGACCCTTACGCGCTGACCGCCCTCAGGTCCCGCCTCGACGAGGCCCGCTTCACCGCGCCGCTGTTCGACAACGAGCGCTTCTGCCGCCATCTGGAGCGCGGCTATGAGGCCATGGCCGCGCGGGCGAGGGCGGGTCTGGCGCCTGACCAAATCGACGTCGAGGCATTGCCGCCGCGGACCGCCCCCTTCTTTAGCGAAGCATACTGATCGGCACCCCTTGAAACCGCCGTATTCGACACTCATCTTCTATTCAGTTTCAACGAACGAAAGGGAGGTGATCGAATGTCTAATGAGATTTCGGTTTGCATGACGGGCTTGGCGAAGACGATGGTCTCGACGGGGCAGCCCTCGACCTGACCTCGCCTTGCTACGGATCGCGCCGCGTGATCCGGGTCCGTTATGGGACCAGACTCATGGAAGGGCCGCCTCGCGCGGCCCTTTTTTGTTGCCAGACGCGTGCAGCACGTAATTCGGATAAGATCGCGCAAGACCCGCGGACGAACCCGCTCAATCGGGCCAGCCGATTGCGCCGAAACCCGGCAGCTTGAGCGCCGGTCGATGGAAATCCAGCCCCGCCACCAGCCCGAGAAGACTGACCTCGAACCCGCTTCGGGCGCCGAGCGAAAGCCCGGCCAGCCCGCCGAGGCTTAAATGAAGGTCGCGGCCGTCGCTATCGAGCGCATAGAAGGCGCCGTTCGGCAGGTAGTCGCGGCCGACCGCATCCGGCGGCAGAACGGCCCCCAGTTCCGGCACGGAGCGCAGGACATGGGCGACGAAGGTATTCGAGTTCGGCCCCGGATAGATCCGGTAGCCTCCGGCCTCGCCATGCGGATAGCTGGCGATGGCCGCCTCCACCTTCGGGATCAGCCGCTCCGCTTGCGGCCCCTTCACCGAGGTCACGAGGCGCGGCGGATTGGAATACCAATAGCCGTCCGGCGGCCGGTGATTGCGGCGGATCGGCGCGCCCCAGCCGACCTTGTCATAGCGCTGATATTGACCGTTCTTCTCCTTGGTGACGATCCAGGCATGGCTGGCGACCGAACCCTTCATGCCACCCGTCATCGCCGAAAAGACATGGATGGCGGCTTCCGGGGTCTCCTCCGCCTTCGGCAGGATGCCGGCCGATCCCCAGTCCGCCTCGTTCCACCCTCCTGGCCGTTCCTTGGCCGCCCAAAGCCCCGCCGACACCAGGGTCGGCAGCACAAAGACGAAGGCAAGCATGGTGAGCAGGCGCAGCATGTTTTTCAATCGCGGACCTCGTGCATCGGGCTTCTCTTTGCGCTATGAGCCGGAGACAATCCGGAATTTTTGAGGCGAGCCATGAACAATCCGATCACCGTTGAAGTCACCCGCGGTAAACTTGTCGAGAGTCGCCATCGCGGCCAGGCCGTCGTCACCGACGGCGATGGCGCCATCGTCTTCTCCGCCGGTGATATCGATGCGGTGACCTTTCCCCGCTCGGCCTGCAAGGCGATGCAGGCCCTGCCGCTGGTCGAAAGCGGCGCGGCCGACGCCTATGGTTTCGGAAATAAGGAACTGGCGCTTGCCTGCTCCTCGCATTCCGGTGAGGACGAGCATGTGGCGCTCGCCGCCTCCATGCTGAAGGCCGCCGGGCGCGACGAAAGCGTGCTCGAATGCGGCGCCCACTGGTCGTTCGAACAGCCGGTGCTGATCCATCAGGCCCGCACGCTGGAAAGGCCGACCGCGCTTCACAACAACTGCTCGGGCAAGCATTCCGGCTTCGTCTGCGCCTGCTGTCATTCGGGCGAGGAGCCGCGCGGCTATGCCGGCTTCGACCATCCGCTGCAGGCGGAAATCCGCGGCATCATGGAAAACCTGACCGGCAGTCCGCTCAGCCGCGACAATTGCGGCACTGACGGCTGCTCGATCCCGACCTATGCCGTGCCGCTCGTTTCGCTTGCCCGCGGCTTCGGCAAGATGGCGACCGGCAAGGGCCTGGAGCCGGTGCGGGCCGCCGCCTCGAAGCGCCTGATCGAGGCCTGCATGGCCGAACCCTTCTACGTCGCCGGCACGAAACGCTTCTGCACCCGGCTGATGCAGGTGGCGCCCGGCAAAATCTTCGCCAAGACCGGCGCCGAGGGCGTGTTCTGCGCCATCCTGCCGGAAAAGGGTCTGTCCTTTGCCGTCAAATGCGAGGACGGCACCAGCCGCGCCGCCGAATCGATGATCGCGGCGCTGCTTGCCCGCCATTTCGACAAGGACACCGCCGAGCATGCCGCGCTGATGGCCATGGCCAACCACTCCATGCGCAACTGGATCGGCCTGCATGTCGGCGACGTGCGGGTGNNGAGGGTAGGGGAGGGACAGTCTGCTATCAGCGATTGAGTCTGGCAACCAACAGTCCACGCGGTGGCTTACATCCTTCGACGTGGTATATTCGGTTTTGCAGTAAGCCAACTTTGTGGGCTGCACTTCTGCTTTTCGCCCCACTTCTGCCGTTCAGTAGTGGGCAAAATGGTCTTCTCCGTCTGGTCGATGAAAGCTGATGCCCGGCGTGGGGAATTCATTGGATATATTCCGGGCTCTGAGGGGGAAGACCCTCACGACTATACAATAGAGTAATCTGCATATTCAGGGGGGCTGCTTGGCAGAAGGTTTGAAACCAGAGCGACATCATTGGTGGCCTGAAAGTGTTTCGAAATTCTGGAAAAATGACCAAGGTTGCGTTCATTGGTTGCGGCCTGACGGGCAGATCGTACCTTCTCCGCCGAAGAACTTTGGCGTCATAGGTAACGGTCATCAAGTCCGGTTAGGCAAGAACTCCGGCGAGGCCACCGTCTGGGACCAGAGTTTTGAGAGCGATTTTCAAAGGGCAGACGACAACTTCCCGGCTGTGATCCGCTGGCTACAACGGCTGGAGAGCCGTGAGCATTCGGGCCGAACGCTTCTGCGAGACCGTTTCGAGCCCATCGACGTCGAGGATGAATGGTTTGCAAAGTTGGCCGAAGGCGTGATTTCTCTTGCTATTCGCAGCCCAATGAGCCGGGAAGCCGCTGTAAGTCTCGCGGAGCACTTCCGCGGACCGTTGCCAGAGCGTGAGCGCAATGCGCTGATCACCTTGAACATGCGAAACAGCCACAAGGAGGCCGTCAAACAAATCGGCATACGAGGGAAGTTCGTGGCGATCTATTCCCCAGTGCGGGAGCTGATCTTCGGGGACGGATTCTTCCACAATATCCGGTCTCCGGTGAACTCTATATACTCTCCGAAGATTCTATTGCCTCTGACTCCTAACATTGCCGTCTTATTTGCCAGGCCCATGTCATACATGACGATGCCTAGGTTCTTCACCCTCGCTATCGATGCCGACGAAGCCGGTAAGCTGAACCACGCGGTGCAAGTGTATGCCCGCGATAAAATTTACTATCGATCGGAGAAGCCTGAAATCGATGACGCGTATATTCAGGGTAGGCATCTGGAATACAGCGGGGCGAACAATCCAATCGAAAATCTCATATCCCAGATTCCCGGCATTCAAACCCGCTCGTTTCTTAGTTTCTAGCCGTACCGATCTACGTGTGCTGCATTTACTGCGCCCGGTCGGATTCCCTCCGCAATCGACAGGCTGTAGCGCGGCAATATAACCGTGCGTCGACCTTCAGGGTGGGGCAGAATTTGTCTGATGGCCGAAATGGAGGCTCTAAGCGATCATGCACTTCATTGTCGCCAACGGTCCCTCCGAGCCAAAGCTCTGCCGCCGACCTTCGCCCCATCCCTATACGCCCGAGCCCCCCCTCTGGCCTGCCGGCCGTCTCCCCCCCTNNGGGTGGGGGGGGGGGGGCGGGAGCAGGAGGTTGGCGAGGATGTCGGACAAACGTGAATCACGCCCGCCGCCTCATTCCATCACCGCCGCCCCCGCCTCGCGATAGGCTGCCAGCCTCTCCGCCGCGATCCCGGCCGGCACGATGAGGCCGGTGAGGGCGTCGAGCGGCGCGATGCGGCAGGGGGAGACGGCGTCGAGCTTCTCCTCCGTCACCGCCACATAGGTTTTCGCGCTGGCATCGAGGATGTGCCGCTTGATCGCCGCCTCCTCGAAATCGCCGGTCGACAGGCCGTGGCGCGGGTGCGCGGCGGTGACGCCGAGAAAGAAGATATCGGGGCGGATCGCGTCGATCGCCGCCATCGCCCGGGCGCCGACCGAAACCATCGAATGCTTGTAGAGCCGCCCGCCGATCAGGATCACCTCGACCTTGGCGTGGTGCTCGAATTCGGCGGCGATCGTCGGCGAATGGGTGGCGACGATAAGCGGCATGTCGCGGGGCAGGTGGCGGGCGATCTCCGCCGTCGTCGTGCCGCCGTCGAGGAACACCATCTGTCCCGGGCTGACCAGGGCCGCCGCCCGCGCGCCGAGCGCGGCCTTTTCCGCATTCGCCACGCTGCGGCGAACGGTGAGGTCCGGCAGGTCGGGGGCCACGGGCAGGGCGCCGCCATGCACCCGCTTCAGCAGTCCTGCCGCCGCCATCTCGTTCATGTCGCGGCGGATCGTGTCTTCCGAGACGTTGAGTTCCCGCGCCAGCGCACCCGCCAGAGCCTGGCCCTCGGTCCTCAGGGTCTCGAGGATATGCGTCCTGCGCTGGCTGCTGAGCATTGCGTTTTCCTGCGTGTTTGTTCCGGAATACTCACGATAATACGCGAATTGATTCGACAATCCAGCAAAAACACGCAAGATCATGCAGGCCTGCAGGATGCAGGTGAAGTAAACCATGGGAGATGAAAGCATGCTGATACTGATTGCCGGTCCCTATCGCTCCGGCACCGGCGACGACCCGGTGAAGATGGCGGAGAACCTCAAGCGGCTGGAGGCGCCGTCGCACGCGCTGTTCAAGGCGGGGCACGTGCCGATGATCGGCGAATGGGTGGCGCTGCCGGTCTGGCATGCCGCGGGGGGAAAGACGATCGGCGACGATCTCTACGAAGAGATCTTCCATCCGGTGGCGGGCCGTCTGCTGCAATTGTGCGAAGGCGTGCTGCGCCTGCCCGGCGCCTCGAAGGGGGCGGACAACGACGTGCGCATCGCCACGGAGCGCGGCATTCCGGTCTGGTACCGGCTGGAGGACGTGCCCGGCTGCGCCTGAGACGGGTGGGCCGCGATAGCACCATCGGGCGCCCTTCCACGTCAGGGGAAGGGCCGCCCGTCCCGGGTTCGCTGAACCACGCTGCGGCCCGGCGGGCAGGAGACGTCAGACGGCAAAGATCGCCGCGTCGTCGTTGAACGCCTTGAACTCCAGCGCATTGCCGGAGGGATCGAAGATGAACATCGTGCGCTGTTCGCCGGCCTGCCCCTCGAAGCGCAGTTTTGGCTTCAGCCCCCAGCGCGTGTCCGGGTCGGCCTCCAGCCGCTCGACCAGCGCCAGGAAATCGCCCATGGCGAGGATGACGCCAAAATGCGGGATCGGTACCACGTCGCCGTCGACCGCGCCGCTGGCCGTGTCCTTCGGCATCTCAGGCCTCAGATGCGCCGACATCTGGTGCCCGAACAGGTCGAAGTCGATCCACTTGCCGGGGCTTTCCCGACCGATCCGGCAGCCGAGCACCGTGCCGTAGAAATGCCGCGTCGCCTCGATGTCGGTGATGGGAAAGGCCAGATGGAACGGGCGCATGAGGTCTCCTCGATTTTGTTGTCCGCCCAGCCTAGCGCGATCCGGCCCGCTTGCAAGTTGGCAAATCTGTCGGAGGCGGCAATCCCGGATCCTTATCGCGCGCCGTCGCCCGACACTTGACTCATTCCTTCTCGTCGAGCCGGGTCTGCCACATCGCCCTGAAGGCGGGGCGCTCGTGGCACCGTTTCAGCCAGGCGGAGAGATGCGGAAAGGGCTCCAGCGCCGGCGGATAGGGCTGCGCATAGCGCACCACTTCGGCGAGGTTGATGTCCGCCACGGTGAAGCGCCCGCCGACGGCATGGTCATTGGTGGCGAAATGCTTTTCCAGCACGCCGAACGGTCGCTTCAAGAGGCGCGAAGCGACGTCCGCCTCCGCCTGTCCGGCTTCGGTTTCAAGCCGCCCCTGCGCGTTGGCCATGGAGATCTTCAGCGCATTGGCTTCGATCTCGGATACAGCGAAGAACGACCACTGGGTGATCAGCGCGTCCTCGGCGAGGTCCTTGGGCGCCAGCGGCCCGCCGTGCTTCTTGGCGAGATAGAGGTTGATCGCCATGCTCTCGTAGAGTTTCAGCCCGTCGTCGTCGATCGCCGGGATCGCGCCCATGGGATTGATGGCGAGGAACTCGGGGGAGCGCGTGTTGGTCCGGACGCCCGGCGCCATTGGGTCGTCGAGCTTGTAGGCCTGGAGAACCGGGACCTGCTCGAACGTCAGCCCGAGTTCGCCGGCAAGCCAGAAGGTGCGCGTCGCGCGCGACTTGTAGACGCCATAGATCTTCAGCATGAAATGGATCCTCCGATTGATGTGCCGGAAGGCTATCGGTCGGACGTGACGATGAAAAGCCGGGGATCGGTGATCTGGCCATGAATTTCGATGATGGCCGGGAGCGGCAAAGTTGACTCTGCGCCGTCGAAATCTTAACGCATAGGGCATGGGTCCGCAGTTCACCCAGGCGTCACCGCCCCGCAAGGGGAGCTAAACCTGTCGCTCCATTAAAAACGACAGCCACTTTTCCCCGTGCCTGGTCGGAAGACGGTGACCACCGGCTTTTCTGGTTCGCCAGGGCACGGTATCGAGGAAGTGACGATGTCGCGTATAATCCATACCTATGAAGCGCCCGATCTGTCGGCGCTTGCCCGGACCATCAAGCGGGAGCTCGATGTCCGAAGCGAGACGCCCGGCCATGTCGAGATCCTCAACATCCTGTCGCGCGCGGCAGGCTTTCGCAATTACCAGCACCTGAAGGCCTCGCGCGCCGCCGAAACCCGTCTTTCGGCCGCGCCGGAGCCGCAGGGGCAAGTCGATTTCCGCCGTGTCGAGGCCGCCGCGCGCTGTTTCGATGCCGATGACGTTCTCCTGCGCTGGCCGGGCAAGACCAATCTTCAAGAGCTCTGCCTGTGGAAACTGTGGTCCTTCTTCCCGGCTGACGAGGAGATGACCGAGCGGCAGGTCAACGAGCTCGTGAAGCGCCGCCACGCCTTCGGCGATCACGCGCTGATCCGCCGCGAAATGGTCAATCTGAAACTGTTGTCGCGGACGGCCGATTGCCGCAGCTACCGCCGGTTGGAGCGCCGTCCGCCGGCAGATGCGCTGGCCCTTATCCGCCTTTAGGATCGTCAGTCCGCGGCCGTCCTCGCGACGGCTGC
>DBUL01000064.1:32698-33899 GCA_002307905.1 Rhizobiaceae bacterium UBA1291
CTCGCCGATCACATTGCCGGAAATCAGCGTCGCGCCGGCACCCTCGACCACGGAGACGGCGATGCCGACCGGGCAATTGCGGATGATGTTGGTACTGGCCACGACATTGCGCAGATAGGGACCCCAGCCGAGCATCAGCCCCCATTTCGGCGCGTTCTCGATCACATTGCCGCCCACAACCGTGTCCGCTTCCACCGCGATGCCGAAACCGAAGCCGGCGCCGTCATGGGCGTAGGGGCCCTCGAGTTTCAGGTTGCGTACGATATTGCCGGACACAGTCGACAGGCGGCCGCCTTGGTCAAGGTTGACGACGAGGATGCCGTTCGCCGCGTCGTCGACGAGATTGTTGGCAATCAGCGCACCCTCGAAGGAAAATTCCGCATAGATCGCCGTCTCGCCCGAGCGCAGGCATTGGTTGGTGCTGATGATGACGTTGGACGCCGAGTTGGCACGGATCGCCGAAAAGGCGCAGTCGGAGATATGATTGCCCGAGACCAGCACATTGTCGGCGCGGAAGAGGTTGATGCCGTTGCCATGTTGCCCGGTGCCGCCGGCCCGGGCGCCGATCCGGGCGATGCGGTTGCCGGTCACCATGGCGCCGTCTTCGCCCTTGGTCCAGCGGTGCACCAGGATGCCGCCATTGCCGCAATCGGAGACCTCGTTGTCCGTGATTGAGAGCGCGATGGCCTCGTTGGCCATTACTCCGGCATCGGCGGCGCCCGTGATGCGGCAGCCGATGATCCTGCCGCCCGAGCGTTCCAGTTGTATGCCATGCTTACGGCTTCCGACGATATCGCAGTCGCTGACCAGCACTTCGTCGACAGTGCGGAACGAGACCAGCGCATCGGTATAGTCGGCGAGCCAGCGGTTGGCGCCGTCGAGCGTAATCCCCGAGAGAGCAACACGGCGGGCGTCGCGCGCGGTCACAAGATGGCCGTCGCCGCTGTAGGAGAGACGGGTGGCGCCCGGCACGCCGAACAGCTTCGTACCGTCGGGCAGGTCCAGATTGGAGACCTCATAGGCGCCTGCCGGCAGAAAAACCGGCTGGCCGCTGGCGGCGGCGGCATTGAGCAGCGCCTGCAGCTTGCGGCTCTGGTTGTCGGCGGCACCCGGCACGATGCCGGCCTCCGCCGCGTCCAGTGCTCCGCGCAGGTCCGCCGCGACCGGTTGGGCGGCGGCGCTTCGGGCAGAAAACATCGGT
>DBUL01000211.1 GCA_002307905.1 Rhizobiaceae bacterium UBA1291
AGCCTCGACCCGAAGCAGCTCGAGGCGCTGGCCAAGCAGGCCGAAGCCGCCGGCCTCAAGCCGCCGCCGGGGCTTGGCGGCATGGGCGGCCTGCCCGGATTGGGCGGCGGTCTTCCGGGACTCGGTGGCGCAAAGCTCCCTGGCCTCGGCGGCCTGCCCGGCCTGCCGAAGAAGAAGTGAGGAAGCTGTGATGAGCGAACCATCCGTCAAGGAACAGCTTTCCGGCTATCGCCAGTCGATCGACAATATCGACGCGGCGCTGGTCCACATGCTGGCCGAACGCTTCCGCTGCACCAAGGCGGTCGGCGTTCTCAAAGCCAAGTACGATCTGCCGGCGGCTGACCCGGCGCGCCAAGAATACCAGATCGAACGCCTGCGGCGGCTCGCCAAGGACCCTCATCTGGACCCGGATTTCGCCGAGACGTTCCTGAATTTCATCATCAAGGAAGTGATCCGGCATCATGAAGCCATTGCCGCCGAGCACGGCGGCGTTACCGAAAAGACCGCCTGACGGCGATCCCGACCAACCCGGACCGCCTGAAGGGCGGCCCGATCAGAACCCGGACCGCCGGAAGGCGGCCCTAACAAAAACCAAGGAGTAAACTCATGTCCCTCAAGATTCGTCTCGCCCGTGGTGGTTCCAAGAAGCGCCCCTACTACCAGATCGTCGTTGCCGATGCCCGTTCGCCGCGCGACGGCCGTTTCCTGGAGAAGGTCGGTTCGTGGAACCCGATGCTCGGCAAGGACAATGAAAAGCGCGTCGAGCTGAACGCCGAGCGCATCCAGGAATGGCTCGTCAAGGGCGCCCAGCCGACCGACCGCGTCCTGCGCTTCCTCGCCGAAGCCGGCATCGCCACCCGCGACGTCCGCAGCAACCCGGAAAAGGCAAAGCCGGGCAAGAAGGCCGTGGAGCGCATCAAGGAAAAGGAAATGAAGGCCGCTGAAATCGCTGCCGCCGCTGCTGAAGCCACTGCCGAAGCAGAATAAGGCTTGTCGCATTTCCAAAGATCGACGGGCGGCGGGTTCTCCTGCCGCCCGTTTTCCGTTTTCATTTGTCCCGCTTCGCCGTAAAAGGGCGAGGACAAACCTTTCCCACCGGAAAAGACTGAAGCATGACCAAACTCGAAAACCCCGTATTGATGGCCGTGGTCGGCGCGGCGCAGGGCCTGCGTGGCGAGGTCCGGGTAAAGGCTTTCACCGCTGATCCGCTGGCGCTTGGCGAATACGGCAATCTGCGCAGCATGGACGGGCGGGTGTTCGAGGTCCTCGACATCCGCGAGGCGAAGAACGTCGTGGTCGTGCGGTTCCGCGGCATCAACGACCGCAATGCGGCCGAAGCCCTCAATGGTCTGGAACTCTATGTCGAGCGCGAGGCCTTTCCCGACGAAGAGCTCGACGAGGATGAATTCTACTATGCCGATCTCGAGGGCCTCGAGGTGTACGATGGCGATGGCCAGCACTATGGCGCCGTTACCGGGGTCTATGATTTCGGCGCCGGCGACCTGCTGGAGCTCAAAGGGCCGGGCAAGCGTCCCGTGCTCATTCCCTTCTCCGAGGCTGCCGTGCTGGAGATCGACCTCGAAGCCAGCAAGATTCTGATTGATCCGATCGCCGCTGGCCTCAAGGACCTCGACGAGGACAAGCCCTATGGCGCCGGCAAGGGCCGTCCGGACAAGGGCGAGTGACCTCTCCCATGGCTTTCAAGGCTTCGGTGCTGACGCTTTATCCCGACATGTTTCCCGGCCATCTCGGCCAGGCGCTGGCCGGACGGGCGCTCGAGCGCGGCGACTGGTCGCTCGAGGCGGTGCAGATCCGCGATTTCGCGCTCGACAAACATAGAAGCGTCGACGACACGCCCTCGGGCGGCGGGGCTGGCATGGTGCTCAAGCCCGACGTGCTGGCCCGCGCCATCGACTCGATCGGTGATGACGGACGCCCGCGGCTGCTGATGAGTCCGCGCGGCCGGCCGCTCACCCAGCAGCGGGTGCGCGCGCTTGCCGAAGGCGAGGGCGTGGTCATCGTCTGCGGCCGCTTCGAAGGCGTGGACCAGCGGGTGATCGATGCGCGCCAGCTCGAGGAAATTTCCATCGGCGACTATATTCTCTCGGGCGGCGAGCCGGCGGCGCTCACCCTGCTCGATGCGGTGGTGCGCATCCTGCCCGGCGTGATGGGCAACCAGCTTTCGGGCGTGCACGAGAGCTTCGAGGGCGGGCTTTTGGAGCATCCGCACTATACCCGTCCGCAGGTTTTCGAGGATCGCGAGATCCCGGCCGTGCTCACTTCAGGCAATCACGCGGCGATCGAGGCCTGGCGCCATGAGGAGGCGCTGAAGCTGACCGCCGAGCGGCGGCCGGACCTGCTGAAGTAATTCACCGCGAGCGCCTGCCGGGACCCTGCCCGGCCCTTCGCTTCGGCTCAGGGCATTCGTCATTCGAAATGATTCACTGGATCGTTTCGTCGGTTGCGCCGACCATTCCTCACCCCGTGACGAAATAGTAGACGGCAAGGCCAAGGCCGGCCGCCACAACGAGCCAGCGCAAGAGGGCCTGGGGTACCCGGCGGGCGATGGCCACGCCGGCATAGCCGCCAAGCGCCACGGCCGGGATCATCACCGCGGCATGGCTCCAGGACACGGCGCCCGCGGTGGAAAAGACGATGATCGCGACCGCAGCGATGACGATCGACAGGAAGTTCTTCAAGGCGTTGAGGCGGTGGTAGCTGCCGCCGCTGGCGAGTTCCAGCGAGGCGAGCATCATGATGCCCATGCCGGCGCCGAAGAAGCCTCCGTAGAAGGACGTCACGGCTTGAAGGCCGAGCCCCAGCGGCGTGGCCGGATGGGTTTCACCCTTATGGCGGGGGCGGAGCTTCGGTCCGGCCGCGAAGACGGCGGTGGCGGCGATCAGCAGCCAGGGCACCATGGCGCGGAAGGCCGGATTGGACAGCGAGATCAGGAACAGCGAGCCGCCGAGCGCGCCAACCGCCGAGACGAGCCCAAGGAACAGGGCGCTCTTCCACAGAGTGGCGAACTCGCTGCGATAGGCGAGCGTCGAGGTGATATAGCCCGGAAACTGGGTGATCGACGAGGTGGCGTTCGCGGCAATCGGCGGCAGGCCGGCCAGCGTCATGGCGCCGAAGGTCAGAAACGTACCCCCGCCGGCGATCGCATTGACGATGCCCGAGAGAAAGCCGGCGACGAACAGCAATAGAATTGTGGCGATCGACATCTTGAAGATTTCCTTCTTGGTCGAGAACGGTTATTCGCTCGAGGCCCCGATCGCAATGGCGCCGATCAGAGAAAAATGCGCGACGAGGGATGACAAACACCAGGCTTTGGTGTATTGGCCGCGTCGGAAATGGGCCAAGCCCGTCTGCCACAAACAAAGAGCATGCGTATCCGCTCACGCCCGACAAGGGCAAAATCCGGAGGCTTTGACCGAAGGATCGATGAGCGCTCTGGCTGTTTCAGAAGAAATAGAGGTTAGACATGAACATCATTCAGCAACTGGAAGCCGAACAGGCTGCCAAGATCGAAGCCAAGCGCGGCGCTGCGCTGCCGAAGTTCGAAGCCGGTGACACCGTGCGCGTCAACGTGCGCGTCACGGAAGGCGCCCGTACCCGCTTGCAGGCCTATGAAGGCGTCTGCATCGCCCGTTCCGGCGGCGGCATCAACGAGAGCTTCACCGTTCGCAAGATCTCCTACGGCGAAGGCGTCGAGCGCGTATTCCCGATCTACTCGCCGCTGGTCGAAAGCGTCGAAATCGTTCGCCGCGGTAAGGTCCGTCGCGCCAAGCTCTACTACCTGCGCGATCGTCGCGGCAAGTCGGCTCGTATCGTCGAGAACACCGGCACCCGCGCCCGCAAGCTGAATGACGCCGAGCGCGCCGCCGTTGCAGAAGAAAAGGCACGTCTGGAAGCTGAAAAGGTCGCAGCAGCACAGGCTCTGGCCGCCGAAAAGGCAGCCGCCGAAGCCGCTGAAGCCAAGGCAGCAGCAGAAGCTGCAGCTGCAGCCGAAGCTGCACCCGCCGAAGGCACTGCAGAATAAAACTTCCCCATCGCGGGATCTGGACAAGGCGGCCTTCGGGTCGCCTTTTTCTTTCGGCTATGCCCTGTCTCGGCGGCTGCGACATGGTGGCGCCGGTTTGACGCTTGCGCGATTTCCGGCAGGCTGTTAGTTTTTGCCCGATCGGGGTAAATCGATGCAACATCGAAGCTGGAGTTGGCAGTTCGTGGTCCGCGCCTTGTGCGTGGTGGCGCTGCTTGCCGTCGGCTTTGGCCATCGGACCCCAGTGCTTGCCGCGCCCTCGCTTTCCGTCGAGGAAATGGCCGCACTGACCTTGCCCGACGGCACCTTGCCGGAACTCTGCCTGCCAGGCGACGGGCGAGGCAGCGAAGGGCAGTTGACGCGCGTTCCTTGCGACGCCTGCGTGATTTCCGCCTCGATCCTCCTGCCCGCGCCCGCAGACCTGACCGGCGAGCGTCTTTCCGCTGCAGCAGAGGTCCTGCTTCCGCCGCGCGTGGAAGCCTTTTATCGCCAGCTCTTTCCCCCCAATGCCGCGCCCCGTGCGCCACCCCGTCCGGCCCTTGCCTGAGCCCGGTTTCGCAAGCGGAATATCGCTTGTGTCCGGAATCATTCATCAAGGCCGGTAACACGCATCGATGATGCGATCCGGCCGGAAAGCCGGATATCGCAATGCTACATGTACTTCCCAAGGCTGCGGATGGCCACGCTCTGCCGCCGCAACTGCTCTCACCCCGACCGAGCCTGCGTCAGACCGTCACCACCCTGCAGATGCCGCCCCGCAGCACGGTCTTTCTCGAGGGCTTCGCCCGCGGTCCCCAGTATCGCGTGATCGAGGGTTGCGTCGCCGTTTCCCAGACGCTCCCGGACGGGCGCCGGCAGATCATCGACATGGTCGGACCGGGTCGCCTGCTGGGCATCGGGACCGGCGAGCGTAACCGCTGCTCGGCCGAAACGCTGAGCTATGTGGTGCTCGAACCGGTCGGCAAGGCCGAACCGGTAGATCTCCAGGCCGCTCTTCATGAAATGGTGCTGCGCGGGCAGGCGCTTGCGACCCTGCTGGGCCGCAAGAACGCTGCCGAACGCGTCGCGTCCGCCATTCTCGATCTGGCAGGCCAGTTCGTCCGGCCGGCGAAGGGCGGAAAGCGCGGATCGATCTGCTTTACCCTTTATCCGACGCGCGGTGACCTGGCCGACTGGCTCGGCCTGACGGTGGAAACCGTCAGCCGCTGCTTCACCCGGCTGAAGCGCGCTGGGCTCATCGATTTTCGCCAGCCGGAAATCGTCACCCTGCTGAAGCCGGAGGCGATGGCGCAGATCGCCGCCGGAACGGCCACGCTCGCAAATGCTTGAAGACGGTTCCGTCGGGGCGCCGGCTTCACGGATGGAATTTGCCAGACAAGAAAGAGAAAATCGATGAGAAGACTTCTGATTGCCTTTGCCGCAGGGATCATTGCATCCGCCACTCAGGCCCTCGCCGAAATCACGGTGACCGACGTCAAGGGTCGCGAGGTGACGCTGGAAAGGCCCGCCGAGCGGGTGGTGCTGGGCTTCTACTACGAGGATTTCCTGGCCGTTGTCGGCCCGCACGCGCTCGACAAGGTCGTGGCGCTTTCACTCTCGACTTGGAAGGACTGGCGGCCCAACCAGTTCGCGGCCTACGAGAAGGCGCTGCCGAAGCTCGCCTCGATACCCGATATCGGCAATACCGAGGACGGCACCTTCTCCGTTGAAAAGGTGATCGCGGCCAAGCCGGATCTCGTCATCCTCGCCGCCTGGTCCTATGACGCGCTCGGCGAAGGGGTGAAGCAGATCGAGGCCGCCGGCATTCCGGTGGTCACGCTCGACTACAATGCCCAGACGGTCGAGAAGCACGTGCTCTCCACCGAAGTGCTCGGCAAGGTGATGGGGGCCGAGGATCGCGCCACCAGGCTCGCCGACAACTACAAGGCCGCCATGGCTGACATCGACGCGCGCATCAAGGGCGCCGGTCCGACAACCCGGAAGGTCTATGTCGAACTGGCGCAGAAGGGCGCAGCCGAGGTCGGCAATTCCTATGGCGACAGCATGTGGGGGGCGCTGATCGACAAGCTCGGCGGTGCCAATATCGCCAAGGGGCAGGTCGGAAACTGGGGACCGCTCAGCCCGGAATACGTACTGGCGCAGAAGCCCGACCTGATCTTCCTGGCCGGTTCGGAATGGGTGAACAAGCCGCTTTCCGTGCAGGTCGGCTTCGGCGCCGATCCGAAAGTGACGCGCGAGCGCATGGCCGGCTATCTTAGCCGTCCGGGCTGGTCGGAGCTTCCGGCCGTGCAGAATGGCGGGGTGCATGCGATCTATCACGGCGGTGCCCGCACGCTTTCGGACTATGTCTATGCGCAGTACATCGCCAAGCAGCTCTATCCGGAGGCGTTCAAGGACGTTCATCCGGCGCGGAATATCGAGCGCTATTACGACGCCTGGCTGCCGATCAAGGCCGAGGGCGTGTTCGTGCTGCCCTATGAGGCGCCGGTGCAATGACCGTGATTGTCAGCGAGATGGAAGGCCTGCGCGACGGCTATCGTCGCGCATCCTCGCGCCGGGTGGTGGCCTTGCTGGCCGCCACGGCCTTCCTTCTCGGCTTGATGCTGCTCGACCTGACGACCGGCCCGTCCGGCCTGCCGCTCCTGGACGTCTGGAATGGGCTGTGGGCCGGACCGAACGGCGAGGACAGGATGGCGGCGACGATCCTGTGGCAATTGCGGATGCCGCAGACCGTGATGGGCATGCTGGTCGGCGCCTGCCTCGGTCTTGCCGGCCTGCAGATGCAGACGATCCTCGCCAATCCGCTGGCAAGCCCGTTCACGCTCGGTTTTTCCGCCGCTGCCGGTTTCGGCGCGGCCCTCGGCATCATGTTCGGGTCGCTGCTCCCGCTGCCGCCCTTCATCGTCATCCCGGCAATGGCCTTCGCCATGACGCTGGTCGCCTGCGGGCTGGTCTATTTCATCGCCCGCCTGCGCGGGGCCAGCCCCGAAATCCTCGTTCTCGGCGGGATCGCCGTGCTGTTCTTCTTCCAGTCGCTGCAGTCGCTGCTGCAATTCCTCGCCTCGCCAGAGGTGTTGCAGCAGATCGTCTTCTGGCTGTTCGGCAGCCTGCTCAAGGCGAGCTGGACCAGCGTTGCGGTGACGGGCTCGATTCTCGTTCTCTGCCTTCCGCTGGTCCTGCGCAGTTCCTGGGCGCTGACGACGCTCAGGCTCGGTGACGCCAATGCCCGCAGCCTCGGCCTGTCGGTCGAGCGGGTTCGCCGCGAGGCCTTCCTGATCGTTGCCGTGCTGACGGCAGCGGCCGTCTGCTTCGTCGGGACCATCGGATTCGTCGGGCTGATCGCACCGCATGTGGCGCGCACGCTGGTCGGCGAGGATCACCGCTACGCGCTGCCACTTTCGGCGGTGATGGGCGCCATCATCCTGGTCGGCGCCTCGGTGTTCGGCAAGTTCATCTCGCCGGCCGCTGTGATTCCGGTCGGCATCATTACCGCGGTTGCCGGGGTGCCCATGCTGTTTGCGGTGATTGCCCGACGCGGCGGCAAGGGGACGTCATGACGGACCGGCTTGCCCTTGCCAATGTCTTCGTACAGCGTGGCGGGACCCGCATTCTTTACGATATCAGCGCGTCGCTCGAGCCGGGCCAGATCGTCGGGCTGGTCGGTCCGAACGGCGCCGGCAAGTCGACGCTGCTCAACGCGATCGCGGGCCTTGCGCCTTACGATGGCGTAATCGACTGGGCTGGCCGGCGCGTCGACATCGGCGAGATCGGCTTCATGCCGCAACAATGCCAGGTGCGGGCCGAGCTCTCGGTCCTCGACGTGGTGCTGCTCGGGCACCACGAGCGGCTCGGCTGGCGCGTCGGCGACGATCTCCTGTGCTCGGCGACCGAAATGCTGCGGAGCTTTGGCATCGCCGACCTCGCCGGGCGGGCGATCCAGTCGCTTTCCGGCGGGCAGCAGCAACTCGTGCTGCTGGCGCAGCGGTTGCTGCGCGAACCGAAGCTCTTGCTGCTCGACGAGGCGACCAGCGCGCTGGACATCCGCCACCAGATGCGGGTGTTCGACCTGCTCACAGACTATGTCGCCCGCACCGGGGCGCTCGTGCTGATCGCCATCCACGATCTCAACCTTGCCGCCCGCCACAGCGACAGCGTTGTTCTCCTCCATGCCGGAAGGCTGGAGGGCATGGGTACGTTCGAGGAAATCGTCACGCCGCAGGCGCTGCGCGCGGTTTACGGCATCGAAGCGGAGGTCCTGTCCTGCCGCAACGGCCGGCCCGTCGTCGTGCCCCATGCAGCCTGTCGGCCGGAAACGAATTTCCAAACGCGTCCGGCTTAAAGCAATCGCCTGCGACGTCGCAGCAAGGGCCGCGAGGCGTCCGCCTTCGCAAGAACCCGGCGCATCCTCGTTTTCGCACCTTGCCAAAATCATTGCCGGGCGAGGGCAAAACTGCTAAGAGCCCAGCCATGGGATCGAAATTCGGATGTCTCGCGCCTGATATCTACGTGCTGCAGGACCACAAGCGTCTGCCGGCACGCTTTTTCGCGCGCGTCTCCGGGGCGCTCACCAGCCTTCTAGGCTAAGCGTTCGTCATCGGCGCCGCCCGTACGGTGTCCTGCCCGCATTCCCTTTTCACACTCAGACGGATCTTCAGCCATGAGCGCACCCCGGACCCTCTACGACAAGATTTTCGACGACCATCTGGTCGACCGCCAGGAAGACGGCACCTGTCTTCTCTATATCGACCGGCATCTCGTTCACGAAGTGACGAGCCCCCAGGCGTTCGAAGGCCTGCGCATGGCGCACCGCACGGTGCACGCCCCGCAGAAGACGCTCGCCGTGGTCGACCACAACGTGCCGACCACGCCGGACCGCCACACGGGCATCAAGAACGAGGAAAGCCGCATCCAGGTCGAGGCGCTGGCGCATAACGCCGCCGAGTTCGGCGTGGAATACTATTCCGAGAACGACAAGCGCCAGGGCATCGTGCACATCGTCGGCCCCGAGCAGGGCTTCACGCTTCCCGGCATGACTATCGTCTGCGGTGACAGCCATACATCGACGCATGGCGCCTTCGGTGCTTTGGCGCACGGTATCGGCACGTCGGAAGTCGAGCACGTGCTCGCCACCCAGACGCTGATCCAGTCGAAGGCAAAGAACATGCTGGTGCGCGTCGAAGGCCAGCTGCCGCCGGGTGTCACGGCCAAGGACATCGTCCTGGCGGTGATCGGCAAGATCGGCACTGCCGGTGGCAACGGTCACGCGATGGAGTTTGCGGGCAGTGCCATTCGCGAGCTGTCGATGGAAGGCCGCATGACGGTGTGCAACATGACGATCGAGGGCGGTGCCCGCGCCGGCCTGATCGCGCCGGACGAAAAGACCTTCGCATACATCAAGGACAAGCCGCGCGCGCCGAAGGGCGAGGCCTGGGATCAGGCGGTCGCCTACTGGAAGACGCTTCATACCGACGAGGGCGCGCATTTCGACAAGGTCGTCGTGCTCGACGCCGCCAACCTGCCGCCGATCGTCTCCTGGGGTTCCTCGCCGGAGGATGTCGTGTCGATCGAGGGGGTCGTGCCGAACCCGGACGAGATCGCCGACGAGAACAAGCGCGTCTCCAAGTGGCGGGCGCTCGACTACATGGGCCTGAAGCCGGGCACCAAGATGACCGACATCGCCATCGACCGGGTGTTCATCGGCTCCTGCACCAATGGCCGCATCGAGGACCTGCGCGCCGCCGCCAAGGTGCTCGAAGGCCGCCATGTCGCGCCGACCATTTCGGCCATGGTCGTGCCGGGTTCGGGCCTGGTCAAGGAACAGGCGGAAGCCGAAGGCCTCGACAAGATCTTCAAGGATGCCGGCATGGAATGGCGTGAGCCGGGTTGCTCGATGTGCCTGGCCATGAACGACGACCGGCTGAAGCCGGGCGAGCGCTGCGCCTCGACCTCGAACCGCAATTTCGAGGGTCGCCAGGGCTATAAGGGCCGCACCCATCTGGTCTCGCCGGCCATGGCGGCCGCGGCCGCGGTTGCCGGTCACTTCGTTGACATTCGCGAATGGAAGTAAGGTAGAGGCGGATTTCTTTTCCGCGTCCGATCGAGGCCGCCCGTGGTAATTCGGGCGGCCTTTTTGCGATCAGGGGCGATTGCAAAGCGCTGCAAAGTAGCTATCGTCCGGCCGTCACAAAACTGTCATAAAAAGCCCGGCGCCTGATGTATTCCCTTTTCGAGTTCGCTTTGCTCAGGCGCCACCTTTTCCGACCGCAGGCGGTGCCGCGTTGAGCACGATAGCCGTCGGGCTGGCGCTGGTCGCTGCCATCCTTCATGCCAGCTGGAACGCCTTCCTGCGCAACGGCGCCGACCGGCTGTGGTCGGTCACGGTGATGAGTCTTGCCGGCACCTTGATTGCCGCGCCGTTCATTCTCTATTTCCCGCTGCCGGGGCCGGCGGCCTGGTTCTACATCCTGCTCTCGTCCCTGCTGCAGGTGGGCTACAGCCTGTTCCTCGTCGCCGCCTACCGCCATGGCGAACTGGGGCAGGTCTATCCGATCGTGCGCGGCACGGTGCCGCTGCTGGTGACGCTCGGCGGCTTCCTGTTCTTCGGCGAGATCCTCGGACCCTTCCAGACGCTCGGCGTCGTGCTGGTGGCAGCCGGCATCATGAGCCTTTCGCTCGGCAAGCAGCGGGCGGCCAATTCCTCCCTGCTCTTTGCGCTTGCGACCGGCTTGATCATTGCCTGCTATTCGACGGTGGATGCACGCGGTGTTCATACGGTCGGCCAGCCGCTGGCCTATGCCATGTGGGTGATCTTCCTCTACGGGTTGATGCTGGCGGTGACCTATACGGTGATCCGGCGGGGCCTCGTCATCGACGTCCGCTCGCCGGTTACCTGGAAGGCGTTCGGCGGCGGGGTGGTGGCACTGGCCGCCTACGGTCTGGTGGTGGTCGCCTATTCCTTCGCACCGGCCGGGCTGGTGACGGCGGTGCGCGAGACAAGCGTGGTGTTTGCCGTCCTGATCGGCGCGCTGTTCCTCGGCGAGCAGCTGACCCTTCGCCGGCTGGCCGCCTGCGTCATTGTCGCTGTTGGCGCCGTCTTCGTCAGCCTCTAGAGTGGCGGGGCAGTGTACGGGCTCAACCGTCGGGCACATAAGTGTGTTTCATGTGAATCATCCTTCGGGAGGTGGCCGCAATGGCGTTGAAACAGCAGGATACCGGCGAAGTCCGGGGGGTGCGCCTTCTTCTGCTCAGGCACGCCAAGTCGGCCTGGCCGGAGGGCGTTGCCGACGAGGAGCGTCCGCTCAACGGGCGCGGCCGCGCCGCGGCCTTGCTGATCGGCGATTATCTTGCCGAGGCGAAGCTGATCCCGGATCTTGCCCTCGTCTCGTCGGCGCGTCGCACGCAGGAAACCTGGGCGCTGGTGCGTGAGCGACTGCCCCGCCAGCCGGAAATGCGCATTGTCGCCGAACTCTATGCCGCCAGCACCGGGCAAATCCTCAACGTCCTGCAGGCGGTCGAACCGACCTCGAGGACGGTGCTGATCCTCGCCCACAATCCAGGCATGCAGGATCTGGCCCTGGCGCTTTCGGGCGGCGGCGATGCGGCGTCACGGGAGAGCGTAGCGGCAAAGTATCCGACCGGGGCATTGGCGGTGATCGACTTTCCGGCGGCGCAATGGTCGGACGTCGGCAGAGGCATGGGGCGTCTCGACCGCTTCATCACGCCGCGCGCGCTTGGATGAGCGGACGCTCAAAGCACTGTCAGCACGGTCCGGTTGTCGAGGTAGGGCAGGAGCCGGCGCATGTCGGCGGGGGAGAGCGCCACGCAGCCTTCGGTCGGCGGGTAGCCGGGCCGGGCGACGTGGAAGAAGATCGCCGAACCGCAGCTGCGCCGACGGCAGGTGACATTCCAGTCCAGGACGATGCAGACGTCGTAGAGCCGGTCNNCCGGTCGGCGCGCATCAATGTCTCGTGGCTGGCGGCAAAGGGGGCGGAGACAGGGCGGTTATAGGCGGGATGGTTCGGCGCGTCGCACCACAGCATGTCCTTGCGGATGCGTTGCATCGAAAGCCGGGGCGGAAGAAAGCCNNAAGCCCATACGGTCGCCGCGTCGGTAGCCTGAGATCAGCCGCATCGTGGCGCGCGGCGTGGCGCCGTCGCCCTCGCGCTTGCGGCTGATGATGCCGGAGCGGCCAAGCGCGGCACGCAGGCGCAGCGGTCCGTATTGGAGGATCGCCTGCGTCGCTTTGCCCGGCGCCCTTCGGACGACGATATGTCCGGGCTTCCTGTGGGATTTGTCCGTTGTTTTTCGCAAGTGGGTCACGAGATTTTGCTTTGCCTGTGAAGTTCGGTGTATTCATAGCACTTCGAACCGGCGCGCCAAGACGAGCGGCACGAACGAAAACAGGAAGATCTCATGACAGTGCGGACCATTCTGCTGGTGGATGACGACAATGACCTGCGCGAGACGCTGGTCGAGCAACTGTCGCTATACGAGGAATTCACCCTGGCCGAGGCGGACACCGCCGCCAAGGGCATACAGGCGGCGCGTAGCGGCCAGGTGGATTTGTTGATCATGGACGTCGGGCTGCCCGACATGGATGGGCGCGAGGCGGTGAAACTGCTGCGCAAGGGCGGCTTCAAGGCGCCGGTGATCATGCTGACCGGCCATGACACCGATTCCGACACCATTCTCGGGCTGGAAGCCGGGGCCAACGACTATGTCACCAAACCGTTCCGCTTCGCGGTACTGCTTGCCCGCATCCGTGCGCAGCTGCGGCAGCACGAGCAGAGCGAGGATGCGACCTTCGGCGTCGGCCCCTATCTCTTCAAGCCGAGCCAGAAGCTGCTGACCACCGAAGACGGCAAGAAAGTCCGGCTGACGGAGAAGGAAGCGGCGATCATCCGCTATCTCTACCGGGCCGGGCAGAAGGTCGTGACCCGCGATGTATTGCTCGAGGAGGTCTGGGGCTATAATTCCGGGGTGACGACGCACACGCTGGAAACCCATGTCTATCGCCTGCGCCAGNNGATCCTGGTCACCGAAAACGGCGGCTACAAGATCGTTCCCTGATCAGCGGAGTTTCCCATGGCGCTTGCCGACGACATCGAGCTTCTGGCCAAGGTGCCCTTGTTTGCGGGCCTTGCGCCTGACCAGTTGCGGCTGATCGCCTTCGGCGCCGAGCATCGGACCGTCGCCAAGGGACAGGCACTGTTCCGCGAGAAATCGCCGGCGGAATGCGCCTATGTCGTGGCAAAGGGTGAGTTCGAGCTTTCGACGCTTGCGCGCGGCGGCAAGACGAAGATTGAAGGGTTGGCGGGTCCGGGCGTCATGCTGTCGGAGCTGGCGCTGGTCTCCATGGTCGAGCGCAAGTTCACGGCGATCGCCGTTGAGGATGCCGACGTGATCCGCATCACCCGCGCGCTGTTTCACCGGCTGCTGGAGGAATATCCGGACATGGCAGTGGTGGTCGAATCGCGCATCCGCGCGGCGATCGCCAGCCTGGTCGACGGCGCGACCGCCATGGCCGGGCGGTTCGAATAGGATCTCTTGCGGTTCGCCTGTCAGAGAGAAAAGCGGGCTGTGACCGGCACATGATCGGACGGGCGCTCCCAGCCTCGCGCCTCGCGCAGGATTTCGATCGCGCGAAGGTGGTCGGTGAGATCGGGTGAGGACCAGACATGGTCGAGCCTCCGGCCCTTGTCGGCGCCGGACCAGTCCTTGGCGCGATAGCTCCACCACGTATAGAGCTTCTGGTCGGCGGGCACGTGATGGCGCATCAGGTCGACCCAGCCGCCTTCGCGCATGACCTCCAAAAGGCCCTCGGTCTCGACCGGCGTATGGCTGATGATCTTCAGCATCTTCTTGTGTGACCAGACGTCGTTTTCGAGCGGCGCGATGTTGAGGTCGCCCACCAGGATGGCCGAGACGCCCGGTTCGGCCCCGGCCTTGAGGTCGCGCATTTCGCCGATGAAATCGAGCTTGTGGCCGAATTTCGGATTGACGGTGCGATCCGGCTCGTCGCCGCCGGCCGGCACATAGAAGTTATGAATGCGGATGCGCCGCCCGCCCCATTCGAAGATCGCCGAGATATGCCGCGCGTCGCCGACGCCGCAATAGTTCTGGCGATGGTCCTCGGTCAGCGGGAAGCGCGAGGCGATTGCCACGCCGTGATAGCCCTTCTGGCCGTGGATGATGATGTTGCCATAGCCAAGCGCCTTCAGCGCATCGGCCGGGAACTCGTCGTTCTGGCACTTGATTTCCTGGAGGCACAGGACGTCCGGATTGGCGGTCTTGAGAAAGTCCTCGACCAGCGGCAGGCGCAGCCGGACCGAATTGATGTTCCAGGTGGTGATCGAAAGGGTCATCTCGGACTGCTCCAGCGTTCAGCGCTGCGCAGATCTAGGCAATTTCAGGCGGCGTGAACAGCAAAAGGCGACGCTTGAGCACAAGCGCTGCCCTCTTCTCCACAGGGGATAGGTCCCTAGCGTTTTTGCGTGTGGACCTCGCGGTAGGGGATTTCGAAGACGCTCGGGTCGAGGTTGACGCCGTTCTGCACGTTGAAGATCATGACCGACGTGTCTTTTGCCTGGACGTCGGTGATTGTCCACTGACGCAGATCGAAGGTCTTCGGGTCGAACATCAGGGTAATGGTCGAATCGCCGAAGATCGTCTTGTCGCCGAGCACGATGGTGGTGAGGTCCGCTTCTTCCTTGACGTCGCGAACCATCTGGTGGCCGAGGTCGATCCTTTCGGACAGAAGCAGGCTGAGCGGGGTTTTCGACAAGGGGTAGAGATCCCAGGTTCTCAGCTTCATATTGCCGATGACGACGTTCTTGCCGTCGGCGATGACGCGCATGGGCGAGGGCTTGTCATAGTTGAAGCGCAGCTTGCCGGGGCGCTGGATAAAGAACTTGCCGCCGGTCTGTTCGCCGCGCGGGCCGAACTGGACGAATTCGCCCATCATGGTCTTCACCGAGGAGAAATGGTCGGCGATNNAGCGCCGATAGCGGCAAGCCGGCAAGGGCAAAGCAGGCCGTAGCGCCTGCAACAAACTGGCGGCGCGTGGCGGACGCCGGAAGGCCTGCCATGTGTTCGAAATTGTGTTCAGTCATCCGGAACTCCTTCATATCATGCCTCAATCGCCGAAGAAGACGGCGTCTTCATGACCGATCGGGTGAAAGGTGGTGCGGCCAGGCGGCGCAGGGCAAGGTCCGCCGCGCCGCTTGGTTCATCGTTCGATGATGTCCGCCTCGGTCGGCACCAGGATCTCGCGCTTGCCGGCATGGTTGGCCGCGCTGATGATGCCTTCCTTCTCCATCCGCTCGATCAGCGAGGCGGCGCGGTTGTAGCCGATGCCGAGGCGCCGCTGGACATAAGAGGTGGAGGCCTTGCCGTCACGCAGGACGATGGCGACGGCCTGGTCGTAGGGGTCGTCCGAATCGGCGAGGTTGGAGGTTCCGGCCGGGCCACTGCCGTCCTCCTCGTCCTCGTCATCAACGGTGACCGCCTCGAGATATTGCGGCGAACCTTGGGTTTTCAGGTAGGCGACGATCTCCTCGACTTCGGTGTCGGAGACGAAGGGCCCGTGGACGCGCTGGATGCGCCCGCCGCCGGCCATGTAGAGCATGTCGCCCATGCCGAGCAGCTGTTCACCGCCCTGCTCGCCCAGGATCGTGCGGCTGTCGATCTTGGATGTCACCTGGAAGGAGATGCGGGTCGGGAAGTTGGCCTTGATCGTGCCGGTGATGACATCGACGGAAGGGCGCTGGGTCGCCATGATGACGTGGATGCCGGCGGCGCGCGCCATCTGTGCCAGGCGCTGGACCGCGCCTTCGATGTCCTTTCCGGCGACCATCATGAGGTCGGCCATTTCATCGATGATGACGACGATATAGGGGATCGGCTGGAGGTCGAATTCCTCGGTCTCGTAAATCGCCTCGCCTGTCTGGCGGTCGAAGCCGGTCTGCACGGTGCGGGTCAGGATCTCGCCCTTGGCGATCGCCTGCTCGACGCGGCTGTTGAAGCCGTCGATGTTGCGCACGCCGATCTTCGACATCTTCTTGTAGCGCTCTTCCATCTCGCGCACCGCCCATTTCAGCGCCACGACGGCCTTCTTCGGGTCGGTGACCACCGGCGAGAGCAGATGCGGAATGCCGTCATAGACGGACAGTTCGAGCATCTTCGGGNNTTCGGGTCGATCATGATCAGCCGGCATTTTTCCGGCGTCAGCCGGTAGACCAGCGACAGGATGAAGGTGTTGATGGCGACCGATTTGCCGGAACCGGTGGTACCGGCGACCAGAAGGTGGGGCATCTTGGCGAGATCGACCACCACCGGTTCTCCGCCGATGGTCTTTCCAAGCGCGATGGCGAGCTTGGCCTTGTTGCTGTCGAAGTCCTGGCTGCCGATCAATTCGCGCAAGTAGACGGTTTCGCGCCTCTGGTTCGGCAGCTCGATGCCGATCGCATTGCGGCCTGGAACGACGGCGACGCGGGCGGCGATGGCGCTCATCGAGCGGGCGATGTCGTCGGCCAGGCCGATGACGCGCGACGACTTGATGCCGGGCGCCGGTTCGAGTTCGTAGAGGGTGACGACCGGGCCGGGCCGGACCTGGATGATCTCGCCCTTGACGCCGAAATCCTCCAGCACGCCTTCGAGCATGCGGGCGTTCTGCTCAAGTGCATCGGCGGAAAGGGTGGCGTCGCGGGCGACGGCCTTCGGTTCG
>DBUL01000180.1 GCA_002307905.1 Rhizobiaceae bacterium UBA1291
AGCCGCTGAAGCGTGGCGGGGGGCGCCGCTACTATCGCCCGGACGACATCGAACTGCTGAAGGGCATCCGCCACCTTCTCTACGATCAGGGCTACACCATTAAAGGCGTGCAGAAGCTTCTGAAGACCAATGGCAATAAGTTCGTCATGGCGGTGGCAAGCGGTGATATTGCCACCATGGAGGCTCTCGTTGCGGCAGGTTCGGCGAAGACAGAAGAGCCCAAGCTCGGCCTACCAGAGGAGGATCAGATCGTCGGTCGGCCAAAGGTGAAGGCCAGCGGGCGGTTCTTCGGATTCGGTGGCAGCGACGACGACATGCCGGAAATTTCCGCTGGCAAGGGTAGTTCAGTCGGCAAGGAAGACCGGGCCCTGCTCCAGGAGACGCTGTTCGATCTCCTGGAATGCAAGCGCCTTCTCGATCAGGTAAGGTAAGCGACCAGGGTCTTGGCAAAATCATTCCTTTTCCCCCTTGCGTGCACGGGGCCTTGCCATTAAGGAGAACGTGCTTTGGAAAAAGCAGGTCGGGGCGTAGCGCAGCCCGGTAGCGCACTTGACTGGGGGNNGACTGGGGGTCAAGGGGTCGCGTGTTCGAATCACGCCGTCCCGACCAATTAATTCTTGATATCCCAGCAAAATCATAAAGTTACATCAGCCTGAGCGGCCGTCTGCACGGCTGTCGATTCGTTGCGGTCTCTGCGCTTGTTGCCCTATGAATGCTGCAATGCAGCACTATATGGTGTTTAAATCCGCCGGATGGGAACCGGAGCGCGCGGCGGGGCTTTAGACGGGGAGTGCTACTTCGAGTTTTCGAGAAGGAATTCCTTTTTCATGCGCCTCAAGATTCCCATGCCGTTTTCCTTCGTCCTCGGGCAGCAGAAGAAGCTGCGAAAGAAGATCCTGAAGGCGATACCTTCTATTCCGTTGCCGCTTGCTGAGCCGACAAGGAAGAAGAAGGCCCGCACGGTACGCCCGCGTTTGCAGGAGGTGACCGGGTTCGGGACGAATCCCGGCCATCTGCGCATGCTCGAATACGTGCCGCCAAAGGCGCGAAAAGGCGCGCCGCTCGTCGTCGTGCTGCATGGCTGCCTGCAAACTGCCGATGATTTCGATAAGGGCAGTGGCTGGAGCGCGCTGGCACGCAAGGACGGCTTCGTTCTGCTCTATCCCGAACAACGCAAGTCAAATAATCCAAATCTCTGCTTTAACTGGTTCCGACCGAGCGCGGTCGCGCGCGATCGCGGCGAGTTGATGTCTGTCCGCCAGATGATCGACAATGCCTGCGACCGGCATCATGCCGACCGAAGCCGCATCTATGTCCAGGGTCTTTCAGCAGGCGGAGCCATGGCGTCTGCTCTTCTCGCAACTTATCCAGAATTGTTTGCCGCCGGCCAGATCGTCGCCGGCCTGCCGTTCGGTGCGGCGCGCGACGCCATGTCGGCGCTCTCGGTGATGAACTCCGGCGTCAACCGCTCCTCGCGGGAATGGGGCGACCTGGTGCGCGCAGTATCACCGGAGATCAAGAAGAGACCGTTGGTGTCGATTTGGCACGGCACTGCTGACCGCGTCGTGACCGTCGCCAATGCGCGTGCCACACTGGCGCAATGGCTGGACCTCTACGGCCTCGACGAGGATGCGGGCAAGAAAGTCATGATAGACGGGCATGCCGCGAAAGTCTGGCACGACGAGGGCGGTAAGCCGCTGATAGAATTCTGCCTGTTTGATGGCCTCGGCCATGGCCTGCCTGTCGTTGCGAAGCGCGCCACGGCGTCCGCGGAAAGCATGCCCTTCATGCTGGAAGGTGCCCTCAGTGCGCCGCGCCATCTCAGCCGGACGTTTATGGCGGTGCGGTGAACCGCTTTCCAATTTCCCGCCAGGTTTTCACGAAAAAAGCCCGGGATGAAAACCGGGCTTTGTCATGTCTAATTCGCAGTCATTGCAGGCGAAATCGCCGCCGTACGGAGCGCTCAGTTTTCCTGGATCGTTACACCGTCGCGGCCGATCGTCATCTCGATGCCCTTGGGCTTTGTCTCTTCACGGTAGAGGTAGATACCGAGGCCGATAACCACCACGACCAATGCGCCGATGGCGAAGTAGAGACCGTTGTTCCGATTCATGCGTAGCTCCTATCTGGTGACGGGCAACAAACCGGCAGACGCGATTTTGTTCCGTGGCGAAGGCTGGATCAGCCGTCGTTGGTCGCGTTGAGATTTTCCGGCCGCAGGCCTTCGCCGGTATCGTGGCGTGCGACAAGCCTTACGCCCATGCCGCCAGGTGGACAATCCCCGTCGCCGAGAAAGGCAATTCCGGCCTTCTCGAAGGCGCCCCGAAGCATGAGCAAGGTCCCTTGGTCGGGCGAGTCGGCCTTTTCGTCCTCGATCTGCAGGATCATAAAGGCGGATACGCCGCTCTTTGCCGAAACCTGGTCGACGCTCAAGCCGAGAAGCGCCCGGGCAGCGCGGATTTGTGCTGGTGTAGTCATGGTAGGGAATATGACGAATGCGCGGGAAAAATCAATCGCGCGTCGCTCCTCTGCCTGCGAGCACCTGCCGGTAGACGTCGATGGTCTGATCCACCATGGCGTCCACGCCATAGCGACCGCTGCGCCCGCTCGCTGCGGCGGCAAGGCNNGGCTGTGTCGCAGAGCCTCGCCACGGCTGCGGTAAGCGCCGCCGTGTCATCCGTATTCGGCACGATGAACCCGTTGACGTCGTGATCGAGCACGTTCGATGTGCCGCCGACATCGGTGAGGATCAACGGCAGGCCGGCAGCTGCCGCTTCAAGCATGACGTAGGACATCGCTTCGTAGCGGCTGGTCATGACGAGCACGTCGATCGCCTGAAGGGCCGCCGAGCCGGGCAAGGCGGCATCGATGACGACGCGATCGGTGAGGCCGGCGGCTTCGATCTGGCGGCGTACATCGGCTTCAAGTTCTCCGCTTGCGATCATTAGGAGGCGCGCCTCGGGCGCGCTCCGAGCGACTGCGGCAAACGCTGCGATGAGGCGTTCCGGTGCCTTCTGGGTGGATAGCCGGCCGATGAAGCCGAACACCAAGGCATCCTGGGGAAGGCCAAAGTGGTTGCGGATCTCCTTTCGCTGGCCGGTGGGGGGAACGCCTACTCCATTCACGACGACGGTGAGCTTGTTCGCGGGAATGCCGAGCCCGAGGGCGTGGTCGTATTCGCTCTTGGACACACAGATCAGCCGGTCGGTTAGGTAACGGCCCAGGAGGCCCTCGATCTGGCCGAACACCACGCGGCCCTTCGATGACAGCGTCGGGTCCATGGTGCGGAAGGCGTGCGGCGTATAGATGCGGGGCACATGCCGACCGGGCCGGCGAAGACGGATCAACGCGCCGGCCTTCGAGCTGTGGCCATGAATGATGTCGAAAGGTCCCTCTTCACGGATCACGTGGCCGAGTGCTCTCCAGGCGGCGTAATCCCAGGGACCGACGGCACGCAGCAACGGCAGGGCGATCACCTTGGCTAGATCGAGCGCCATGAGTTCGCGCACGAAACGTTCCTCGGCGCGGACCGGAGAGTAGACCGCCGTCACCGCATGGCCGCGCGCCTTCAAGCCCGCGCAGAGATCGACGAAATGGCGGCCGGATCCGCCGCCGCTCGGTTCCAGGACTTCCAGAATTCTCAAGGCGCTCTCGCTCGATCCCATGGGTCAGGCAGGGGAGGCAACGGTACGCCGCAGCGCTCGCTGGTAGCGCCATTCCAGCGCGCCGCAGCCCCAGACTATGCCGAGCAGCAGGTAGAAATGCCGCCAGTGGTCGGTGTCGATGACATTGCCGATGATCACGTGTCCGATGATCACGATCCAGGCGATCATCAGGTAGGGTTGCCAGGGCCGGTCGCGCAGCAGGTAACGAAAGCCGATCGCCAGCGTCCAGACCATCATTGTGACGTAAGAGACAAAGCCGATCCAGCCATAAGTGGTCAAAGATTTCAGCCAGATATTGTGCTCGTCCTCGAAAAAGATCTGGCCAAACACCATGGGCCCGATGCCGAGCGGGTTCTCCATCGCCATGAGGAAGCCGATGCGATGGCGGGCGAAACGGCCGAGAGGGCCTGCATCATATTCCTTGACCAGAGTGGTGCGGTCGAGGAACAGGTTGCGGACCTGTTCGAACTGCAAGGCGATGACCACCGCAACGACAAGCAATACGAGGGCCGTCAACGACAGGAGAAGGATTTTCAGGCGGAAGGCGCCCGTGCGCTCCTTGAGCAGCAGGATCAAGACGAGCGCGATGGTTGAAAACAGGAACAGCGCCCAGGCGGCGCGCGAGAACGACAGGAAGACGCCAAGCGTGATGATGAGCAGTCCCGTTACCTTGAAAGGCGCTTCGCGGAGCCTGCCGGTCAGAAGTCCATGCATAAGGTAAAGAGTGGGCGCGATCAGAAAGGGGCCGAAGACGTTGGGGTCCTGGAAGGCGCCCTTGGCGCGGTCGTAGCGGGTAAAGACCTCTGCGCCCGGAAAGGCTTGAAAGTAGCCGAGGACACCAAGGAGGGCCGTGATGATTGCAGCCGCCACCCAGGCGTGGAAGATCAACCGCAGGCGCTGGTGGCGCTCCTCGATGATTGCTGCGAAGAAGACGGCGGTGAGCGCCAGGAAAGTGGAGACCGCCAGATACATCGGTCCCGTGCCGAGATCCTTCATCACGGTCAGCGACAACATGCCGCCCACATTGAAGGTCAGCAGGAGCGCGAGAAGCGGCGCGACGGCGCGCGAAATCTTCAGGCCCAGCAGAAACCAGACGGCGACCTGCACAACCATCAGCAATTCGTAAGGCGCCGGCTCGGACATCACGAAGCCGGAGAGAAAGACGCCTATGGCAACCAGAGCCGAGCCGAAGAGCGTCAGGGCCGCGAGCTGCGGCCTGAAGGGCACCGGTTGGTGGGAGTCGATCGTGCTCAATAGGCGTTTTCCGTATTGAGCAGGCGGAACGGCGTGAGGAACAGGATCTTCAGATCGAACAGCAGCGACCAGTTTTCGATGTAGTAGAGGTCGTAGGCCGTGCGGAACTTGATCTTGTCGTCATTGTCGATCTCGCCGCGCCAACCGTTGATCTGGGCCCAGCCGGTAACGCCGGGCTTGACCCGGTGGCGGGCGAAATAGCCCTCGACGACTTCGCTATAGTTGCGGTTATGGGTCTGTGCGAGGACGGCATGCGGGCGCGGGCCGACCAGCGAGAGATCGCCACGCAGCACGTTGAAAATCTGCGGTAGTTCGTCGATCGAGGACTTGCGGAGGAAACGTCCGACCGGGGTCACGCGTGGATCGCCCTTGGTGACGGCCTGGCGTGCGGTCGGGTCGCTCATCTCGGTATACATCGAGCGGAACTTCAGGACGTTGATGACCTCGTTGTTGAAGCCATGGCGCTTCTGGACGAACAACACCGGCCCCTTGGAGGTCGTCTTGACGGCGATCGCTGCCGCGATGAACACCGGCCAGAGCAATAGCAACGCGATGATGCTGAAAAAGATGTCGAAGCACCGTTTGGCAACCGAATCCCAATCGCGGATCGGCTTGTCGAGGATGTCGAGCATCGGTACCGCACCGACATGCGAATAGGAGCGCGGACGGAAGCGTAGGCTATTGGAATGGGCCGCGAGCCGGATGTCGACGGGCAAGACCCAGAGCATCTTGAGGAGGTGCAGGATGCGATCCTCCGCAGAGAGCGGCAGCGAAATGATCAGCATGTCGATATGGGCAAACCGGGCGAACTCGACGAGTTCGGCGATGGTCCCGAGCTTCGGATAGCCTGCGACGACGTCCGGCGAGCGGGCGGAACCACGGTCGTCGAAGATGCCGCAGATGCGGATGTCGTTGTCCGGCTGTTGTTCGAGTGCGCGAATCAGGTCCTTGGCCGGTTTTCCGCCGCCGACCACCACGGCGCGTCGCTCCATGATACCGTTGCGCGCCCATCTTCGGATGCCGAAGCCGACGAGATTGCGCTCAACGAACAGAAAGGCGAGGCCAAAGCCGTACCAAGAGACGAGCCAGTCACGAAAATCGAAGCCGCCCGGGCGGAACAAGAAAAGGGCGACCGCGATCAGCGCCGTTGCTGCAGTCCAACTTCCGGCAATGCGCGGCAGCGTGCGCAGCGGTGTGCGCAGTGCCGAGACCTGATAGCCGTCGGAGATCTGCAGGAACAGCACGGCGACCGAAGAGCCTGCCAGACTGAGGAAGAGTTCGGCCAATAGTCTCGGAGAGGAATCGATCAACAGGAAGAAGTGGACTGCAAGTCCGATGCCGAACAGACTGACGAATTCCAGCAGTCGCAACTGACCGGTAACGATCGACGGGGAATAGTTTTCCTCGCGAAATTGCGTGGCGATCTGCTTGGCCAGCGGATTCATCTCCGCTTCCTCGGCGCCCGCAGGCGGCCCTGCCTTGTCGGCTTTGGTGCCTTCCGATAGCCTTCGGCGCAAACCTTCGATATCGAACTTTTCGGGCTTTTCCATCTGGTTCATTCTAATACACCACGCGTTGACAAGAAAGCATAGCGTAAAACTTGCTAAGAAACGTTTGCGAACTCAGATACGAGGCGCAGCAGACGGCCAAGATTGGCTCAATTCCGCACGAGAAGCCCGTGTGCGCGCGGGTTGTCCGGTTTGACACGGAATAGTAAACCATGAGACGGATCGCGCCATGTAGTGGCTTGGCGGATTGGCCAATGCGCAACAGGGTGCTTGTAAATGGAAAAGAAACACGTCTTTAACTTCAGTTATTTCCTTTTCGCCTTCGCGCTCCTGATGGCCTTCCAGGCCTGGATCGGCTATCGCGACTATACCCAACTGAGCTACAGCGACATGATGCGCATGGTCGGCGAAGGCCGCATCGCTTCCGTGACGCTGACCGAGAGCAGGGTGGAAGGCGAGTTCAAGGAACCGGTCGACGGGCGCAAATATTTCATCGCCAATCGCGTCGACCCCGAATTCGCGGCCCTGTTCGAAAAAGCCGGTGTCAAGATCACGGGCGCGACCGACAGCAACTGGCTGACCTCGCTGCTCTCCTGGGTTCTGCCGGTCATCGTCTTCTTCGCCCTCTGGTCGTTCTTTTTTCGGGGCATTGCCGAAAAGCAGGGCATGGGCGGCTTGATCAACATCGGCAAGTCGCGCGCCAAGATTTATCTCGAACGCAAGACGGGCGTGACCTTCGACGATGTCGCCGGCATAGACGAGGCGGAGGCTGAACTGCAGGAAATCGTCTCCTTCCTCAAGAACAAGGACCTCTATGGCCGGCTTGGCGCGCGTATCCCGAAGGGGATCCTGCTGGTCGGTCCGCCAGGTACCGGCAAGACCTTGATGGCGCGTGCCGTCGCGGGGGAAGCGGGCGTTCCGTTCTTCTCGATATCGGGTTCCGAATTTGTCGAGATGTTCGTCGGCGTCGGCGCAGCCCGCGTGCGCGACCTGTTCGAGCAGGCCCGTCAGGCAGCACCCTGCATCATTTTCATCGATGAACTCGACGCGCTCGGCCGTGCCCGCAACTCGTTCGGCGGCATGGGCGGCAATGACGAGAAGGAGCAGACGCNNACCAACCGGCCGGAAATCCTCGACCCGGCGCTGATGCGCGCCGGTCGTTTCGACCGCCAGGTGGTGATAGACCGTCCAGACCGGAAGGGCAGGGCGGCTATCCTTGAGGTTCACATGAAGGACGTCACCATTGCGCCGAGCGTCAGCGTCGACGAGATTGCCGGCCTGACCCCCGGCTTCACCGGAGCCGATCTCGCAAACCTGATCAACGAGGCGGCAATCCTTGCCACACGTCGTGGTGGAAGCACGGTGGCGATGGAGGACTTCGTTGCCGCTGTCGAGCGCATCATCGCTGGCGCGGAACGCCGCAGTCGTATCCTCAACGCCGACGAGCGCCGCCGCGTCGCCTATCACGAGATGGGCCATGCACTCGTGGCGGCCGGATTGCCCTCGGCCGACCCCGTGCAGAAGGTGTCGATCATTCCTCGTTCCATCGGTGCGCTTGGCTATACCCTGCAACGGCCAACCGAGGATCGCTTTCTGATCACTTCGGGAGAGCTCAAGGACCGGATGATGGTGCTTTTGGCCGGCCGTGCTGCCGAGGATCTGGTGTTCGGCGAAATCTCGACCGGTGCCGCCGACGATCTGGCCAAGGTAACCGATATCGCCCGCGAGATCGTCACCCGCTTCGGCATGGATGCATCGGTCGGCCAGGCTGTGCTCGAGCCTCAGCGGCAGCAATGGCTGGACGAGGGCCAGTTCCGGATGCGGCCGAAGGATTATTCCGAAGAGACGGCCCGCGAGGTCGACCTCGCGGTGCGTAAGATGATCGACGAGGCCTACCAGCTGGCCAAGAAAGCACTAGAGGGCCGGATTGAGGAGTTGAAGACGGGCGCAAAGCTGCTTCTGGAGCGTGAGACGCTGACGCCGGACGACTATGCGCCGCTCAAGCGCGTGGAGAGGCCTTCGAAGAGTGCTGCCGAATAAGGCTTCGGGCGCAGCCGCGCGGCGCGCTGCCTATTGCCTGGCCAGAAGTTCCCGGTAGAGGTCCGCAGTCTGGGCTGCCATTGTCGAAGAGGAGAACTTGGCTTTGAAGGCTTCCGCCGCGGGCATGGTGGCGCCATGCCAGTCCGGTGTAGTGATTGCCCGCGCCATGACGCGGGCCAAGTCCTGTGCGTCGCCGGGCTCCGCCAGTGCATCGCTGTCTATGCCCAGTACCTCCGGTATGCCGCCGACACGCGTCGCGATCAGCGATTTTCCGGCGGCAAGCGCCTCGAGCACGATATAGGGCATAGCCTCGGCGCGGGACGGCACGACCACGATGTTGGACATGGCAAAGGCTTCTTTGACCGGCATGGCGGGAAGCAGGCCGATGCGCCGGCCGAAACCGCGCTGCTCGATCGTCTCGCGGTATTTGTCCCGATCGGGACCGTCGCCAATGATCAGCGCGCTCAAGGGATGCCCGACCAGACGCTCGGTTTGGATAAAGGCTTCGATGAAGACATCCGGCCCCTTGAGGTCACGCAACATGCCGACATAGATGAAATCGACGCTGTCGGAGCGGGTCGGGATGACGGCGAAATCGCGGTCGCTGAGGCCGTTGTAGATCATCCGTTGGGTGCAGTGCGGTTTTCCGATCTTGGCCGCGTAGGTCTCAAGCTCATAGTTGCAGACAAAGACGATGGCATCGGTCAGACGCTCGAGTAACCGCTCCGCCGCGAAGACCCCGCGGCCGGTCAGGGAGGTCGCGCTGAAATGCAGGCTGCCCCCGTGGGGCGAATAGAAGCGGGCAACGCGATACCTTTTCGCCCGCAAAGCTGAGCCGATGATCCGCGCCACGGCGCCGCCCTTGGCGCCGTGGCCGTGCAGGATATCCGGCCGCAAAGATTTGATTTCTTTATAACTCTTGTAGAGTGCCGTCACATCGCCGAAGCCGACCGAGCGGGCGATCGGCATGCGGTGCAGTCCGAGCGAGAGATAGGGCATGATCTGATCGAACAGCCGATCCTCATGCTCCCCTCCGGTCGTGCTGTCGCACAGGATGCCAACCTGGTGGCCAGCCCGGCTATGGTGTTCCGCGAGGTCCCGAACATGGCGAAAAATGCCGCCCACGGGAGATCGGAAGCAATGGACGATGCGAAGCGGCGTGCCATCGGGCATGGATCAGAACAACCGCTCGCGGACGTAGATCGTGTCGCCGGCCAGGATAGGGTCGGTGATCAGGACACGACCGGTGAGGATGTTGCCGTTGATGTTGCGGGTGATGTCGAAATCGTGCTGGTTGGCGCGGGGCGTGAAGCCGCCGGATACGGCGATGGCATTCATCACGGTCATGCCCGGAACATAGGAATACTGGCCCGGTTGACCCACTTCGCCCATGATGAAGATTGAGCGGTAGCGGTCGATTTCAATGGTGACGTCGGGATCGCGGAGGAAGCCTTGCTTCAGCTTCTGGGCGATCACGCCTTCAAGCTTTGCAACGGTCGTACCCCGTGCCGCCACTTGACCGATCAGCGGGAAGGCGATGTAGCCGGCCTGGTCGACGGTATAAGTGTTGGTGAGGCTCTGTTGCTCGAAGACACTGATCCGCAGCCTGTCGCCGCTGTCGAGGCTATAGGGCTGCACGGTTGCTTCGTGGAAGGCTTTCGGTGCCGGCCGGTAGGTCCCACAGCCGCTCATCGTCGCGATCACCATCGCAACGACGAACAACTTTATTCCCCTTGTGGCAACCAGTAACATGCGCCGTTGCGCTCCTAATGCGCGAATTTAATAACATGTGTTATCGTTCAGTTAGGGTTAACGGTCGGTAAAGGCGCGGCGGTGGCTTGGCATTTGCGTAGAATTTACCCGCGCAGGCGGGTGTTTATTCCAGTGGCGAGGCCGATTAACGCTTGGGTTACCATGATCCTTTAGATTCTCGCGAGAACTGTTCCGGGAGTTAAAAATGTCGAGCGTAGGCAACGGTCATCAGGACGTCGATATCGACCTTGCACAGCTGTTTCACGCAGTGTGGAGGCGCAAGGTGCGTATCCTGGCGGCGACAGCGCTTGTCGGCGGCCTGGCGTTCGTTGGCGCGAGCATGATTTCGCCCAAGTACAGCGCCGAGACGCGCATCCTGATCGAGCCGCGCGAGCCGACTTTCACGACGCAAACGAACGTGCAGACGCCCACGGAGCCGCTGTCCGACGAACTCAACATCGTCAGCCAGGTGCAGGTCCTGCAGTCGATCGACTTGATACGGCAGGTGGCACGCGACCTAAAACTCTATGAGCTCGAAGAATTCGATCCCGACACCAATCCCTCGCCGGTGTCTGATCTGCTCGTCATGCTGGGGTTGAAGAGTAACCCGCTCGACATGGCGCCTGAAGACCGGGTATTGAAAGCCTTTCAGGAGAAGCTTCAGGTCTACCAGGTTGAAAAATCCAGGGTNNGACCCGAAGCTCGCCGCCGCGATCCCCAACGCAATCGCCAATGTCTATCGCGCCTTGCAGAGCGGCGCCAAATTGGACAGCAATACGGAGGCGGCCCGCTGGCTGGAGCCGGAGATCGCCAATCTGCGGGAAAAGGTGAGGGAGGCCGAGAAGAAGGTCGCCGAATACCGTGGCAACGCCGACCTGATGCAGGTCAATGAAACGACAACCCTGTCCTCGCAGCAACTGAGTGACATTTCCGCCGAACTGGCGCGTGTGCGCGCCGAGCGCGCGGATGCCGAGGCCAAGGCCGAAAACGTGCGCAATGCCATCAAGGCCGGCAAATCAACGGACACCTTGGCGGCTATTACCGGCAACGAGGCGATCCAGCGCCTAAAGTCCAGCGAGTCGGAGATTCGCGGCCAGATTTCCAGTCTGTCGACGACACTGCTCGACCGTCATCCGCAGATGGTAGCGCTGCGATCACAATTGGTAGGTATCCGTGAGCAGATCACGTCGGAATCAATCAAGATCGCCGCGGGCCTTGAGAATGATGCCAATGTCGCGCGTTCGCGCGAGACACAGTTGATCCAGCAGTTGAATGCGATGAAGGCCGACAGTGCACGGGCAAGCATTGACGAGGTCGAGCTGAAGGCGCTGGAGCGCGAAGCGACAGCCCAACGACAGTTGCTCGAGACCTATCTTGCGCGTTACCGCGAAGCGACGACGCGTCTCGGCAAGGATGCAAGCCCGGCGGATGCGCGGGTCATCTCCACCGCGGTCGATCCGCGTGAGCCAAGCTTCCCCAAGGTTCTGCCGATCACCATCGTCGCTGCACTCGCGACACTGGTGTTGAGTGCGGTCATCGTCATGCTT
>DBUL01000050.1 GCA_002307905.1 Rhizobiaceae bacterium UBA1291
CGGCTTCGGCAGGCATTTCCTCCAGCACAGGCTGCGGGCCGGTACCGGCAATCTCGGCCTCACGCCGCGGCTGACGCGGTTGCGCCTGGGGGCGCTGTGGCTGCTGCTGCGGTTGCGGCTGGGGTCGCGGTTGCGGACGCTGCTGTTGCTGCGGCTGTGCAGCCTGCGAACCGACCGTCGGTTCGTCCATGCCGTCCATGTCGTCGCCATCGCGATCATTGTAGTCGTTGCGGTCGTCCCGCTCGTCGCGGTCGTCACGCTCATCACGATCGTCGCGCTGGAAGCGCTCCTGCATCTGCGCCTGGGCGGCAGCGATGATGCGATTGTAATGCTCGGCATGCTGCAGATAGTTTTCCGCCATGACCCGATCGCCAGCGCTTTGTGCATCGCGGGCAAGGTTCGAATATTTCTCGGCGATATGCTGGGCCGTGCCGCGGATCTTCACGTCGGGACCGGAGCTGTCATACGTCCTGGTCAGCGGGTTGGCACCCTTGCGGTTGAAATTGCCGCCACCATTGCTGCCGCCGCCGCCGCCGCTACGCCCGCGACCACGCTTGTTCTGCTGTCCTGGCCTCATCGATTATTCACCTGAATTCTTCTGTTGTGCTGATAGATGGCAACGCTGTTGGTTCTGGTTTGGACCGGACCAAGGCTATGCGTGCCGCGGGCAAACTGCGCCATCGCTTTCGTGCCGCTGGTGATAGTCAAGTTTACTGAGTTACGCAGCGGGATTTGCTCGTCCCGTGAAGCCCAGTCATGAGCTGAAATCGCGGCAAACCCAGACCCCGAACGAATCTCGTTCATTCCCTGCTGCCCGTTGCGTGCCCGCAAACTATTACGCTTCATCTGTAAAACCAAGCCTTTTCTTTCAAAAGCCCAATAATCCTTAGCACATGCAGCAAGTCGAAAGTTAAACGCCCCGCGCGAAGAGCAGGACTCGATCGTTGCCGCCATGGTCGACGTGTCGTTCGAGCATGGAAAATCCTTTTTCTTCAAAGATTTGCCTGACGCTTTGCCTCTGGTCATAGCCAATTTCAACGCCCATCAAGCCGTTGGGGAGGAGATGTTGCGCCGCGTTCTCGGCAATGGCCCGGTAGGCTACCAGCCCATCCTCGCCACCATCGAGCGCCGCTTTGGGATCATAATCCCTGACATCGGGCTCCAGCGTCCCGACCACCTTTGTGGGTATATAGGGTGGATTTGACACGATGATGTCGAAGCTCTCTTCGATCGCCTCAAACCATGCGCTTTCGCGCGTGTCAAATCTGTCGGCTGTATTATTTATATAGGCGTTGCTTCTGGCGGTTTTAAGGGCACCTGGCGAAATATCGCTGCCGAGCGCCGTCGCCTGCGGACATTCCTTTAGCAAGGCGAGTGCAATCGCCCCGGTGCCGGTGCCCAGGTCCAGGATGCGGGCGCTGCCCCTTCCGGCGGCAATGCGCTTCAGGTGCGGCAACACGGCATCGACAAGAATTTCGGTATCCGGCCTGGGCTCCAGCGTCTCCGGGGACAACTGGAGGTCGAGCCCGTGGAACTCGCGGTGGCCGAGAATGCGATGCACGGGCTCATGCCGCAGCCTGCGCGCGACCGCGTCGGCAATCAGCGCCTGCTCGCTCTGCGTCACGAGCCGATCCGTCTGCGTAAACACCTCGGTCGTCGAAAGCCCGAGCAGCCCACCCAGCAGGATCCGCGTTTCGATGGAGGCATCGGCAAAGCCGGCATTGGCAAGGGTCGCCCGCGTCTCGACCACAACGGCACCGAGCGTCGGCTCGCCCCTCACGTCGATTCACCAAGCTGGGCGAGCTGGCCGGCCTGATAGTCAGCGATCAACGCATCGACCATTTCGTCGATGTCGCCCTCCATCATCCGGTCGAGCTTGTAGAGCGTCAGGTTGATCCGGTGGTCGGTGACGCGGCCCTGCGGAAAGTTATAGGTGCGGATACGCTCCGAGCGGTCACCCGAACCGACCTGGCTCTTGCGGTCGGCCGAACGCTCGTTGTCGGTGCGCTGCCGCTCGATGTCGTAGAGCCTGGAACGCAGCACAGCCATGGCCTTGGCGCGGTTCTGGTGCTGCGACTTTTCCGAGGAGGTGACGATGAGCCCGGTCGGAAGATGGGTGATGCGCACAGCCGAGTCGGTCGTGTTGACGTGCTGCCCGCCGGCGCCGGACGCGCGCATGGTGTCGATGCGGATGTCTTCCGGACGGATCTCGATGTCGATTTCCTCGGCCTCGGGAAGCACGGCCACCGTTGCCGCGGAGGTATGGATGCGTCCGCTCGCCTCCGTCTCCGGCACGCGCTGCACACGGTGCACGCCGGACTCGAACTTCATCTTGGAAAAAACCCCGCGCCCGCTGATCGTCGCGATGATTTCCTTATAGCCGCCCGCCTCTCCCTCGCTTGCCGAGAGAACGTCCACCTTCCAGCCCTTGGCGCTGGCGAAGCGCTCGTACATGCGGAAAAGGTCGCCGGCGAAAAGTGCGGCTTCCGAACCACCGGTTCCGGCGCGGATTTCGAGGATAGCGCTCTTTTCGTCGGCGGCATCCTTCGGCAGGAGCAGGATCTGCATGTCCTTTTCCAGCCCCTCGATGCGTTCCTCGACGTCAGGCATCTCCATTTCGGCAAGCTCGCGCATCTCGCGGTCGGTCGCCTTGTCGGCGAGAAGGGCCTTGAGCCCGGACTGTTCCGTGATCGCGGCCTCGTATTCGCGGATCTTTCTCACCACCGGCTGTAGTTCGGAATATTCGGACGCCAGCTTGACATAGACGTCGGCCGCCGGCCCCGCCGACATGCGCGCCTCTATCTCGCCAAAGCGGCGTTCGAGCTCACGCATTTTCTCGACAGGAAGCTTCGCCACCCTTTACTCCATGTAGAATTCGGTCAGAGGGGAATATTGTTGTCTTCGGCAAAGCCGACCAGGATGTCCCGGAGCGGCAGATGCGAATGATGATCGTCGAGAGCCGCGTCGAGCTCCCGGTTGAGCTTATCCACATCGAGCCCCAGGAGCATGGCCTTGACCGGGCCAATCGCCGTCGGCGACATCGAGATCGAACGGAAACCGATGCCGAGCAGCGCCATGGCGGAAAGCGGCTTGCCCGCCATTTCGCCACACAGCGTCACCGAGGTTTCGTGCCGGTTGGCGGCGCGCACGATGTCACGCAGGATCCTGAGGAACGGACGTCCCAGCACATCGAAACGGTCGGAGACGCGCGCATTGCCGCGGTCGACCGCCATGGAAAACTGGAACAGGTCGTTCGAGCCGACCGAGACGAAGTCGACCTCCTGCATCAGCTCGTCGAGCTGCCACATCAGCGCCGGCACTTCGAGCATGGCGCCGAATTGCAGCTTCTTCGGCAGCGGATGGCCGAACTTCGAGAGGTGCTGGACCTCCTTCTGCATCAACTCGCGCACTGCTCGGATTTCGCCGACTTCCGTTACCATCGGCAGCATCATCCTGAGGTCGCCGCCGGCGGCAGCCTTCAGCAGCGCCCGCAGCTGGGCCCGAAGCAGGCCCGGCCGGTCGAGAGACAGGCGGATCGCCCGCCAGCCGAGTGCCGGGTTTTCCTCTTCGTGGCCGCGGAAATAGGAGACGACCTTGTCGCCCCCGATGTCGAGCGTGCGGAAGGTCACCGGCCGCCCGCCCGACTGGCGAAGCACGCTTCGGTAAAAGCTCTCCTGCTCCTCGCCCTTCGGCATGGTCGAGGAAATCATGAATTGCAGCTCGGTGCGGAACAGCCCGATGCCCTCGGCGCCGGATTCGGCCAATTGCGGCAGATCGACCAGAAGGCCGGCATTCATCTGCAGCGTGATGCGCTTGCCGTCCTTGGTCAGCGGCTCGACGTCGCGTAGCGCGCGGAATTGTTCCTGGCGGCGGGCCCTGAGCTTCACCTTCTCCTCATAGGCCTTCTGCATCTCGGCCACAGGACGGATATGGACCTTGCCGTCGTCGCCGTCGATGATCACCGGGTCGCCGTTTTCGGCAAGCGCCACCGCCCCCGTCGCCTGGCCGATCACGGCAATGCCCATGGCGCGGGCGACGATGACCACATGGCTCGTCACCGCGCCTTCCTCCAGCACCAGGCCGCGCAGGTTGGCGCGCGGATAATCGAGCAATTCGGCAGCCCCCATGGCGCGTGAGAAGATGATCGCGTCGGCCGGGAAGCCTTCGGTTTGGCTCTGGGGCGAAAATCCGGTTAGCTGGCGCAAGAGCCGATTGGCCAGATCGTCGAAGTCGTGCATCCGCTCGCGCAGATAGGGATCCGTCAGTCGGATCATCCGCGCCTTGGTGTCGCTCTGCACCTTCTCGACCGCAGCCTCGGCGGTCAGCCCGTTGTGGATCGCCTCTTCCATGCGCCGCACCCAGCCCTGGTCATGGGCAAACATGCGGTAGGTCTCGAGCACGTCGCGGTGCTCTCCCTCCATCGACACTTCCCGCCTGGACAGCATGTCGTCGATCGAGATCCGAAGCGAACCGAGCGCCTCGGCAAGCCGGCGGATTTCCGTCTCGGTGTCCTCGTTCAACAGGTTGGTGACCACGATGCGCGGCTCGTGCAGCACGACATAGCCGAGCCCGATACCCTCGTTATAGCTGTCGCCCTCGATCGTCACCGGGCGCGTCAGGTCGAGCTCAAGCCCGGGGCGGGTGATCTTCTTCAACTCGCCGGTCGCGATCATCTCGGCCAGAACCATGGCGGTCGTTTCGAGCGCTTCAAGCTCGTCCTCACGGTAATTGCGCTGTGCCTTGTTCTGGACGACGAGAACGCCCAAACTGCGGCCGGCCCTGAGGATCGGCACGCCGAGGAAGGAATGGTAGATCTCCTCACCGGTTTCCGGCAGGTAGCGGAAGGCCGGATGCGCCTGGGCGTCGGAGAGGTTGAGCGGCTGGGCGGACGCCGCGATCGTGCCGACCAGGCCCTGGCCCATCTTCAGCTGGGCGAGGTGGACGGCATCCTTGTTGAGACCTTCGGTGGCGTAAAGTTCCAGCACGCCGTCGGCGCGCAGCACGTAGGCCGAGCACACTTCCGCGACCATATTGCTCGCGATCTGGCGAACGATCTGGTCAAGGCGCTCCTGTGGCTCGAGCGGCTCCGCCATCAATTCGCGCAACCGCTTGAGGAGGACGCGCGGACCCGCGGAAAGGTCTCTCATGCGTGCATGCTCCCGAATTCGTCATTGGGCCGGGCGGCCTCGCCGCCCGTGTCGCAAACGACGGGGAGAGCGAATTCCGCTTGTAAGAATCAATTCTTATCGAGGCCGTAGCAGGAATGCAAAGTCCGAACAGCGAGTTCGGCATAAGGGCCGTCGATCAGGATGGAAATCTTGATTTCCGAGGTGGTGATCGCCTTGATATTGATGCCCTTTTCGGCGAGCGCCTTGAAGGCGGTGGCGGCGACGCCCGCATGACTGCGCATGCCGATGCCGATGACCGAGACCTTCACCAGGCCCTTTTCGCTCTGCACCACGTCATAGCCGATCTTGTCCTTGTTCTCGCCGAGCACCGAAAGCGCCTTGTCGACGTCGCCCGAGGGCACGGTAAACGTCATGTCGGTGCGGGTGCTGTCTTCCGAAATGTTCTGGACGATCATGTCGACATTGATATGCGCCTCGGCCAGCGGCCCGAAGATCGCGGCGGAAACGCCCGGCCGGTCGGCGAGCCGACGCAGCGAGATCTGCGCTTCATCCTTGGCATAGGCAATACCGGTAACTACTTCCTGTTCCACGATCTCTTCCTCATCGCAAATCAACGTACCGGGCGGGTTCAGGAGATCGCCCATGCCCGGTGCATCGGGATCCTCGAAGCTCGAACGCACGAAGGTGCGCACCTTGTGGACCATGGCCAGCTCGACCGAACGCACCTGCAGCACCTTGGCGCCGAGCGAGGCCATTTCGAGCATTTCCTCGAAAGCGATCTTCTTCAGCCGCCGCGCCTTCGGCTCGATGCGCGGGTCGGTCGTATAGACCCCGTCGACATCGGTATAGATGTCACAGCGGTCCGCCTTGATGCCGGCGGCAATCGCCACGGCCGACGTATCGGAGCCGCCGCGGCCGAGCGTGGCGATCCGGTTGTCCGGGCCGATGCCCTGGAAGCCGGCGACGACAGCCACCTGGCCTTCGCCCATCCGGCGGATGATGTCGGAGCCGTCGATCTCCTGGATGCGGGCTGCGCCATGCGCATTGTCGGTCTTGATCGGGATCTGCCAGCCCTGCCAGGAGCGGGCATTGATGCCCATCGACTGCAGCGCGATGGCGAGAAGGCCGGACGTCACCTGTTCGCCAGAAGCGACGATGGCGTCATATTCGCGCGCGTCGTAGAACGGCGAGTCGGCCCCGGCCACCTTCGGCATGGTCTGCACCCAGTCGACCAGTTCGTTGGTCTTGCCGGACATGGCCGAAACGACGACAGCCACCTCGTGGCCCGCATCGACCTCGCGTTTGACATGCCGGGCAACATTGTAGATGCGTTCGAGATTGGCGACGGAGGTTCCGCCGAATTTCATCACGATGCGAGCCATGCCTTCGATACCGTCACGCTGATGGACACCCGCCGGCGCCCTTTTTTCAAGACACGCCCGCGACCATGCCGTCGGACGAAGTTGCGGTCTCATATCGAAAAGAACCGGCAAGTTCAATGGCCCTGGCCCACTGACCTCCCCATTGGGCGCGGGACAAATTCCTTGAACGCGAAACGGCGGCCCTGCGGCCGCCGTCCCATCATGATCGGTTCTGTCGCCCTATCGTATCGGGCAGTATTCGCCGGGCGGGCAAACAGGTTTCCTGCGAATGGTGCTCACTCCGTCGCGGCGGCTGTCGGGCTTAGGCGAGATCACCGTATCCCGGGTTGGCGGACGACGCACTTCGGGGTCGCGGGTCGGCGGGCGGCGCCAATCGCGATCATCGGTCCGCGGCGGACGCGGGCGGTAGTTACCATCCCGCCAACGGTCGCGGTCCCGATAGAAATCACGGTCGCGGTAGTGGCGATCCCAATAGCTTCCGATCGAGAATGTGATCATCGGAATGCCGAGCGGACGGTAGTATTGCGGATCGACATAGACGCGTCGCTGCGAATAGGTCGTCTGCAGATAGCTGCCCGAAACCCAGCCGCGATAGCCGGCATAGGCGACGTCGCACCAGTTGGCGGACTGCATGCAGCCCTGGATATTGACTCGACTTCCGACGGGGATGACGAGCACCGGCGGATACTGCGTGCTCGGGCCGGAACGCATGTTTACATTGGCTGTCGCGTAAGCNNGCGGTCGCCGCGGCCGCAAGGCCGGGAAGCGCAGCCGCAAACAGCGCGGCAAGGGCGAATTTCCTGAGATAATTCATGGGGCGTCTCCTGGGTATTCCGTTGTGCGCTTGTACTACAACCTTGCGGGTGAACCGGTCATGAACGTCCGGTTCATCTGCTTTGTTCCGGACAGGCAAATTTTATCAAGCTTCGTTTTCCCCGCCCTTCCGCCCTGCGTGTCACTGTTTTAATCTTGTCCGGCATGCCGGGCGCCCCGGCCGGATGGCCGGAAAAGCAAGAAGACAGCAAGACACGGGGTTTTGACCCGCGTGAACGATCACCCGTGCCCGGGAAAGGAGGGAAGCCATGGCAAAGACCGACCACCCAGAGCTGGAACGCGCCCGCGAGGAGCGCCACGAGG
>DBUL01000249.1:0-214 GCA_002307905.1 Rhizobiaceae bacterium UBA1291
CTTCGAGGTGGCGGCCTATGACGGGGGCGCGGGGGTCACCTATCTGGGGCCGACCGGCAGCCATATCGGCCACAAGGAGTCGGTGAAGGACACCGCCCGGGTCCTGGGGCGAATCTACGACGCGATCGAATATCGCGGTTTCGGCCAGGAGATCGTCGAGGAACTGGCCAAGTATTCCGGCGTGCCAGTCTATAACGGCCTGACCAACGAGTTC
>DBUL01000249.1:364-770 GCA_002307905.1 Rhizobiaceae bacterium UBA1291
CGGATCATGATTACCGAGGATACCGATGCCGCGGTGAAAGGCGTCGATTTCGTCTATACCGACGTCTGGGTTTCGATGGGCGAGGCGAAGGAGAAATGGGCCGAGCGCATCAAGCTGCTGACGCCCTACCAGGTGAACGCAGCGCTGATGGCCAAGACGGGCAATCCGCGCGTGCGCTTCATGCATTGCCTGCCGGCCTTCCACAATACCGAGACGAGCGTGGGTGCGGACATCAAGGCCGAGTTCGGCCTCGATGCGATGGAGGTGACCGAGGAGGTTTTCGAAAGCCCGGCATCCATCGTCTTCGATCAAGCCGAAAACCGGCTGCACACGATCAAGGCGGTGCTTGTCGCCACACTTGGAGCCTGAGATGCTGGTGGTCGCGGCGCTGGGCGGCAATGCCCTG
>DBUL01000249.1:846-5687 GCA_002307905.1 Rhizobiaceae bacterium UBA1291
CATGATCGGCTACATGATCGAACAGGAGCTCGAGAATGCGCTGGATCACGCGCAGCCCGTCGCCACGCTGCTGACGCAGGTGGTCGTGGACGGGCAAGACCCCGCCTTCGAAAAGCCGAGCAAGTTCGTCGGGCCCGTCTATGAGCGGGCCCAAGCGGAGGAGCGGGCGAAGGCGGCGGGATGGACCATCGCCGCCGATGGAGACAAATGGCGCCGGGTCGTGGCTTCGCCCAAGCCCGTCGAGATTCCCGACTTCAGGATCATCAAGCTTCTGCTGGATCACGGGGTCATCGTCGTCTGCACCGGCGGCGGCGGTATTCCGGTGGTGCGGCGCGACGATGGCAGCCTGATCGGGATTGAAGCCGTGATAGACAAGGATGCCGCGAGCGCCCTGCTCGCGCGCCAACTCGGCGCCGATGCGCTCCTGTTGCTGACCGATGTTGATGCGGTCTATCGCGACTTTGGCAGCGAAGGGGCAGCGTCGATCCCGGTGCTGACACCGGAAGGGGCCCGTGCGCTTGGCGCGCCGGCGNNCGGCGGGATCGATGGGGCCGAAGGTCGTCGCCGGCGCTGATTTTGCCGAGACCCATGGCTTCACCGGGATCGGCCGCCTGGAGGATGCGATCGCTATTCTCGAAGGTCGTGCCGGCACCCGGATCGCAAAGGCCATGGGGTCAAATTGATTGCGCAGTAACTGTTGTGATTGTCACCCCACAACCCTTCGCTTCAGACGCGTATCAATGCATCTTAAACTGCGGGATACGAACTCAAATCTGGATGAAGCTTGGGGCAGGTCACATCAGCGCGTTACTGGCCGGCCTGTCCTGGTGTCAGATTGAGCCGCTTCTCCGCCAACAGGCGCACCAGCCAGTCGACGAAGACCCTGACCTTGTTGCTCAGGTGCCGGTTCGGTGGATAGACGACATAGAGCGGAATCGGCTCGGTTTGCCATTCGGGGAGGACGCGGACGAGGTCGCCCTTTTCGAGCGCGTCGGCGGCCATGAAGTGGGGCAGCAGCGAGATGCCAAGTCCGTTCAACGCCGCCGTCAGATAGCTGCGCGCGTCGTTCACCGCGACGACATAGCGCGCGTTTATTTCGATCTTTTCTCCGGCCCTTTCAAAGTCGAAGGCCATGGTGCGATTGTTCTGGGCCATGAAATAGCTGACACAGTGATGTCTGTCCTCCAGTTCGGAGGGATGGCCGGGGGTTCCATGCGTCTCCAGATAGCCCGGCGCGGCACATGTGATCACCGAAACCTCGGTGACACGGCGCGCGATCAGCGACTGGTCGGCCGGGACGCCGGCGCGGAGCGCGCAGTCCACGTTCTCCGCGAGATAATCGACGGGACGGTCGCCGACGCCGAGATCGACGCGGATGTCGGGGAACCTGGCATGAAAGTCGTGGAGGGCCGGAATGACGATCCAGTCGGCAAAGGCGCCCGCCATCTCGACGCGCAGACGGCCGCTCGGCGCCATGTGCGAGCTCGACAGGCCGGTGTCGAGTTCGTCGATCTGGGCGATGATCTGCGTCGCCCGCTCGTAATAGAGGGCGCCGTCCGTGGTCACCATGACGCGGCGGGTGGTTCGGTTCAACAGCTTGGTATGAAGATGCGCCTCCAGTCCCTGGATGAGATTGGTCACCGTTGCCTTGGGCAGGCTGAGTGCCTCCGCCGCGCGGGTGAAATTGCCCATTTCCACCACGCGGACAAAGGCGCGCATGGCCGATAGCTGATCCATGTGACAATTCCTGTCAGTATGCAGCGCGGTATTGTTCGAGATATGGAACAGTGCGCTCGCATTTGCGCTGCTTGTTCCGATCCACGGATAAAGTAGATTAGTTCCCAGGAAATGCAATCCATGCCGACGAATGGCGACGGTTGCAAGGGTCGCACAAAGGGCGATCAGATCGAAACCCAGCGTTTGACGTTTTTCGGTTCACGGGGTTGTGCCCGTGCTTCTGCCGAGATTTGTAAAGTGCGGTCCGAGAAACAAGGAGACGGCCTCCACATGCGCATTCCTCGTTATCTACCGGCGCCGGCGAAGCTCTTCGTGCGTTTCTTCCTAGCGGCATTGCGTCCGGAGTGAGCGGCCCGATGTCGGTCGAAATCAAGGACATGACGCTTGACAATCTGGCCGTGGGCCGCGTCGGCGTCCGCGTCTATCAGGGGGCGGACTATGGCAAGGGTCCGCCGGTGCTGATCTATTTTCATGGCGGTGCGTTTCGCCATGCCGGGCTGGGCGACTGTCCGATGGCCGAATGCCTGGCTGGCACTGGCGCGATCGTCGTGGTGCCGGACTACAATGTCCTCGGTTCGGTTTTTCCAAAGCCGCTCGAGGTGGGCTTTAGCGTCTTCTCCTACATGGCGAAGAAGCGGGCCGGGTTCGGCGACCGCAAGTCCTTGCTGCTCGTCGGAGGTTCGGAGGCGGGCGGTAATATCGCCGCCGCGGTCAGCCTCAAGGCACGTGATCACTACGCCGATGAACTGGATGGACAGGTGCTGGTCTCGCCCCTGCTCGATCCTTTCATGGGAACGCCTTCCTTCCGCAAGGCCCGAGCCATCGGCATGTGCGAGCGCTGGGCGGACGGATGGAGCCACTATCTCAGCGGTGGGATGTGTCACCCCTATGCCGCCCCATCCGCCTGTTCGCGGCTTTCGGGACTTGCGCCGGCGCTTCTGCTTTCGGCTGAGGACGATCCGCTTCTCGACGAGACCCTCTCCTATGCCCAGCGACTGAAGAGCGCGGGCGTCGAGGTTCGACAGCATGTCCTTCCCGCCGGGACAGGCTGGCCATCGGTATATGGCGGGAAAACGGAGGAAGCCCCGAGTTGGCAGGAAAGCGCAAGCAGCGAGTTTGCAGGCTTCGTACGCGACATCTGCGCTCGGAGAGCTGATTTGAAGACCATTTGATCTTGAGCGGCGCCTCAGGGCCGCAAGGAGCTAGACCATGACAGAGAAAGCAAGACGCTGGGCCCTCGCGGGCACCGGCCTGGGACTGGCTGCGTCCATTTCGGCAGCCGCACTGTTCCTCGATCTGCCTTACGGCATCGCCGCCGCGAAGACCGACGAAGCGAGTCTGCCCGCGGCCGCCCCGCCGCCGCCGTCGGTCACTGTCGCGGTGGTGAAGAGCCGGGAAGTCACCACTTGGCAGGAGTTCTCAGGCCGGCTGGAAGCCGTCGACCGTGTCGAAATCCGCCCCCGTGTCGGTGGTGCGATCCAGTCCGTCAATTTCCGCGAGGGCGCGTTGGTGAAGGCCGGAGACCTCCTCTTCACCATCGATCCCGCGCCCTATGAGGCGACCGTTGCCCAGGCAGCCGGGCAGGTCGCCTCCGCGGAAGCCAAGGTGGCGCTGGCGAATACCGAACTCGAACGCGGCCGCCGTCTTGCGAGCAATCGCACGATCTCGCAGAGCGATCTGGATCAGCGCCAGAACGCCGTTGCCGAAGCGGAAGCCGCGCTGAAGACGGCCCAGGCCGTTCTTCGTTCCGCCCAGCTCGAGCTTGATTATACCAAGGTGCGCGCCCCGGTATCCGGCCGCGCCGGCAAGATCGCGATCACCGCCGGGAACCTCGTCGCCGCGGGCTCGACCTCCTCGGCGCTGACGACCCTGGTGTCGGCCGATCCGATCTATGCAAGCTTCAACGCCAGCGAGGAGATCGTCGCGCGAGCCCTTTCGAGGCTGCCGGCGACCGATGGCGCGCTGCCGCCGATCGATCAGATTCCGGTCGAGATCGGAACGCTTGCCGACGAGGGCACGCCGATCAAGGGCAAGCTGCAACTGATCGGCAATGAGGTGGATGCGTCGAGTGGCACCATCGCGGTTCGCGCCGTGATCGACAACCCGCAAGGGCACCTGATCCCCGGCCAGTTCGTGCGAATCCGCATGGGTGATCCACGGCCGGACAACAAGATCCTCGTTAGCGAAAAGGCGATCGGAACTGACCAGGACAAGAAGTTCGTCTTCGTCGTCGATGCCGAAAACAAGGTGACCTATCGGCCGGTCGAACTGGGCGGCAGTGCTGATGGCGAGCGGATCGTCGTCAGCGGGCTTGCCGATGGCGACAAGGTGATCGTCAACGGGCTGCAGCGCGTGCGTCCCGGCGCATTGGTCGATCCGCAGACCAAAGAGGCGGTTGCGGCCGTCAACTGATTTTATCAGGCGGGGCGTCGCCGCTCCGCCTCTTCGAGCATCGCATCTGATCCGCCGGTGGACATCTCTCCGCCGGCCAGGGTCTCTTTGTCAGAGTTTCACCCTGGAGAGGGCTAGGATATGAGCATTTCACGCTTCTTCGTCGACCGGCCTGTGTTCGCAGGCGTCCTGTCGATCCTCATCGTCGTCGCCGGCCTGATCGGCATGCGTTCGCTGCCGATCTCGGAATATCCGGAGGTCGTGCCGCCGTCCATCGTCGTGCGTGCAGTCTATCCGGGTGCCAATCCCGTGGTCATTTCCGAGACGGTGGCTACCCCGCTCGAGGAGCAGATCAACGGCGTCGACGACATGCTGTACATGAACAGCCAGGCGACTTCCGACGGCGTTTTGACGACGACCGTCACCTTCAAGCTCGGCACGGATCCGGACAAGGCACAACAGCTCGTCCAGAACCGCGTCTCCCAGGCCGAGCCGCGTCTGCCGGCGGAGGTCCGCGCCATCGGCGTCACCACGGTCAAGAGTTCGCCGGACTTCATCATGGTGGTCAACCTGGTCTCGACGACCGACCGCTACGACGTGACCTATCTGCGCAATTACGCGACGCTGAACATCAAGGACCGGTTGGCCCGGATCGAAGGCGCTGGCCAGGTCCAGGTCTTTGGCGCCGGCGACTACGCCATGCGCATCTGGAT